>CAYREI010000009.1:0-19523 GCA_964423285.1 uncultured Pseudomonadales bacterium | reverse complement strand
GGAGTAGCAAATTTTATTGAACAACTAGCAACTTTTTGTACGCAAGAAGCTTAGTTGATGAGCGGGTCGGTCTGAACCCACCTAGTCCCTTTTGATTTCAAAAAGATTTAGTTGCTTTTTTTAATTCTCTGAGATTACCTCCTAAAAAATTATTTATGGCTTTTTTAACAATTATGTCTTTTGATTGGAATATATCAAACATATTATCTTTTAAAGCAAAGTAGGTAATCTCACCAATTTCTTTAGTGATTAATATATCACTTTTTTGCTTGATAACTAATTTAGCTACAGCCAGTCCAGTTTTTACCTTTTTCCCTTTGTAGGGGTTTTTAAGAAAATAAAAACCTTTAAGCTTGTCCTTTTTAAAATTAACAAATAAAAAGTAAAGTGCCCGACTAAAGTTATCACTTATTTTTGAGTTGAGTTCTTGTTTTTCTGAAACTGGAAAAACTAAATGACGCCAGTCATTCTTGAAAGGTTCAACATGAACCATAAAAGATTCTATTTGAAAAACGTTTTTTTTAACCTCATTTTCAACCCTATCAGCTATTTCATGTGCCTTCTCAACGTCGATAGATTTCCTAATGCCAATTTTTGTTTCTCCCAAAACAAAGGGGCCTGATTGCCGCAAGCGTAAATCATAAAATTCTTCAATACCAGCAACAGACTCTATTGCTTTAACTACTCCTTGTTCAATTTTTTTACCAGGACTGACATCCATTAAGGCAAAAGCGGAATTTTTAGCGGTGGTTAGACCAATTCTCAATATCAAAAAGGAAATAATAATTGTTATTAATCCTTCAACATAAGGAACATTGTAATAAGCAGCTAAAGTTCCAATAAAAACAGCCATTGAGGAAAAAATATGAGTTTTATTTTCTTTACCCATCGCAATTAAACTCTGAGCATTAACTTGTTTTCCTATTTTGATTTCATAAGTTCCAAAAAAGAACAAAACCAGGGCATCAGTTAAAGAAATAGCTAAAGCTAGTAGGGGAATTTTAATTAAAGAAAAAGAAAATAGTTTGGCATAACCATGAGTGAACATTTCCCAAAAGGCAAAAAGGAAAAGAAAAGAAATTATCAATGTTCCCAAACTCTCTGCTTTATAGTAACCGTAAGAAAACCGTTCGTCTGGTTTTTTTTGGGCGATTTTTAAACCAAACCAAGAAGTTATAACTGATAAAAGATCGGAGGCACTATGAACAGCATCTGAAATAAGAACAAGGCTTTGGGACAACAAACCAATAATTATTTTAGCTCCAACCAAAACTCCTTCTAGCCAAATAGCTGTTTCAGCTACCCTTTGACCCTCTTTAAGTTTTTCTATTTTAGCCATATCTCAATTATTCTCCAAATTTCGTTTTTAATATAATCATCATCAAAATTAACAGTGGATACCTTTTCCATTTTTTGCCCTCTCTTTATTTTTTCCTAATCATCGGCGAACCACATTTACTGCACTTTATTTGATAACAAGGAACTCCAACTCGATGGGAAATCTCGTTTTTACATTCTGGGTTGGTACAAATACAAATTCCACCAAGCCCAGCAGCAAATGGTCCTCCCATTCGACCTCGCCTTCTACTTCTACCCAAGCCTCTTCCGATCCCAAATCTTGGCATTATTAGTTTACCTCCATAAGTTTTAATTATTTTTTTAAAATCTTCCAAAAAACCACACCACCTACTTTCTTAATTATAATATCATGTAAATATAGCTATATGCTTTAGGGAAACTCCAAACTTATTCTTAAAGAATCAAAAACTTTCTATATTTGTCAAAACAAAATTTTCTTTGATGCTAATAATCAACGAAATATGAACTTTCTTTATGGAGAATGAAGATTTTTTTTTATTCGACAAGTTATAAAAAAAAGTCTAGAATAATATTAATACTTAATAATTTAGGGAAAAATTATGAAAAAAATCATTACTTTTAGTATTATTTCATTAGCTATGTGTGTCACACCTACTTTGGTTCTAGCTCAAGGTCAAAACAATGGCTCACAGCAAAGAATTCAAGATCCAACACTCCATGAAGATGATGCTGTGGTTCTCCCCCAAGGTAATCAACAAGGTCAAGTGGATCAACAGGCTGGGCTTTGGCAATGGAGTTAATTCTGAATCTGGAAATCAGGGCATTGGAAAAGCCACTCAAAGTCTTAATAGAGTTAGTGAAAGGACTAATAATCCAGAAATTGGTGAACAAATGAGAACAATGGTCCAAAGTCACCAACAAATACAAACAAAAACTCAAACAGCTATTAAAACTATGGATAAAAGAGGTAAAGCTATGAAGTTTTTAATTGGACCTGATTATAAAAATGCAGGGCAAATAAGAAGTGATGTTGTTAGTTTGCGCAATGATATTGATAAATTAGAAAAGATAAAAGATGATGTAGACACAACTAATGCTGAGGATGTTCAAGTTGCTATTGATGAACTACAAACAGAAGCAGACAGTCTTGATGTCCAGCTTGAAGATCAACTCTCTGGTTTTAGTCTATTTGGTTGGTTAGCCAAAAGATTTGCTAATTAGATTATTAAAATAAACCAAATTGAAAAAGGATGGATTTATGAAAAATAAACTACCCCTTTATTTTGGAATTGTTCTTTTTGTTGGAATTTTTGGAACTTACTTTTTAACTAAGCAAAGTCAAAATAACTCCAAATTACAAACTAATACCCAATCAACACGCTTTGATTATGAAAATGAAGTTGGTCAAAACGACAATCAACAGCCTAATAAAGAAAATTGTTTAGCAGATGATTGTTTACTGGTGAAAGGTGTTGAATATCCAGTGGGAGATTTACCAAATGAAGTACAGACGGCTCTTGATGAAGCCATCAATGATGAATATAAAGCTTTGTCAGTCTACAAAACAGTAATTGCTAAGTTTGGATCAACTAGACCATTTTCGATGATTAAAGGTGCAGAAGAACAACACATTGCTTCGCTAAAAACTATTTATGATAAATATGGTTTAGAAATACCAGAAAATGATTGGCCAAGTAAAGTATCAGCCCCAGCCACTTTGCAAGAAGCCTGTCAAATTGGCGTAGATGCAGAAATAGCCAATGCTGCTTTATATAGAGATGAATTATTGCCAGCTGTTACTGCATATGAAGATATTACATTAGTTTTTGAAAATCTAATGAATGCCTCACAACAAAAGCATTTACCTGCTTTTGAAAAATGCAATTAAATAGTTCGGATATTGTCCAAAATGAAGTTTGTTTCACAAATGTGATGCCCCGCTTGGATTTGAACCAAGATTGATGGCTTCAAAGGCCACTGTCCTGCCATTAGACGACGGGGCATTAAGAACCATTATTTTACCAAGAAATATATCAAGAGACTAGGACTCTTGCTAAATAAAAATAAAAACTCACTTTTTTAATATAGTATAGGTATTAAGTTTGCCACTCTTACTATCTGCTTTAAATTGAGAAATTAATTCTAATTTTGAAGCCTCGATAAATTTTTGTAGCTCTTCTTGATCAGTATAGTGACAATAACGATGAGCTGTTTGTCCTCTTTTCCAATCTAAAATCACATCATGTTTTTCTAGTTTTTGTGGATCAATTTTTATTTGGCTGGGCTCAACAATTTTCTTCTTGAATCTTTTAGTATCTAAAAAATTCCAAGTAGTAAAAGCTAGATATCCAAGATTGGGCAATGCACTAGCCAATTGGGAGATAAAATCTTGGCGCAATTGGAAACTTGGAATGTGATGCAATACTCCTAAAGCAGTAATAAAATGAGGAGAAAAAGATTGAAGTTTTTTTTCTAATGATTCATCTAATAATGTTTCAACAATGTCGAGTTCAACAAATTCTAATTTGATATTTTGAGAAAGTGTTTGAGATTGAGCAATTTTAAGTAACTCTTTGCTATTATCTATGCCGATATATTTGATTTTAATATCTCGGAGTTGTTCAGCTAAAAAAGAACCAAAACGACCGTTGCCACAGCCAATATCTAAAACTGTTATCTGACCATGATAGTTTTGAGCTAGTTCCTGAATATATGGCACTAACTTATTCCAGCCCTGCCAGTAATAGCTTCGAGAATCACTGAAAGAGGCTGCCACTTGTTTGTAAAATTGTTTATTAATACGGTTAAGTTGATTAATGAGAGTTTTATTCATGATGAGCGTTATAATATGGCTACATGACATCATATCATTTACCTGATCAGGAATATCAACAAATATTGATTTCTTTATTTAAAGAACTGGAAAATACTCTAGTTTTAAATAAAAA
This sequence comes from uncultured Pseudomonadales bacterium, assembly GCA_964423285.1. Classification (GTDB taxonomy): domain Bacteria; phylum Patescibacteriota; class Microgenomatia; order UBA1400; family PJMF01; genus JABBGTR01. The sequence continues at coordinate 15,255 of CAYREI010000009.1, read as the reverse complement.
GAAATTAGCTCAAATTGTTAAGAAATATCCTAAATCTCCAGGAAAATTATTTACCAAACATGAATTAGTTTTTGCATATCGGAAACTTGTCGATACACATGGATTATTGCATCAGCAGCCAAGAATTATGAAATGGCTACGAAAAAAACCAATTAGAACTAGTTCTGGAGTAACTCCAGTTACTGTTTTAACCAAGCCTTTCCCCTGCCCTGGAAAATGCATTTTTTGTCCGAGTGATATTAGAATGCCCAAAAGTTATTTAGCTGATGAACCCGGTGCACAGCGAGCTGAGAGAAATTATTTTGATCCTTATTTGCAAACTTACAACCGACTTAAAGCCTTAGATGAAATTGGACATAATGTAGATAAAGTTGAATTAATTATTTTGGGTGGAACCTGGTCATATTATCCTGAGCCGTATCAGATCTGGTTCATTAAGGAGTGTTTTAGAGCTTTAAATGAATATGGAAATAAAGACAGTCGCGATGAAGTGCTTAAACACTATAAACAAATGAACCAAAAATTAAAAAAGATGAAGGCTCATCCATTAAGCAGTAATCCTGAAGAAAATAAGCAAGATTTACAAGAGAAAAATATTAAGGGTAAAAGTTTTAAAAAAACCTACAATCAAATTATTTCAGAAGTGTATACCGCCCCTGAGAAAATAGGTGGTTTTGATCAATATCAAACTGCTAACTGGGAAGAGCTAGGAGCACTGCAAAAAATAAATGAAACCGCAGCCCAACGTTGTATAGGTTTAGTGGTAGAAACCAGGCCGGATAATATTTCAGAAGCTGAAGTCATTAGAATTCGTCGTCTAGGTGCAACCAAAGCTCAAATCGGATTTCAGAGTCTTGACGATGAAGTTTTAGAAAAAAATAAGCGCGGTCATAATGTAGCTGCAACTAGAAAAGCTGTTAGATTATTACGCTTAGCAGGGTTTAAAATTCATGCTCATTGGATGGCAAATCTTTACGGATCTAATGTTGAGGGTGATAAAAAAGATTATGATAAATTATTTAAAGATCAAGACTTTAGACCTGATGAATTAAAAATTTATCCATGTTCTTTGCTATCTAGCGCGCAGCTCATGCAGTATTACCTGGATGGTCGGTGGCAGCCATATAATCATGAAGAACTACTAGAAGTTTTAAGTTATGTTTTAATCAATACCCCACAGTATTGTCGTTTGACCAGAGTGTTGAGAGATATTCCTTCAACCGATATTGTAGAAGGTAATAAAAAAACTAATTTTCGACAAATTGCCGAGCAACATTTAGATCAACTTGGTCAACAGATGTCAGATATTCGTGCACGCGAAATTCGTCATCAAAAATTTGATGAAAAAACAGTTCAATTGACTGAAGTGGCGTATCAAACCAGTGTCGGTGAGGAAAAGTTTTTACAATTTGTGGTGCCACAACTTAATAGTCCTGATAAAATCGTGGCATTTTTACGTTTAAGTTTACCTAAAGAAAAACCTTTTATTAAAGAGCTTGAACAGAGTGCCATGATTAGAGAAATTCATGTCTATGGTCAAGCTGTGAAGATTGGGAAAAAAGATCAACAGCGCCCACAGCATCTAGGGTTTGGGACCAGATTAATTCAGAAAGCTAAAGAGATTGCTACTGAGAATGGATACGAAAAATTAGCTGTTATTTCTGGAATTGGAACTAAGGAATATTATCGAAAAAAAGGTTTTAAAGATGGTGAACTATATCAGTTTATGACTTTGAATTAATTTCAAATCTTTCTCGAGTATACTGAATTTTTTTCTTCATTGTTTTATCAAGATCAATTTCCAGTTCAATAGCTAGCAAAATTACTGATGCTAAAACATCAGCTAACTCATCTTTAACATTTTCTTGAGAAAATTTGGCGATTTTAGATTTCCGCTGAAGATTCATACCTGTAAGAATTTCGTCAGCTAATTCTCCCAATTCTTCAACGACCTTCATGGTACGAGCAAAAATTCGTTGCTCTTTATTTTTGAGTGGCCAACGATCGTTAATGAAATCAGCAATTTTTTGGTATTCAGTTGTAAGTTGTTTTAGTGTCATTGACATCAAAGTTCCTTTTCTCGAGTATTTTAGACACCAAATTATACCACTTCTCTATCCAGCCAGCACCAATACCGGGAATTTTTAAAAATTCATCTTTAGTTTGAGGACGATGAATGCTTAGGAGCTGAATCAATTTTGGAGTAAAAATTTGGGCTGGGAGACGTTGCTTTGTCTGAAAGAGAAATTGATAATATTGCTGATCAACAATAGCTGGTTTGAGTTGAGTGTGTTGGCAAACATCACATTGTCCGCAAATTTCTCCTATCTCATCAAAATATTTAAGAATGAATTGTTGGCGGCAGACGCTAGATTTAGCATAAGAAATCATCTGTTGAAGTTGATTTAGCTGATGAATTCGTATCGGATCATCTTTTTCAGGATGAGCTTGATTAATAAATATTTTTTGAATTTCAATATCAGCTAAATTAAACAATAGATAACAATTGGCTGGCTTACGATCCCGCCCTGCCCTACCCGCCTCTTGGTAATAATTTTCTAAATTACCGGATATTTGATAATGAATTACCCACTTAACGTTGGCTTTATCCACCCCCATGCCAAAAGCATTGGTGGCCGTAATAATCTGGAGCTGATTATCTAGAAAGCGATCTTGGATAGTTGCACGTAGATCAGCCTCCAATCCTGCGTGATAAGCACTTATCGGAAAATTATTTCCTAAATAATGTTTAATTAGCTCTGCTAAATATTCTGCTTTTTTTTGAGTAGTAGTATAAATAATTCCGGCCTGTCTTGGATGTTTTTTAAGAATAATAAATAAAGCTAATTGTTGAGAAAAATTATCAGCACAAGTGGTAGTGTGGAATGATAAATTATCTCTTTTGAAACTATTTAAAAAAATTTGAGGTTGGACTAATTTTAAGCTAGCGACGATATCTTCTCTAACCCTTTTGGTGGCAGTAGCAGTAAAAGCAGCAATCACAGGTTGTATGGTTAATTTATTGACAAACTGATTAATTTTAGTATATTTAGGGCGAAAGTCATGACCCCACATAGAAATACAGTGAGCCTCATCAATTGCAATAAATGGAATTTTAATTTGTTGACAGACTTTAATAAATTGAACTGTCTGTAATCTTTCTGGAGCGATATAAACAAATTTAAATTTTTTGGCTGACATTTGTTTGAATCTAGACAGAATTTGTTTCTTGTTTAAAGAGCTATTAATGTACGTTGCCGAGATGTTTTTCTTTGATAAAGCATCGACCTGGTCTTTCATAAGAGAAATTAGAGGCGAAACAACTAATGTCGTTCCTGTCATTATTAATCCAGGGATTTGAAAACAAATTGATTTACCACCACCAGTTGGAAGAATAGCTAGTGTGTCTTGCTTAGCAAAAATTGAGTTAATAATATCAAGTTGTCCAGGTCGGAAGTTATCGAAGCCAAAATATTTTTGTAAAGTTTGCTGAGGAGTCACAAATTTAATTTAACAATTCATAACTTCGCGAGGTGTAATAAAACTGTTAGTTTACTTATTTTTTTAAATATTTTTTGTTTTTCAATTTTTTTGGCAATAAGCTTTTCTTAGAATACATCTCATAGTCTTTACCATAATTTAAATCTTTCATTAGTTTTGTGGGAGCATTGCGGATTTCTAGTGGAATCGGTAGATTACCATATTTTTTTACATCGTCTAAAGCCTTGAAATAGGCATTATAGGCACTGCGATCCTTCTTAGCTTTGCATAGATATGACACACCATGAGCTAGGTTTATCTGGGCTTCAGGATAGCCAATTTTGTGGACTGCATCAAAAACTGCATTAGCAACTACTAGTGCAGTGGGTTGGGCCAATCCAATGTCTTCGCTGGCAAAAATCACCATTCTTCGAGCAATAAACTCTGGTTTTTCACCTGCATTGATCATTCTGGCTAAATAATACAAAGCAGCATCAGCATTACTGGCGCGCATGGATTTAATAAAAGCACTGATAGTGTCATAGTGCTCTTCGCCTTGTTTGTCATAGCGTAAGTGTTGCGATTGCAGAGCTTCTTTAAGCGAGTCTAACTCCAGGTTTTTATATAGTTCAAAAGTATTATCAACAATGGTGAGTAATTTACGAGCATCACCATTAGAATAGGACACGAGCCATTCTTTAGCAGCTTTTTTAAACTTTTTTTTGAAATGCTTCTCTACTCTTTCTACAACTTGTAATAATTCTTCTTCTTCAAGTTGTTTTAAAACAAATATTCTGGTGCGTGACAATAGGGGCGAAATAATTTCGAAGCTAGGATTTTCTGTAGTAGCTCCGATTAAAATGATCGTGCCATCTTCTGTATACGGTAATAAAAAATCTTGTTGAAGTTTATTAAAGCGGTGAATCTCATCTAAAAAAAATATCGGCGCTTTATAGTTTTGAGTGAGTTGGCGTTGTTGACGAGTACTTTCTACAATTTCCCGGACATCTTTTTTACCTGCAGAGACTGCTGACATTTCAATAAAATTTCGATCTTGTTTTTTGGCAATCAAGCGAGCTAAAGTAGTTTTTCCTACCCCTGGTGGTCCCCAAAAAATCATGGAAAAAATTTTACCTTCTTCAATAACTTTGCGCAGTGGTTTGTTTTTACCCACCAAATGTTCTTGACCAATGAATTCATCTAGATTTTGTGGTCGTAGTGTTATCGCCAAAGGCTGCATTATTTTACTTTAGCAGGTTTTATAGTTTCGTGAAAGATTTGGGTTAGGTGTTTAAGATTTGATAGAACTGATCTTTTTTTTCTTCAGTTACTATCATTTTAATTAATCCTTGGTTTGGTTGTCCGTAATAAATTTGTGATTTTAGAGGTAAAAGTAGCATTAACGCTACGGCCGCAAGATCTTCTTCGCCCTCAACAAAAATTAATTTGTGTTTTTTTAAAACTTGAGTCAATTTTGAATTAATTGATCCAGCAGGATTTTTAACAGTGATGTCAGGATTTAAATTGATAAGTACTGGTGAATCTACTATCTGACGTTGTTGTCTGAGATCGTAAACTGCTAAATCATAACGCCAGTTATTTTGGATAAATTTTTCTAAGCTGCTATCACCAACCACACAGATTAAAGAGTCGTTCTTAGCCTCGGGTTGATCAACTAGTTCTCCTTGGGGTTGACTGAAAAATTGTCGTTGTTCGTCAGTTATAACTAAATCCTGAGCGAAAATTTGCTCATAGATTTCCCCCACTCTATTAATTTCCCCAGCCCTAATTTTTTCAGAATTGATGATTTGATCAGTTTTATCTTTAAGTAATGGACAAACTTGAACAGGCAATTGGGATAAGCCCATGGCGGTTCTTGCTTGGTTTATTTTACTTGCACCAATAAGAGTATCTTCAGTCACTACCAGAGCCTTAATTTTTGTTTTTTCGATTACGGTGGGTCCATAAATATCGTTTAATTGAGTGATGTTAGCTGAGATTTGATGAGCTTTGCAGAATTTTTTTACAGCTCGTTTTCTAGTTTCATATGGCTCTATTAAATGAGCTAAAGTTTTTGCTTGAGTTAGTTTAGGATGGGTAACGCCAACGTGAAGATGCTGGCCAAATTGACTGGCAAATTCAATAAAGTGTTCATGCCCGATGTGAAAGTGGTCAAAAGCACCACCTAATCCGACGATTTCGTAAAGTTTCCTCATATACGATATTGTATAATGTAAATCTCTTAAAATGGAGTTAAGATTATTATAGTTAGCCGAAGTGGCGGAACTGGTAGACGCGTCAGACTTAAAATCTGATGGTGGCAACACCGTGTGGGTTCAAGTCCCTCCTTCGGCACATTGAGATTTAAAATAACGGGGAGTGGCGCAGATGGCTAGCGCGCGCGCTTTGGGAGCGCGAGGTCGCAGGTTCAAGTCCTGTCTCCCCGACATAATTTGTCAGATTGAAAAAGATAAAAAATTCAGTTAGTAATTTTTAAATTAGGAAAAGATAGATCAAGTCTGTTTTTCCAACTTTTGAATCATTTGGTTAATTCCGATCCCAACACTTTCCCATTCTTCCAAGTCAAAACTAGCTCTAAGCTCTGACATCATAATACCGGTAGCTCCACCGAGTTGTTTATTTATGTTTTTCAATACTGCTAAGACTCTAGTTCTATATTGTTCTTTTTCTTCATCACTTAGCTCCAACCCCTGTTCTTTTCTTGTTCGGATAATATCTTCTTCCGTTATCCTTATTGATTCATCTGACATATTTGCCTTTCATAATAAATATTATGTACTTTAAACTATAATATAATGATACATTTTTTATTATAAATTATTAAATGAAAAATAAGAGTATTAATAAAAATAGTAATTTTCATCAATCTTGATTAAGGTTATAATTAGGCCTAAATTTAACATGCGGGTATAGTACAAAGGCTAGTATATCTCCCTTCCAAGGAGAAGATGCGGGTTCGATTCCCGCTACCCGCTCATGAAGAGAATTCTTAGTATTTTTCTTCATTACAAACTTGACTTCCTACTTTCTGACTGGCTTGATCTTAACTATACTTAACCAATGACATATCTTTTGTTTGTAGTGGGTTTATTAGGATTATGGGTTGGAGCTGATGCAGTTACCAAAGGATCCTTAGGCATAGCCAGGAAATTAGGTCTTTCGGAAACATTTATTGGCATGACTATCTTAGCTTTAGGGACTGATTTGCCAGAAGTAATTATTTCTATTACAGGCGCAATTGAGCAATCAGCGGGAGTTGAGACCGCAGGACTAGTAATAGGTAATATTGTCGGCTCTACTATGGGTCAAATTGGTTTGGTATTAGGTATAGCTGGAGTGTTAAAGGTTCTAGAAATAGATAAACAGGAAATTATTTCTAATGGCTCAATCATGATTGCTAGCGCTTTAGCTTTTTGGCTTTTTGCTCAAGATGGTTTTTTATCCCCCACTGAAGGGATATTTTTATTAACGGGCTATGTCTTGTACTTGGTGATTTTGGGCACTAATGAACGCAAAATGTCTAAATTAGCTAAAAAACATAGCAAGCATAAAAGAATATTAAAAAAATACCGTCATCCAATATGGTATTTTTTACTTGAATTAGCAATTGGCTTAGTAGTTATAGCAGCCACATCTCATTTAGTTATTACTGAGGGACTGGTTATTGCAGAAATGCTTAATATCAGTCAGATGCTAGTGGGAATTATCATGATAGGAGTAGGCACTAGTTTGCCAGAATTAGTAGTTTCCATTAATGCTATTCTTAGAGGTTCGAGTGGGTTGTCAGTTGGAAACTTGATTGGCAGTAATATTGTGGACATACTTTTGGCTTTAGGGTTGAGTGCTACCATTGGAGGCTGGAAAGTACCTCGAAATATTACCAACTTCGATCTGCCATTTTTAATGGTGACTTCGATTATTATTATTTTATTTTTGCTCAGTCGAAAAAAATTAGAGCGCAAAGAATCTTTTCTAGTTTTGGCTCTTTACTATGGGTATATAATGCTTAAATTGCAAGGATTTTAGAGGTACTTTTATGAAAGCCGGTAATATTAGAAAAGGTAACTATATTCGTTATAAGAATAAGCCATTTTTAGTGATGGATACGGAATTTTCTTTTTGTGGTCGAGGTAGTGCTCATATGAAGATGAAGGTTAGAAGTCTCGACGGGAGTAGTAATCAGAACGTGACCTTCAAGAGTGGAAGCAACATAGAAGAACTAGATGTACCAAGTATGGAGATGCAGTTTTTGTATGCAGACAACAGCGAAGCTTTTTTTATGAATCCACGTAATTATGAACAGCTTTCTGTTCCCATTAGTTTGTTGGATGGTAAGGAGAAAATGTTGATTGCAGAAACTAAAGTCTATGTGCGGTCTTTTGAAGACAAGCCAGTGGGTGTAAGTTTACCTCCTAAGGTAAAGCTAAAAGTGACAAACGCTCCTGAGGCTACTGCGGGTAATCGAGCTAAAGCAGCTAAAAAGGATGTCACTTTAGAGACAGGTTTGGTAGTTCAAGCGCCTCTATTTGTTAAAAAAGGTGATGTTTTATTAATTGATACTACCAGCGGCGAGTACGTATCTAGAAGTAATTAGTCTAAAAAGGTAAAGCTATGAATTTTCAAAAAATTTTTTATCCTGAAGCTATTGCAGTGATTGGAGCTTCTCGAAGAGAAAAAACTGTCGGTAACGATATCGCAAAAAATTTAGTTGAGCAAGGATATGAGGGCAAAATATATTTTATCAATCCAAGTGCAGATGAGTTATATGGTAAAAAAGTACTGCACAGTATTGAAGAAATCTCAGGATCTATTGATTTAGCCATCATTGCTATTCCTGCTAAATATGCCAATGAAGCTATTATTAAAGCTCATGAAAAAGGAGTTAAAGCAGTTGCTGTTATCTCTGCCGGATTTAAAGAAATTGGAAACCTGGAGCTTGAACAAGAAATAGCTCAAACTTGCAGAAAATTGAATATTACTTTGATTGGACCAAACTGTTTGGGTGTTATCAATCCAGAAATTAAAATGAATGCTTCATTTGCGGTTCTTATGCCTAAAGTTGGCAATATCGCCTTTATCTCTCAGAGTGGAGCTTTGTGTACTTCTGTATTGGATTATGCTGAAGATCTTGGGATTGGATTTTCTAAGTTTTTGAGTATTGGCAATAAAGCAAGTACTGATGAGCTCAAGCTGATCAATTATTTGAAAGATGATCCTAAGACAAAAGTAATTGCACTATATGTCGAACAGCTTGAAAACGCCAACAAGATTATAGGGGTCATTAAGGAGATCAATAATTCTGATAACCCTAAACCCGTTATTATGCTCAAATCAGGTCGTACCAATGAAGGAGCTTCTGCTGTTGCATCTCATACTGGGTCTTTGAGTGGCGGAGATGCTGCCTATGATGCACTTTTTAAACAAGCTGGCATCATCAGAGCAGAGAGTGTTTCTCAACTTTTTGATTTTGCTCAAATTTTTTCAAAAAATGAAATTGTATCAGCTAAAAATGTTTGCATTGTCACTAATGCTGGCGGTCCTGGAGTGTTGACTACAGATGAAGCAATTAAATCAGATTTAGCATTAGCAAAACTATCACAGAAAACCCAAGATGCTTTAAGAGAGTTCTTGCCAGAGGCAGCAAATGTCAAAAATCCAATCGACGTCATAGGAGATGCTAGAGCTGATCGATATCAAAAAACTCTTGAAGTGATAGCTAAAGATAAAGGAGTAGATTCTCTTTTAGTCATCTTGACTCCTCAGTCTATGACTGAAATAGAAGAAACTGCCCAAGCTATAGTTGAAGTTAAGAAAAACTTTGATAAACCAATTGTGGTTAGTTTTATGGGTCAACCAACTGTTAAGCCGGGTGTCGAAATACTACACCAAGCTGAAATTGTGACTGCTGTTTTTCCAGAACCAGCTGCGAAATCTTTAGGAGTTTTGGAAGATTATTATCAACTAACAAATTTAAAATCTGAAAAAATAGCATTGTTTAATGACGTAGATAAAGATAGGGTGGCTAAGATATTTAAAGAAGCAAAGACAAAAGGCCAAACTAGCTTTCCTGAAGCTCAGGCACTAGCTATATTTGAGGCTTACAATTTTTCATTGCTCAAGAGTAAAAAAGCCTCTAATGCTGATGAAGCACTGAAAGTAGCAAAAGAAATAAACCGACCAATGGCAATGAAAATTGTCTCTCCAGATATTTTGCATAAATCAGATGTAGGTGGAGTAATGCTTAATGTCACTAAGGATGATGTTAAAGAAAAATATAAGAAGATGATCAAAATAGTTTCAAAAAATAAACCAGATGCCGAACTAGAAGGCGTCTTGTTGATGGAAATGGCTCCAGACAATGGTACCGAGACTATTTTGGGTGTTAATAAAGCTTCTGGTCTGGGTACGATGATTATGTTTGGGATTGGAGGCATCTATGTAGAGGTACTCAAAGATGTTCAGCTCGCATATGCCCCACTCACTAAAGCAGATGCTGAAAGAATGATTTCATCACTAAGAATGCATGAAATATTCGAAGGCGTTAGAGGCCAATTAGCTCTTGATGTAGAGGCTATCATTGAATCCATCTTGCGATTATCTCAATTAGTCACTGATTTTCCTGAGATTGTTGAGTTAGATATCAATCCACTTTTAGTATTGCCTCAAGGAAAAGGGGTAAAAGTTCTTGATGCTCGAATTGTGATCGAATAAGATTTGACAGCAATTATTTTAAGATGAGTATTTTAGACTATTTGGAGATCGATATAACTGTGGTGACTATATGTCATGGAGAAACTAATTACAGCTTAACCTTTAGCGTTTTCTTGTTTTAGTTTTTCGCTTTTTCTTTTTTTAGTGGCAATAGATTCTGCGGTTTTTTTTCTTTCAGCTTCTAAATTTTTTTGTACTCTAGCAATTATTTCAGCTAGTTCCTCAGTTGTATCTTTTGGTGTAATTCCTATATTTGTTTCATTCATATTTTTTATTTTATTTTGCCAATAAATACATTTTATAAAATTTTTATGATTAAATCAATTTAATTGGGTGGCTGACGAGATTCGAACTCGCGACCTTCCCCTCCACAGGGGGACGCTCTAACCAACTGAGCTACAGCCACCTATAATTTGATATTAAAACAGTAAGAGAGAATTATACATTAAAATTTTTAACTTAGCATTGATCTGAAAATTTCAATCTTATATAGCTTTTTCTTTTTCTTTTAAATAAAGTAGAGCACTAGTTACCACCTCATTCCAATTTTCTGCTTTTGCTTGAGCTGCTAAATTTACATTTGTATTGGTTGGTTGGAAAGCAATTCCATAATAAAGAAAAAATAAACCAAGATCAGATGGACCATCACCTACCGCAATTACGGGAATTTCCTTGCCAATAAGGCTAGTTATTTTTGTAATTTTTTCTTGAGCTTGCTTTACTTTACGTCCAGGGAGATCTTTGTCATGTTTAAATTTTGTTAACCCCCCCCTTTTATTAAAAAGGAATTCAGTGTTACCAAACCAATATTCTAATTTTTTATTATCACCATTTTCCTCGATAGATTGTTCATTTAAATTGAGAGCTTCTGCAATAGCTTGAGCAGCTAGTTCAAACCCACTAGTTCCTGCAATAACTAAAATATTATTTGATATTAATTCTGCTATTGCTGTTTTAAATTCTTCTGAAAGATGCTCTTTTATGACTAAACATACTGCTAATAAATCTTTTATGGTTATATTTGCTCCCCACGATTTTTTCCAGAGTTCTATGAGTTTTTGTGACATTTGATCATGCAATTTTTGATCAGCTTTATCATCATGGGTAATACCATCTCTATATTCCCCATATATATTTTTATGTTCTTCTATGCTGGCTCCAAAGCCAGCTGTAAGTAGGAACCAAGATTCATTTTCCCAATAATTGCTATCCTTTCCTTCTTTTCTTAGGGCGGTTCCATCAATGTCAATAAAAGCAATAGCTTCTGGATTTATCATTATTTATTATAGGATTATTAAGTCTGGGAATTATATCACTATTAGATGGATTCAAGAAGCTGTAACACTCGAGGGAGGTATTTAACTTCTTGCCAGGCAAGTTCTTTTAAAAGATCAGATTTTGGATTAACTACAATACCAGGGATTTTACCAAATATTCCCAAATCATTTTCACTGTCTCCAATGGCAATGCATTCTTCTGCTTTGAAACCAGTTTTCTCAAGAAAATCTTCAAATTGTTCTACCTTTAAACATTTTTCATCTTTTGTATATTCAAGGTCAGTCCAATACCCATTTTCATCAAAATGAAAAATTGAATTACCATAATAGTGATTTACCTTAAATTTTTTAGCTATTTCAGCAATAAACATTTCAATAGAACCAGATATAAGACACAAGGTATAATCATCTTCTTTAAGTTTGTTGATTAATGAAAACGCTTCTCCCCTAAGAGGAATTTCATTGAAAATTTTAATTAATTTGTCCTTATGAATTGGACCATTTACGTTCCAAAGTTTGAAGAGATCCTTTTTAACTTGCTTATAACTAATCTCTCCTTCGAGGAATTTTCTAAATAGACTGGCATGTTCATACGGAGAAGCACCTAGCCTTTCGGTTAATTCATACCAAGTAGTTCGCTCAGTTAAAGTAGAGTCAACATCAGTGATAATAGCCTTTGGCTTCTGTTTTGGAATCAACATAAATCTTGGTAATTCTACATTGTTTATAGATAAAAGTTAAGCGGTTGTGTGCGCCAGGAGGGAATCGAACCCACGGCCTACTGCTTAGAAGGCAGTTGCTCTATCCGCTGAGCTACTGGCGCTTTAAGTTATGAATCTTTCAATTATAATCTGGATACATCGTTCATGCAAAAGCTACTTGAGAAAACAACAATCATTTCATTAATTTTTATTTGGTTGTCACATCTGGTACAAGTTTTTACTCCAGAGGTAGGCTTTGACGCAGTTTGGTACCATTTACCAGTTATTAAAACTATTTTAGAACAAAGAAAATTGGTTTTTTTACCAGAACTTTATCAATCAGTAAATCCATTGTTAAGTGATTTAATATTTGGAGTAGGCTTTTTTTTTGCTGGAGAATTTGGTTCAAAAATCGTAGCATATTTATTTGGTTTGGCATTTATTTTTTCTACTTACGTTTTGTCAAAAAAGTTTTTAAACAATTTTTGGTCACTAATAGTAGTTTTAGTTGTTTCTACTTTTCAAGTTGTGTCGTGGCAATCTGCAAGTTTTTATGTTGATGTAGCTAAAGCATTATGGGAAATAAGTTCACTGGCGGTTTTAATAAGATGGAGAGACACCCAGCAGCAAAAATGGTTGCTTGTCTCAGCTTTGTTATTCGGAGCGTCTTTGGCTACTAAGCTATTTTCACTTTTTCTCCTACCAGTGTTTATGTGTTTAATTTTTATTTGGAGTAAGAAAGAAAAAATTGGCAAACTACTTAGTTTTTTATTTGGGTCGCTGATTTTACCTTTCCCCTTTTACTTTTTCGCCTACTTAAAAACTGGCAATCCCCTTTTTTCTTTTTCTCAACATCTAATTAAAATAGGAGAGATAGGAGGAAATGATTCTCTAGTATCTTTTTTTTGGCAAAGGACAAAATCATTACCATTCTTACCAAGTAATTTAATAACAGCTAAAGACTATACTTCTTTTATATTAATTCTTTTTTTGCCAGTATTATTTTTCTATCTTAAAAAATTAAAAGAAAATAAGTTGTTATTAGGGATAACAATATTTACAGTCTGGCAGATACTTATTTGGTGGTATTTACCACCATTGTCAACGCGTTATGCCATATCTGGTTTTGTGACTTGGACAATTATTTCCATTTGGGGTGTAGCTAAATTAAGTCAAAAGAATTTTCAATTTTACTATCCAATTCTTTTATCTATTTTTTTGGCTGTAACGATTAATTTAGCACCAAGAGTTGCAGTTAACGTGAGAAGCTTTAAATATATTTTAGGAGTTCAAAATAAAAACCAATATATTCGTCAATTCTTTGACAACAATATTGATCAACATTTAATTAAATGGCACCAACTAGATTAAAAATTATTTTTTGGTAGTTTTTTTTGGAGCAGTTTTTCTTTTAGCTGCATTGACAGCTTTTTTAGCTGAAGTTTTAGCTTTTTTGACTACTTTCACAGTCTTAGCTCTGTTTTCTTTTTTGCTAAAAAATACAGCAGCCGCTCCAGTAGCAACTCCGGTTATTAAAGCTAATAAACCATTTCCTTTTTTACTCATGGCAAGTTCCCTTTTTTTTATAATTTTACTAAGCTATTTGTTTAGATTCTTTTTAATATATCAGAATTTAAATATTGACTAAAGAGAGAGTGTTAGTTTCTCCGGATTTTTTCCAAATTGGGCCATGAATGAAAAGTACTAGTTCTCCCTTTTTGACAATCTCTTTTTTTTCAAGACTTTTAATAAATTTGTTATCAATTGTAATTTTTCCCTTTGGAATTTCCACCAAATAAGGTTTGCATCCATAAACAAGTGAAAGCTGACGGTAGGTTTTAGGGGTGCTAGTTATAGTATAGATTAATTGTTTAGGACGGAACCTGGAAATTAATTTAGCTGTATAGCCACTCTCTGTCAAACAAACAATTCTGTCAATTTTCTGACTAGTATGAAAAAGCAAACTAGCAACGGTGGAAGTGATGTCTAGACAGTTATTATTGTTTTCTGGCCATTCAATTTCATGAGCACATTTTTGTTCATTGTATGAAACAATTTCTGCTTGAGTTTTTACGGATTCAACTGGATAATTCCCGATAGTAGTTTCTTCAGACAGCATAACTGCATCTGTGCCATCATAAACTGCATTGGCTATATCGCTTACTTCTGCTCTAGTCGGTCTGGGATTATCTACCATTGATTTAAGCATTTGAGTAGCGGTGATAACTGGTTTAGCAGCTTTTCGGCATTTAAAAATGATCTTTTTTTGCCAATAGACTAATTGCTGATAGTCAACTTCAACCCCCAAGTCTCCTCTAGCAATCATAACGGCATCTGATTCATTAATAATTTCATCAAGGTTATCTAAAGCAGCCTGGTTTTCAATTTTAGAAATAATAGCTGCTTTGATATTTCTTTTAGCCATTTCTTTTTTTAAATTTTGAATATCTATAGCGTCTCTAACAAAAGACAATCCGATATAATCAATCAGTTTTGAATCGAGTTTATCTAAGTAGTTCAAATCTCTTTTAGTAATGGAAGGCATTCCTAAAATAGCACCGGGAGTATTCATGGTTTTACGATGTTTAACCTCGCAGTCGCTAACTGCTTTAACAAGCATGGTGTCTTTTGAAATTTTAGTAATGATAAATTCACATGATCCGTCATCAAGTAATATAAGGTTGCCTTTTGACATGCAGGAAATGACACCTTCAGGAATGTATACAATTTTTTTAGCTTTTTTTTCTAAATTACTAGAAAAAGTAATTATTTCTCCTCGTTTTACAGGAAACGATTTTTCTGCTGGTAAATCGATTCTGACCTCGGGACCTTGAAGATCAACTAAAATTCCAATTGGGGCGTTCAAATCTTGAGAGACCTTTTTAACTCGTTTCATTCTTTCGTTATGCCACTCTGGATCAGAGTGCTTAGTATTAAAGCGAGCAACATTCATGCCGGCCTTAACTAATTGAGTGAGAGTCTCAACCGACTCAGTAGCTGGACCAATGGTAGCTACAATCTTAGTTGATTTTTTTATTTTCATAGCTCAATCTTTCTAATAATGT
>CAYREI010000008.1:0-22863 GCA_964423285.1 uncultured Pseudomonadales bacterium | reverse complement strand
TGGGTTGGGAGAATCACGCCTCCCATCTCCCGTGTAGAGCAATCTGCACGAAAAATATCTCAAGTCCCATGATCACCATATCTGGGCTGAAGATGCGTTTCTATCACCATGTTTGGATCAGAATAAAACTAGATAACAACAAAACCGCCACTATTGGCGGTTTTTTGGTAGAATGATTGAAGAAATAATAAAAAGGAATATATGATAGAACAAGATCCTAAAAAAAGACTTCAAGAAGCATTAGAACAAGTAGATAAAGTTCAAGGCAGAGAGGGGTATTGGGCTAATAGTGAAAAAACAGAAGAAGAAGAGAGCAAAGATAAGCAACGACTTAATTCTCAAATTTTAAAAGCTGTGAAAAGACTAGAGGGTGAAAGTGAAAAAATGATCAATGACGTTATGACTGCTAATTATGATAAAAATTGGAAAGAGCGAGCAGAACAGGCTAGAGAAGAAAAAAATAAAAGTGATAGTGAAGCAGAATAAAATTAATTATTAAATAATGAAAGGTAAATTATTATGAATGAAAAGCGAGAACTACGTACTGAAATACAACAAAATCCTGGCTCTGAAATTTTAAAGGACTTAAGAACACATAGTGCTAAAAGTAAAGAAGAATTAGAAAAAATTATGAGTGATAGATATGGAAAAGATTGGGAAAAAAAATTAGAGAAAGCAAGAAAAGCAAATCTAAAAAAATAGATTTTGAGAGTTAAAAAATTAATGATAGAATAATTCTTCTCAATAGCGGGTGTGTAGCTCAGTTGGTTAGAGCGCAGTCCTGATAAGACTGAGGTCCCTCGTTCGAATCGAGGCACACCCACACATTTTATTATTTATTTCCTTTTTCCATAAACAACTTTAATCTTGTAAATTAGCAATCAAAACGATAGAATGCTAATCAATATGAATGACTCAAAACCAGAGCAAACACAAGTTACTACACTACCCAGCAATCAATTGATATTACCAGTTGTACCCATTAGAGAAGGCGTTCTTTTTCCCAGTACTGAATCAGTTTTAACTTTTGGTAGAAAAATTTCACTCAATGCTATTAAAGCTGCTAAAAACACTAAAAATTTAGTTATTCTTTTAACCCAAAAAACTCCTCAAATAAACTTACCCCAACCCCCAAATTTGTATCGCATTGGAACTCTGGCGAGCATCGAACATACTCTAGACGCTGATGGTCGAGTCAATGCTTTGGTTAAGGGAATAGGTAGAGTAAAGGTGTCTGAATTTATTTCCCTTAAACCAGTAATTAAAGCTAAAGCGATTAAATTAACTGATTTTGTAGAACATGATGATGAGATGAAAGCATTGGCTTCTCATTTACAAAGTATTTTCCGTAAATCCATTCACATGGGTAAACCAGTAGAATTTCTTAATTTCATGAAGCTCATGAGTGGAGTTACAGAAGGTGAACTAGCTGATCAAATTGCCAGCACTTTAAATATTGATACTAATAAAAAACAACAAATCTTAGAGACTACAAGAGTTAAAGATCGAATTAAAAAAATTATCGAACATCTTACTCGTGAAATGAAAGTATTAGAAATTGAAAAAGATGTAGTTTATAAAACTCAGAAAAAATTTGATAAAAGCATGCGTGAAAGTGTGCTAAGAGAAAGATTACGTACTATTCAAAAAGAACTTGGCGAGCTTGAGGATGAAGAAGAAGTAGCTCAAAGTTATGAAGAAAAACTCAAAAAGATTGGCTTGAAAAAAGATATTGAGAAAAAAATCAGCAAAGAAATTAAGCGCCTCCGTTCAATGTCTCCCAATAATCCTGAATCTGGCTATGTCCACAGTTGGTTAGATACAATTTTTGACATTCCTTGGAATATTTATAGTAAAAATAACATTACCTTAAAACAAGCAAAAAAAACTTTAAATAAAAGCCATTATGCTTTAGAAGAAGTCAAAGACCGTATTTTAGAATATTTAGCAGTTTTACAACTCAAACAAAAAATTACTAAAGATAAAACCGCTAACGTGCCGACCATCTTGTGCTTTGTTGGCCCTCCCGGAGTGGGAAAAACTAGTATTGGTCGCTCAATAGCCGATGCATTGGGTAGAAAATTTACCAAAGCCTCTTTGGGCGGAATTAGAGATGAAGCAGAAATTCGTGGTCACCGTCGCACTTATGTTGGTGCTCTTCCTGGCAGAATTGTGAATGGCATTATCCAATCAAAAAGCATGGACCCAGTTTTTATGCTTGATGAAATTGACAAAATCGGTAAAGATTTCCGTGGCGATCCTTCCTCAGCTTTGCTTGAAGCCCTAGATCCCGAACAAAATAGATGGTTTGAGGATCACTATCTAGATATGCCATTAGACCTATCTAAAGTTATTTTTATCACAACTGCTAATGTTTTAGATACTATCCCACCAGCCCTAAGAGATAGATTGGAAATTATTCGCTACTCAGGTTATACCGAAGAAGAAAAATTCCATATTGCTAAAAAACATCTTTGGAACAAACAACTTGAAGCCAATGGTTTAAATAAAAAACAAGTTAAAATTAGTGATTCAACCCTTCACTACCTCATTAAACGTTACACTAGAGAAGCTGGAGTAAGAGAGTTAGAAAGAACTTTGGGTAAAACCTTAAGAAAAATAGCTCGTAAAATCGCTGAAGAGGAATTAGATTCTGTCAAACAAATTAACTTAAGTAAAAAACAACTCAAAGACTATCTTGGTCCAGAAAAATATGATCTTACCAGAACTGAATCTAAAAATAGAGTTGGCTTAGCTACCGGTCTAGCTTGGACCAGCGTAGGTGGAGATATTTTATTTATTGAAGTTGCTCTTACTCCTGGAAAAGGTAAAGTGATACTCACCGGTAAACTCGGTGAAGTAATGAAAGAATCAGCTCAAGCAGCCCTGACTTATGTTAAAGCTAACTTAAATAAATTAAAGATTAACAAAAATATTTTTGAAAAAACAGATGTCCATGTTCACGTACCAGAAGGAGCCACACCAAAAGAAGGTCCGTCTGCTGGAATTACCATCGCCACTGCCATGGTATCAGCTTTTACCAACCGACCTATCAGAAAAGATATTGCCATGACTGGTGAGGTTACTCTAAGGGGTAGAGTATTGGGAATTGGTGGACTTAAGGAAAAAAGTATTGCTGCTCATCGTGCTGGCAGTAAAACCATTATTATTCCACAACAGAATGAACGTAACTTAGTTGATATTCCTGATCAAGTTAAAAAAGACATTATTTTTAAACCAGTCAAAACCATGGATGAGGTGATTGAACTAGCCCTGTGCTAAACTACCTCTATGAATATCTGGAAAAAGGTATTAGTTCTTATCAGTTCAGCATTATTTTTATCTAGTTGCAGTATTCTAGATCGTAAAAATGTGGCCGGGCTTCAAGTTATTACTAATGAAACCTCAAGCTCTTTATTTCTTGATGGACAGTATTTGGATAAAACTCCTTATATAAATAAGACTATCAAACCTGGAGAATATACATTAAAAATTCAGCCCGATAACCAAGAACTAATTTCCCATGAAACTCAAATTTCCCTGCGTAAAGGCACTTTAACAGTTATAACTTGGAAACCTGGAAACAAATCAGAAAACAGTGGCGGAATTATTTATGAAATGGAAAAAATTAAAAGCACTCAAGGAGAATTATCATTTATCACTATTCCAAATAATTCGATTGTTAGATTTAATCAGAAAGAACAACAGTTTTCGCCTTTGATTTTAAAAAACATTGAGCCAGGGCATCACCAGTTTGAAATCAGTTTACCCTCATATGAAAAGCAACAACACACCATTAATGTTATTAAAGGCTATCGAGTTAATATTACTGCCAAATTAGCTAAATCTGATCCTCCTGAAGAAAAAGCTAATTATCTAAATAATAATACACCGATTAAAAATGACGTAGAATCAACTCAAAGTGCTTCTAGTAGTAGCCAGCTAGTAACTATCAAATCAACTGGATTTTATCAAAATGAAACTGAAGTTTTAAAAATTAGACAAGAAGCAAGTCCATCTGCAACTATCGTCGGACATGCTTTAGTTGGTCAATCTTATCCCTATTTAAATGAGACTCTAACTGGTTGGTTTAAAATAGAATTTGATAATCAAATTGGATGGGTAAGCGAAGAGTATACAGAACTAATAAATGAATAAACGTTCTCGTACGCTATTAATTACTTATTTTAGTTTTTGGATAGGTTATTTTATTTTATTTTGGTCTCAAGCTATTAGCACAGATGCTGCGGGTAATATTATCGCTAATCACGTTAATATCTGGGGCGATTGGGCGGCTCACTTCACCATGGGTTCTCGGATGGCATTTGATAAACTCTTGCTTCTTCAAAGTCCATTTGCTATTGGCAAATCGTTTAGCTACCCATTCGTATCAGATCTCATCTCAGCAATATTAATCAGATTGGGTGTTAATTTTTTTAATGCTTTTATTATTCCTAGTTTTATTTTTTCAATAGTCATTGTCTGGGCTTTATTTTTCTTTTATCAAAAAATATTCAAGTCAGCTTCAACTGCAATCATGGCCTCATTACTATTTTTACTAAACGGAGGACTAGGTTTTATTTATTTTATCCGAGATATTATCAATGCTGAAAATCCATTTCTAACCGCCATCAACCCACCACAACAATATACTAATATTGAACCACTGCTTTATCGATGGATTTCAACTATCGACAGTATGATCATTCCGCAACGAGCCTTTAGCTTGGGCTTTCCTCTGACACTCATATCTCTAGCGTGGTGTTGGTCATTTTTTCTTAAATCAAAAAAGAGAAATAAAATTGCTATAACTAAAGCACTTATCCCTGCAATCATCTTGGGATTTATGCCACTTATTCATACTCATTCTTTTTTAGCAGCCTTTATTATTCTTGCTACCTGGCTAGTTGGAGATATCTGGATTAATGCTGACAATAAACAAACTCTAAAAAAATGGTTGCCACTAATAATTGGAGTGGTCTTAATTGCTGTCCCAATTATTAAAATATTTTTATCTTCACAACTTTCTAACCAATTTATAAAATGGTTTCCTGGTTGGTATAGCCATGATTATCCAAACGAAAATTGGTTATTTTTTTGGATAAAAAATTGGGGATTTATTCCCTTGCTAGCTACTTTAGGATTAGTTGACTTAGTTAAAAATAAAAAAAATAAAAACAAAAGCTTAATTTTAATTACTTTTTTGCCATTTTTTATCATTTTCATCCTACTTAATTTATTTTTATTTCAACCATTTATCTGGGATAATACAAAATTAGTTGTCTGGGCATCAGTAGGATTCTCCGGTTTAGCAGCTCATTTTTTAGTTTCAATGTGGAAAAAAAATAAAAGTTATTTTGGTATTGTTAGGCCATTCATTATTATTTTATTTATTATCTCAATTTTATCTGGCTCACTGGATGCATATCGTGCTATTCGTTTCAAACTCCACAGTCATATTATGTATTCGCGAGAAGAAATTGATCTAGCTGAGTGGGCAAAAAATAATACTAATTCTAAATCTATTTGGCTGACTGGAGACAATCATAATCATTGGTTATTTAACCTAACTGGTAGGCAAACTCTCATGACCTACCGAGGTTGGTTGTGGACCCACGGTTATAAAACTCAGCAACTCGAGCAAGATGTTTCTCAAATGTTTCAATTCCCTCAAGAGAACCAACACTTATTCCAAAATTATCAGGTAGATTACGTGGTGATTGGCCCTAATGAAAAAAGAGTTTGGCATGCCGATACAACACAATTTAATCATCTTCAATTAATTAAAGTTTCTCAAAATTATAATATTTATTCTTATTGAAATAATAAAGAAAAAGTAGCTATTTTCAAACTTGCACCACCTACTAAAACTCCATCAGTTGTCTTTAAATATGGAGCAATATTTTCTGAATTTATACTCCCACCATATAATACTAATACTTCACCAAAAATTGACTTAATCTCTGTCACCACTTTAGCCACTTCATTAACTGGAG
Organism: uncultured Pseudomonadales bacterium; assembly: GCA_964423285.1. Taxonomy (GTDB): domain Bacteria; phylum Patescibacteriota; class Microgenomatia; order UBA1400; family PJMF01; genus JABBGTR01. The sequence goes on along the minus strand of CAYREI010000008.1, from coordinate 16,867 downwards.
CAATTTTTCCTGTGCCAATTGCTGCTAATGGTTCATAGGCTACTACACACTGACTTAATAAATCAGGTCTAATTAACTGCGCTTGATCTCTCATATAATCCTGATCAACGCACACAATCGGGATAATATTCCCAGCCAAACACTGACTTATTTTATCGGCTACATCCTGATGAGATTCTTTTAAATAGTGACGACGCTCAGAGTGTCCTAAAATAGCATACTTTACCCCAAAACCTGTTAAATTTTTAACACACACTTCGCCAGTGTAACTCCCAGCTGAATAGGCACTTAAATCCTGGACTGCCAAAGAGACTCTGGATAAATCTTTAATTTTTTTTGCTGTCAATGATAAAAGAGGATAGGGGGGAGCTATTGCAATTTCTTGATTTTCATCCAACTCAATTTTAAAATCAGTAAACCATTGTTCAGCTTCCTTTTGAGTTTTATTTGATTTCCAATTAGCAATAAATAATTTTTTCATCAAGACTCCTTTATTACTTCGTCACTATATCATTCTTCGATTGGGTTGTGTTAGCATGTGCTGCGTGACTGACCTGTTTTCAATGCTCAATAATCAACAAAAAGAAGCCGTACTTCATGGCGATGGTCCAGCTGTAGTGTTGGCTGGAGCTGGATCAGGAAAAACTAAAGTCTTAGCTACCAGAGCTGCATTTCTTATTATGGAAAAACAGCTTCAGCCAGATAATATTTTACTAATGACTTTTACTAATAAAGCTGCTCAAGAAATGAGTAATAGGGTTCAAGAATTGACTGGATTTCACCTACCTTATTCTGGAACTTTCCACCGCATCTGTGCCGCCATGTTACGTCACGATGGTGGATTTATTGGCTTGGATCAAAACTATATTATTTATGACACTCAAGACCAAGACGCTTTAATTAAACAAATCTATAAGGATCACGATTTGGATCACAAAAGATATAACCGCAAAGGTGTCAAAGTAGCAATTTCTAATGCTAAAAATCAAATGATTTCTGCCATAAATTATAAAAAACAAGCTGATAATGATTTTCAAAAACACGTCGCCAGAGTTTATAAACTTTATCAGCATCAACTAGAAAAAAATCAAGCAGTTGATTTTGATGACTTACTTTTAAAAACTGTCAAATTATTCCAGCTTCATTCACCAACACTAAAAAAATATCAATCTCAGTTCCTCCATGTTCTGGTTGATGAATATCAAGACACTAATAAGGCTCAATATCAACTCACCCAACTCCTGGGCAAACCCCAAAACAATATTTTTATAGTGGGTGATTTTTCTCAAAGTATTTATGCTTGGAGAGGGGCAGATTATCATAATCTTGATTATCTAAAAAAGGATTTCAATAAAATAGCTGAATATAGACTAGAACAAAATTATCGATCTACTCAAACTATCCTAGATGCTGCCACACAAGTTATTTCACACAATACCGGTCATCCTGTTCTTAAACTATGGACAAACCATAAAAAACAAGAACTTATTACGGTTCTAGAAACTAAAGATAATGAGGATGAAGCTCAAGCAGTCCTTCAAGAAATTATCGCCAATCTTCCTCATTATCATCATCAAGATATCGCGATTTTATATCGAGTTAATGCTCAGTCTAGAGCTTTTGAAGAAGCTTTTATGCGAAACAGTATACCTTATCAAATAGTGGGTGGATTTAAATTCTATGAAAGAAAAGAGGTTAAAGATGCTTTATCTTACTTGCGTCTAATCCTTAATCCAGAAGACGAAGTAAATAAAAATCGAGCTCTAAAACTTGGTAAACGTAGATATATTAAATTTACCGCCTGGAGAGACAAGCAGTCTCAATTAACTCCACTTCAGGCTCTGGAAGGATCTTTAAAATCTAGTGGTTATCTTGATAAATATCACAAAGATGATCCTCAAGATTTAGCTAAAATCGAAAATATTCAGGAATTGTTAAATGTAGCTGCAAAATTTCAAGATTTAGCTATTTTTCTAGAAAACATTGCTTTAGTTCAAGACAATTACCTAGCCGACATTCCTCAACAAAGTCAACAAGGTGCTATTACTTTAATGAGTTTACATGCAGCTAAAGGACTAGAATTCCCAATAATTTTTATGGTGGGGATGGAGGAAGGCCTATTGCCTCATTCTAGATCCCTATATGACCCAGACCAACTTGAGGAAGAAAGACGACTCTGTTATGTTGGCATCACTAGAGCAAAAGATAAATTATATTTTTCATATACTCAGCACCGCTGGCAATATGGTCAAAATTCTCCTGCTTTAAAAAGTAGATTTTTAAGTGAAATCAATCCAAAGCTAATGCAAAAGGAAAACACAGGCATAGAACATCAATTACATAAACGTCGCCTAGTCATAGATGATGATGTCTTAGACTCTGTTTTAAGTGGCGATATGGATCTAGATGCTTTCCTTGAATCATAACTTTTTCTATAATAGAACCAATGCTTATTCGCGCTATTAAATCAGAAGAAAAGAAACTTTACAATTCAATTGTTTCTCATCCATTACAATCTTGGGAATGGGGAGAATTCAGAGAAAAAACTGGAGTTAGTGTTGAACGCCTAGGTTTCTTCGAAGGTGAAAAATTGATTAAAGGACTTCAAGTTACTTTTCACGATATACCAATTCCAGGAATCAATCGTACTGTTGGCTATCTTCCAAAAAGTTTCACTCCTGACGCTGATCAAATTTCAGCTCTAAAACAATTAGCAACTAAACATAAGGCTCTCTTCATTAAATTAGAACCAAATATCTTGCAAGATACAAATATTTCACCTCGCTTTTCACAACTAATTGAACTACTAGAAAAACACGGAGCCGTTAAAGGCAGACCACTTTTCACTAAATACACTTTTCAGTTAGATTTAACTCCACCAGAAGATAAGCTTTTTGCTAATCTTCACAGTAAAACTAGATACAATGTTAATTTAGCTCACAAAAAAGGTGTTAGGATTTATGAAAATACTACCCAAGAAGGAATGGAACAATATATTCAAATTTTAGAAGAAACTAAATCCAGGCAAGGATTTTATGCTCATACCCCAGATTACTTTAGAAAAATTTGGCAGTCATTGGAAAGCTCGGGTATGATAAAAATTTTTAATGCTGTTTATCAAGATACCATTGTTGTTTCTTGGGTAATGTTTTTATTCAATGATGTTTTATATTATCCGTATGGTGCTTCTCGCAATATTCATCGCAATGTTATGGCGAGTAACTTAATGATGTGGGAAATGATTAAATTTGGTAAAGAAGCAGGCTGTCATAGTTTTGATATGTGGGGAAGTCTAGGCCCAAAACCAGATCCTAAAAACCCATGGTTTGGATTCCATCGATTTAAAAAGGGTTATGGAGGACAACTGATGGAATCTGTTGGCAGTTATGATTTGGTAATGAATTACCCAATATATAGACTTTATCGCTTAGGAGAAGATCTCCGCTGGAAATGGCTACGCCTAAAAACACGTTTGCCCTTCTAGAAAAAGTATCGTATCATCAATATCTACACAATGATTGATAAATCAGCTACCGATCAACAAAAAAATTCTAAGTCATTTTTTTTACAAACTGCAGTTATTCTTGTTCGTTTATTTGGCTCCTGGATTAGTGTTTTAGTTCACACCCTCATATTCGCAGGGTGGTTTATTTTTAATTGGAATTTAGATCATCTTTTGGTCATTGTATCTATAGAAGCTATTTACTTTTGTATTTTTATTTTAATGGCTGAAAATATTGAAACAGCTAAACGAGAGCGACAACGAGAGTACGAACGCCAAAAAGACATGTCCGTAGTCAAACAAGATGTTGCAGTTGATAGAAAAGCCTTAAGAGAACTCCAAGAAATTCATCAAAAAATTAATAGTATCCAGAGATTTATTAAGGAAAAAAAATAGTAAAATAGAGGATAAAAATATGTCTAGACGAAATTTCAAGCGAGTAATGATCAAAATTGGAGGCGAATCTCTAATCGGTGATCAAGAATATGGCATTGATCCCAAGGCTACTGTTACTATGGCTGAACAAATCAAGTCTATCTATATAAAAAATACTCAAGTGGCAATCGTAATTGGAGGAGGAAATATTTTTAGAGGTATAGCTGGAGAAAAAGCTGGTATTGATCGAACTACAGCTGATTACATGGGCATGCTAGCTACAGTGATGAATGGTCTGGCTCTTCAAGATGCAATTGAAAAAGTAGGGATTCCTACAAGATTGCAGTCAGCTTTAGATATGCCAGCGGTAGCAGAAAATTTTATTAGAAGACGTGCAATTAGACATATGGAAAAAGGGAGAGTAGTGATTCTAGTCGCTGGTACTGGTGTTCCTTATGTAACTACTGATACTGGGGCTGCTCTTCACGCCCTAGAATTAAATTGTGAGGTGTTAATGAAAGCTACTAAGGTAGAGGGTGTTTATGATAAAGATCCAATGAAATATCCTGATGCTAAAAAATTTAAAACTCTCAACTTCAAAGATGCAATTGAACTTGAAGGAATACAAGTTATGGATACCGCTTCTTTAGCCATGAGTAGCGAAAATAATATGCCATTGATGATCTTCAAATTATTTGAAAACAATAACCTACAAAGAGCAGTGATGGGTGAAGACATCGGCACCTTTGTTAGCAATGATGTTAAAACTACTTTAGCTGATAAATAGCAATTTTTTAAGGAGGGATGCCCTATGATTAATTTTGGAATTAACGGATTTGGCCGTATTGGTCGTACTGCTTGCAGAGTATGGTGGTTACATCAGCAACAAAAATTAGATTTAAAAATGATCAATACTTCTGGCTCAATGGAGTTGGAAGAATGGGCTTATTTATTAAAGCGTGATACTAATTATGGTGAATTTAAAGCTGAGATTATCAGTGAAGTGTATCAATCTAAAGACAGCGTTTCTGATCAAGATCCGGTTTTAGGAACTATTACCATTAAAGACAAGACTAATTCCAAAAAAATATTAGTAACTGCACAGAGAAATCCAGATAAACTGCCTTGGGGAAAAAATGAAGTCAACGTAGTTCTAGAAGCAACAGGAGTATTCCGTACTAAAAATAAAGCAGCTCTTCATTTTAAGGGTGGAGCGCAGTATGTTATTCTTTCTGCTCCTGCCAAAGATGGAAATGTTAATTCATCCATCATCGGAGTTAATCAATTTAGTTCCGGAGAAAAAGTACTTTCAAACGAAAGTTGTACCACTAATTGTGTAGCTCCAGTAGCTAAAATTATGGAACAAAAATTTGGTATAGAAAAAGCAGTTATGACAACGATACATTCTTATACCGATGATCAGAATATTCAAGATAACTCACACAAAGATTTACGTCGTGCTCGAGCAGCTGCAGAAAATATTATCCCCACCACAACTGGAGCAGCCATAGCTACCACTCGCGTAATCCCAAAATTAGATAAAAAATTTGATGGAATTTCTATTCGAGTACCGACATCAGTAGGCTCACTATCAGATATGGTTTTTATGACTTCTAAAAATACTACTGTCGAGGAAGTCAATCAAGTCTTTATAGATGAAGCAAAAAAAGACCACTGGCAGGGAATATTAGCAGTAACTAATGAACCAATTGTCTCTTCTGATATAGTTGGCAGATCAGAATCATCAATCATAGATCTTAATCTTACTAAAGTTATTGGTGGTAATTTAGTAAAAATTCTGAGCTGGTATGATAATGAATGGGCTTATTGTCATCGATTAGTTGAACAAATTTTGCTTATTCCTGACATTTGCTGATTTACTACACATCCAGTAAACTAATTTTAGTTTATTTAAAGCTGTGCTTACTAGAACTTTCACAGCTACTATTAGTGGTCTCAAACCAATTAAAATCGAGGTTGAAGTTGATTCCAATCGTGGTACTCCTAATCTAATTATTATTGGCCTTCCTACCAAAGCAGTAGAGGAATCAAAAGAGCGAATTACTTCAGCTCTAATGAACTGCGGGATTAGAATTCGTAGTAAGAGAACTATTGTCAATTTAGCTCCAGCTGATATTAGAAAGAGTAGTCCCAGTTTTGAGCTAGCAATTGCTGTTGGCATGCTCAAAATGTATGGAGAAATTGAAATTGATACCACTCAAACTATTTTTTTTGGCGAATTATCACTGGATGGCGATTTGAAACCTATCAAAGGAGCGTTGCCGCTGATAATAGCAGCTCGTGATATGGGCTTTAAAAAAGCAATCCTACCTGCAGCTAACATGGAAGAAATTTCAACTATATCTGGAATAATCATTCATCCCTTAAATAATCTCCGAGAGTATCTGAATTTCATTAAAAATAATCAACCGCTACCAATATTAGCTCCCAAAAAATTTAAAGCTGAACAAATTTCAACTTCTTCATTGGATTTCAAAAATATCTATGGCCAAGATTCCGCAAAAAGAGCGCTGGAAATTGCTGCCGCAGGTGGTCACAATGTTTTATTGATTGGCCCTCCTGGAGCAGGGAAAAGTATTCTCGCTAAAACTATAATTTCTATTTTACCTCCGCTGAGCGAAGCCGAAGCTATAGAAGTAACCACTATTTATTCGGTTTATTCTAAAAAATTAACAGGTCTCATCACCACTAGACCTTTTAGAAACCCTCATCACACCACTTCATATGTAGGTTTATTGGGTGGAGGAAGATATCTTCGCCCCGGAGAGGTTTCTTTAGCTCACCGTGGAGTTTTATTTTTGGATGAATTTACAGAGTTTGATCGATATGTCCTAGAATCTCTTCGTCAACCAATCGAGGATAGAAAAATTACTATAATTCGGGCTCGTGGGTCTACTACTTATCCAGCTGCTTTCACTTTAATTGCCGCTGCTAATCCCTGCCCTTGTGGCTGGTATGGATCAAAACAAAAAATCTGTCGTTGCTCACAATTCTCTTTAGATCAATATCAAAAAAAGTTTTCTGGACCACTCTTAGATAGAATTGATTTATTTATTAGAGTTAAACCTGTTGACATTAACCAGCTCGCAAACTCTACAACCGATCAACTCTCATCAGCTTCAATGAGGCGCAGAGTTATCGCAGCTAAAGAAATTCAGGCTTCTTTTTTACAACAATTTAATTGTTTTTCTAATTCTGAACTTTCTACTCGTCATATTAAACAAAGAGTTAAAATGACTAAATCAAGTCGAAATTTATTAAATACGGCCATTAGTCGACTAAATCTAACAGCCAGAAGCTACTTTCGTTTAATTAGAGTTGCTCAAACTATTGCTCATTTAGATCAAAAATATAAAATTCAAAAACATCACTTAGCTGAAGCACTTCAATATCGTCAAGATAATTTAATTTAAAAAAACAATAAATAGCTTGTACCCAAAATTAAACAATAATAACCAAACCAGCTGAGTCTAGCTTTTCTGATCACATACCTAAAAATATATAAACTAGCTAAACCAGTTAAAAAAGCAGCTCCAGCTGCTAGTAAAAAAACTAATCTAAAACCTCCAACTGAGCCTTGATTCAATACTTTGATAAATTGAATTGAGCTAGCACCTAAAATCACTGGTATAGATAAAATAAATGAAAATCGAAAAGCTGTTAATCGATCAAAACCTTGTAGTGATCCAGCAAAAACCGTTGATCCTGATCGAGATATCCCAGGAATAATAGCCAAAGCTTGAAATAAACCCACAATAAATCCTTGTTTTAAGTTAATAGCTGATTTTTCTTTATTTTTTAATCTTTTTTTAATAATTTTATCTGTAAAAATATTAAATAAACCAGTCAGTAATAAAGCTAAAGCCACAATTCTAGTTGAAGAAAACCAGCTACTAATCGTATCTTCAAAAACCAAGCCAATTAATGCAGCTGGAATAGAGGCAACCAGAATAATTAACATCTCTTTTTTTGTAAGTGTGCGCAAATCCTTCCAGAAAAAAACAAATACTGCTAGTAGAGTGGAAAAATGCAGCCAAATATCAAATGTTATATCAGAATGTTGCCATCCTAATAAATCTTGAGCTAAAACTAAATGTCCAGAACTAGACACTGGTAAAAACTCAGTTGCTCCTTGAACGATACCAAGAAAAACTGCTTCGAGGCTAGTCATTAATTAAACTTTATTTTTTCTTAACTTCTTTAGAAGTTTGTTTATACCACTTAGAAAGCATGTTTCTGATTACATCCTGTCCACCAAGACCGATGGCTAAACCAAACCCTAGAGATAACATAGTTATAAAGCCAATAAATAACACCATGATAAATTCACTAGCAATGCGAAGTTCATTTATTGCAGCTAAAACTGTAATAATTAGCACTAAATAACTTGAAACTTTACCTAACAATCGGGCGCTTTTACCACTAATGCTCATAATTGAGCCCTTAACCAAACTTTCTATTACGCCGGCTATCAAAAGACCAAAGAAAAGTACTAAAACCGATGAAATTATTCGTGGCATATAAGCCAACACTCTATCTAATACATGAGTTAAGGAAGCTAAGCCCAAAACCGAGACCGTAGAATGAATTACCACTAGCATCAAAATCCAGTAAGCAATGTTCCCCAGTACTCCCTCCATTTTTTCACCAAACTCAGCATTTTTAAAAAAATGCTCCACCGGAGTATTCTTAACCCAATTGGCAACTTTTAATGTTTCTAGAAGTTTAACGATCATTGCTTTTATCCCCCTAGCAACTGCGGCTCCAATTAACAAAATTAAAAGAGCAGCGACTAACCGAGGCAAAAAGGCCGAAATTTCTATTAAAATTTCTGTCGCTAAAACAGATACCGATGTATAGAGTTGTGACATAATCACTCCTTCATTAATTTTACTCATTATACCCACAAAGTTGAGCAACCCGTAAGCCGGATTCTGTTTTAGACAATGATCTATCTAAGCCTGGGACATTATCACCATGATAGGGAACAATTCCATTGAGGTGAAAATCGCCAGTCGCAGCAAGTGAGGATTGCCTTCTCTTACAAAAGTAAGAAATACCCAGACGCTTGATCGTTTCACTCGGCGCCACCCGAATCGTCACTGAGGCTCTATGCTCACCTTTTGTTCAGCTGTCCGGACTTTCCTCACCAGCCTAAGCTAGCGCCATTGTCCGGTTGCTCACCCCAAGTGTATCATCTTTTGACAGTTAAGAAAGAATTAAATCTTTAAACCAAGTTGAATAAATTGATCGAAGTATAATATAAACTGGAATAGCTAATAAAGCTCCAATAACTCCAGCTATTTCTAGACCAATTAAAATACTCATAATTGAAACTAGCGGACTCACATCAACATTATCCATCATCACTTTTGGCACTAATAAATTATTTTCTAACTGTTGAACCATGATATAAAACACCAATACCACCAATCCTAAGATTGGACCACCAGCAATAATTCCAATAATAATTGAAGGGACGGCAGACAGAGTTGGACCCAAATTAGGCAAAATCTCTAAAGAGGCAGCTAATAATGCTAGTGGGGCTGCATAAGGAACTGAAAGTAGGGTCAAGCCAAAGTATATAACCAAACCAATGACTAACATTAAAATTAATTGTCCTCGCACCCAACCACCTAGCTGATACTCTAGAGAATTAAGAAATTCCTGAGCTGTTTTAAGGTGTTGTTTATCTTTAGTAAACCAAGAAATTCGGAGATGAAGGCGTTTGCGATCTAACATTAAAAAAAGTGAAATAACTAATACAGTCGTAACAGTAAAAATACTTGAAAAAGTCGAAATGATGGCAGTGTAAATAGTAGCAACAGAGCTACCTAAATGCTGCATAATATTGCTTAGCTCAGTTAGATTAAAACTGAAATTAACAATTTCTTCTTGCAGCCAGGGTAAATTAAACGTTCTCACAAATTGATACAGCTCTTTAGCTAAGGGTGGAATTAATAATCCCAATAAGCCGGCAATGCCTAAAAACAATAAAAGATAAGTGACGACAATAGCCAAGATTCTAGGAAATCTTAATTTGGTTTCTAATCTGCAAACGAAAGGGTGCAATGCCACCATGATAATAAAACCCAGAAAAAACAAAATTAGAATATTGCTAATCTGATAAAGAAAATACAAAAATAAAAGAAAAAAAGTAGAGAAAATAACTATTGATGGAGAAATTGAAATATTTGTTTCATTTTTAAAAAGTTTCAGCATAAATTTAGTATATAAGCAAATGCTTCTTGTTTCCACTCAAACTCATCAATTTCAAACCATACGACATTTCGATTTCTCCACCACGTCAGTTGACGTTTTGCATATTGAAATTCATGTAGAGACCATTGAGCTAGACATTCATCTTTAGAAAAAAAATTATTCAAGTATTGTCCAACCTCACTCACTCCCAAAGCGCTAAATGCGGGCAGTGACCAATCATTATATTTTTCCTGAAGTTGTCTAACCTCATTAATAGCTTGATCAGAAAATCTTCCAAAAACCCGTTTTTTAATTTTCCCTGCTATTTTTTCTAAATCTTGATTTAAACCAATATAAATTTGTTCAAATTCTTGAGATGAGCTGTCGTTGTTTGCTTTTGATTTTTTTAAACCAATTTCAATTACTCTAATTAAACGTCGCGGATTATTTTTATCGGAATTATTCATTTTGACAAAACGAGCTGGATTAATTTTTTTAGCCCAATTTTGTAAATCTTCTAGTTTCATTCGTTCAGCTTTTTGTCTCACTTTATCATTTGGCTTAATCCTCAAAGAAGTATCTAAATTTAATAATTGATCGTGATATAGTCCCGTTCCACCAATAACTATAATTAAACGATTTTTTTTCTTTGCCAACTTAATAATTTCCCAAGCTAAATCTTGAAAATGAATCACTGACCATTCTTCATCTGGGGAAATAATTGAGACTCCATGTAGATTGATTTCATTTTTAGTATAAAAAGGATAAGTTAATTTTTGATCAGTGTTTAAACTAAAATTTGAAGGAACATCAGCCCCAGAAATTATTTCTAAACCTTGATAAACTTGCCTCGAATCAGCTGAGATTAAATCAATGCCAGCATAAGCTTTATTTTCCAAAATTTTTTCAGATAAATCCAAAACAAACGAAGTTTTACCGACTGCCGTTGGACCAACAATAGAAATTATCTTCAAACGACTATTGGCCTTTCTGATAAATTCTTTTTATTTATCAATTTTTCCAGAACATCCCAACGCTTCTTTTTAATTTTATGTGGAATATCATCCTCATAGATTTTCCAACTGACTGTGCCAGGACGGGGAGAGTATATGGCTACAAAAGCTAATTTCCAGTTTGCTTTCTTAGCTAGATCAACAGTTTCTTGAAATTCTTCATCTGTTTCACCGGGAAAACCCACAATAATATCTGTACCCACCACAATCTTAGAATCTGCTTGGCGAAGTTTATTAACAACTTCTAAATATTTTTCTCTAGTATAACCACGATTCATTCGATATAAAACACTATTACTCCCAGATTGAACTGGCAAATGCACATATCGATCAATTTTTTTATTTTGACCAATTTCTGTAATTAGCTCGTCGTGGAAATCCCAGGGATTACTACTCATAAATCTAATTTTCTTGATTTGCTTAAACTTTGAAATATCTTGTAGCAATTTAACAAATGGAGGCGTTCCTTTTGGTTTTAAGTATTGTGATTGATTGTCGGGTAAGTCTTTTCTACTAAAATTATCATCCCTCATCATCATTTTTCTAAAACCTATGCCCACTTTTTCTAAACCCCATGAATTAACATTTTGTCCTAATAAAGTAATTTCTTCATATCCTTGATCAACTAAATCCTTAACCTCTTTAAAAATTTCCTCATGACTTCGAGATTTTTCTCTTCCACGAGAGTAGGGCACAATACAGTAAGTACAAAATGAATTACAGCCAGTTGAAATTGGCACCCAAGCGTGTTTTTTATCTTTACGAACTGCTGCTTGATTAAAACCAACTTCATTAATCGGTAATATCTCATCAATTTCAGGCATCATCTCCAATAATTTTTTATTTCCATGATGGGTCATACAGCCCGTAAAAATAATTTTAGGTTTAGATTTATTTGATGATTTAAAATACTCAGTCACGTTATATAAAAACCCACGCACTCTATCTTCGGCTCGTTGTCTGACAGCGCAAGTATTAATAACTAACTCATCGCAATCTTGCCAACTTTCTGCCTCAACATAACCGCGAGCAAAATAATCTCCTGCAATTCGCTCTGAGTCTGATTTGTTAGCCTGGCAACCAAAGGTATTGATGAAAAATGAATGCATAAATTTATGAGGCGCGGGCGGGATTCGAACCCGCGAAACAAGGTTTTGCAGACCTCGCCATTAGGCCACTCTGGCACCGCGCCAAGGAATTTTATTATACCTGCTTTATTTATCCTGTATAATACCTGCCTATGACTAAAATTAAACCTGCAAAAAAAACCACCAAAAAAGATCAGCAGCCAAATCCTATTGCTGATAATACTAAACTTAAACTAAAGCTTGTTTGGAGTGAAATTAAAACAGAATATGATCAGGTACTTAAAAATTCAGCCAAGAACGTTAAAGCACAGGGTTTCAGAAAAGGTAAAACTCCTCTTAAAATAGTAGAAGGAAAACTGGGTAAAGAGCAACTAATCAATAAGGTTCTAGAAACTCTTATTCCCCCTAGATATGAAAAGCTAATTAAAAAAGAAGGCAAACAGCCTCTGACTCAACCACAAATTAATCCAATCAGTATGGAGTGGGGTAAGGATTGGGAGTTAGAAATCCAAATTGCTGAAAAACCAATTATTAAGCTGGGCAACTACCAAAAATCTATTAAAAAGGGCCTAAAGATGGCTCTTAAACAGCTTAAAGAGCAAAAATCACAGCCAACTAAAAATGCAAAGGGTAAAAAAGAAAAACCCACTCAAAAACAGATTTCAGCTCGAGAAAAAGAAGCAAAGCTTCACCAAATATTTAAAGCCCTAGTAGAAGATATCCAGCCTCAAATTCCAGAATTATTACTCAAAGAAGAAACTAAACGTGAAATTCAACGTTTAGCTAAAGAACTTGAAAGAATTGGTCTATCTCTAGATGATTATTTAACCAGAAGAAATCAAAAATTTGAAGAGATGTCTTCTCAACTGGCTGCTCAGACCTTAGGACAACTTCAATTAGAGTTTGTTCTAAGAGAAATCGAAGATATAGTAAAAATTAAAATCACAGAACAAGATAAAAAAGAAGAATTAGATAAAATTAAAGATCAGAAGCTAAAAAAACAAATCGAAAACAATCCTCACTATTTAGAACACTTGGTCAAACAAATTAGTCGTCGTAAATTAATTGATCAATTACTCGAGATAAAATAATCTTTAAAACGTTGTTGAAAACTCCTTCTTTTCCCAAAAAGATTCTTTAGTACAATGCAATTAATTATCTAGTACTAACTATTGTCCTATAATATATCTACATGCTATAATACTAGATCATAGATGAACAATTCAATAAATTTAACTCCACCAGGGAACTCTAATAAGAAATCTCAGAATTCTGTTAATCCTTTTGCTCGAGCTTTAGCTGAATCTGAAAAAGGAGCTTACGCTAATAAAGACCCTCAACTAGATGAACAAAATGATCTATTTGGTGAGGCCTTAGCTAGAGCAGGTGGGCAAATTCCACAAGAGAGTAATCCACAAGAACTTAAAAAACAGCAAGCCGAATTAAAAAAAGAATTAAAAAAAGCAGAGTTACGCAAAAAACTTCATGACCAAGTTAATCCAGTTGATCAAGAGGAAATTTTTAGTGCTAGTAAAGAACGCACTAAAAAAGAATTAGAAGAGGTCAGAAAAGAATTAAAAGTATTAGCCTCAGAAATTAGCAAATTTTATAAAGAAGTTGATATTCAAACTACTCAAGAAGTAGCATCGCCAGGAATTACTGGATTAGGTCTAAAATCATATTTTCAAAAGCTTAAAACTTTCATTATATTACTAACTCAAAAAGTACGAAGTGCTCGCACTTGGATGAAACAACAGCAATCTAAACAAAAACAAATGCAAGCCAGAAAAATCAAAGGTGGAATAGCTATTGGTAGTGGCAAGACTCAAGAGAGCAAAGCCGTCTTTGACATGATGCATCATGAGCGTAGCAATGCTTATAGTGGTGGATAAAAATTAAATAACTGAAAATGTGAACTCGAGTGGACTCGAACCACTGACCTCTACGATGTCAACGTAGCGCTCTAACCAACTGAGCTACGAGTTCTAAAAGAGATCAATATTATAACGGACCAGTTCTAGTTTCACAATCAAAAAACTCCTGGTATAATGCATGACTTACTGTATAAATATAAGAAAGTAGATAAACACTAGAGTGGGTAGACGCAAATACAGCAAATACAAAAAACAAGACAGAATTGTTGCCAATAGAGCCATTCGGCTTCCTGAGGTGAGAGTTATCGATCATCAAGGGAAACAAGTCGGAGTTATGTCAACCGATGAAGCTTTAACTCAGGCTAGACAACAAGATAAAGACTTAGTTTTGATTACTAAAAAGTCTAAACCTCCCGTGGTTAAAATTATCGAGCTTTCTAAACATAAATATTGGTTACAACAAAAAAGAGCTGAACAGAGAAAAAGTGCTCGTAAGCAAGAAATCAAAGGAATCAGGTTAACCCCCTTCATTGATGAGGGTGACCTTCAAACTAGACTTAAAAGAATTAAAAAGTTTTTAGAAGATGGCGATAAAGTCAGAGTAGAAGCAGATTTTCGTCGCGGTCGACAAAGAACTAAGAAAGAATTTGGATTTAAAAACTTTGAACGAATTATTGAGGAAACTCAAGAATTAGCCGAGGTTGAGATTAAACCCAAATCAATTGGCACTAAAATCATGATGCAGCTTAGTCCAAAAGGTAAAAAAGCATGAAAAAATATAAACAAAAAACCAGAAAAAGCGCCTCAGCCAGATTTAAAGTTACCGGAACAGGTAAATTAATGCGTCGTCATCAAAATTCTCGACATCTACGCCGAAAAAAAAGTAAAAAAACTATTCGCAGATACCGCTTGTTAACCGAAGTTACTGGTAGACATGCTAAAAAAATCAAACAAATGATGGGTCTTGCCTAAAGGAATTTAAATTATGCCAAGAACAAAAACTGGATTTACTCGCCACAGACGTCATAAAAAAGTTCTCAAACTTACCAAAGGTTATCGAGGCACTTACAATCGTCTGATCAAAAGAGCTACTGAAGCCATGCTTCATGCTGATCAATATGCTTATATTGGCAGAAAACTACGAAAACGAAATTTTAGAACGCTCTGGATCATGAGAATCAATGCTGGTCTTCGACAAATAAATGAAAATTTCAAATATTCTCACTTTATTGCTGCTTTAAACAGAACTCAAATTAAAATAAATCGTAAAATGTTAGCTGAATTAGCTGTTAATAATCCTGAGGCTTTTAAAGCTGTAGTTGACAAATCAGGACTTAAAAAATAAGATCAAACTCAATGACTGTTCAACTTACCTCTACAAGCTTTTTCTTTTTTAGCCACTGCTAAATGGGGAGAAGTTTTGGTAAAAAACAAGCTCCCCAACAGGGGAGTTTTTTGATGACAGATGTACTAAAATAAACAAACATGACTAAAGATACCAACTCACTACCAGCTCTTAAAAAAGCCATTACTGATTTGAAACTACAATTCGATACTGAACCTAAAACTGATGTCAAAGGTTTAAAAAATAAATATTTAGGTAAAAAAGGTCTAATTAATGATTTAATGAGAGGTTTAAAAGCTGTGCCACAAGAAATGAGGCCACTAGCTGGTCAAATTTTAAATGAGCTTAAAAAAAACCTTAATCATCAACTCAATTTGTTGGGTGAAGGCCTACCAATCCAAACTACAAATAAAATTGACCTAACCATGCCTGGGATTAAATCTGGGGTAGGACATATGCATCCTGTTTCTCAAGCTATGGAGGAAATCACTCATATCTTTGAAAAAATTGGCTTTACCAGAGTTCGCTATCCAGAAGTTGATTGGGATTACTATGTATTCGAATCTTTAAACATGCCGCCCAATCATCCAGCACGTGATGAATGGGAAACATTTTTTATTGATAAGCCTGAACATAAACAAATGGGAAAAATGGTTTTAACCACTCATACTTCTAATGGGCAAGTACGAGAAATGGAACGGCTTAAAGGTAAACCTCCAATTAGAATGATTAACATTGCTCGCTGCTATCGTAGACAACAGGACGCCACCCACACTCAAATGTTTCATCAGTTTGAAGGCTTAGTAGTCGATAAAGGGATCAATATTCAACACCTTAAGGGTACGTTGGATTATTTTGCTGAGCAGTTTTATGGTCCTGGTACTAAAAGCCGCATCCGTCCTTTTCATTTTCAATTTACCGAACCATCGTTTGAAGTTGATTTCAGCTGTCATATTTGTCACGGTACTGGTAAAAAAGGTAAATCTAAATGTAAATTCTGTAAATCTGGTTGGCATGAAGTTGGTGGAGCTGGTATGGTCCACCCTAATGTTCTAAAGGCCGGGGGAATCAATCCTGATGAATATACTGGTTTTGCTTTTGGTTGGGGAGTAGAGCGTACCTACACACTTAAAGAAGGTTTAAATATTGATGACATTCGCTTAATTTATTCAGATGATTTAAGATTTTTGGAGCAATTTTAAAATGAATATTCTCATCCCACACCACTGGCTACTAGAACACCTTGAAACTAAAGCTTCTCCAGAGGAGATTCAAAAATATCTCTCTCTGTCGGGACCGTCAGTAGAACGCATTTATCAAATTGGCGGTGAGAGTGTTTATGATATCGAAATTACTACCAACCGCGTTGACTCAATGAGTATCCGTGGCATTGCTCGTGAAGCAGCAGTGATTTTAAACCAAGCCAAAATTAAAGCCACTCTAAAACC
>CAYREI010000007.1:0-25880 GCA_964423285.1 uncultured Pseudomonadales bacterium | reverse complement strand
GTAGTTTCGCCCATGATTAAAAATTGGGGGGAGAGGTGAGCTAAAAATTGTTTGACAACAGTCTTAATTAACTCTAGGCCTGATAATTCATTTAAGACCGTAGTCCCCAATCTTTCTAGTCCTTTACCTTTAATTGAATCCCAAATCATCGGTAATAAAAGCGCAAAGCCTAATCCTCCAGCCGTTGCTATTTGCCAAACCTTATTAAACACTTTTTTACGATGCCAAATTACTAAAACTAAAATTACTAATGGCACCACTAGCTTAGCGCTATGATAAGTATAGATTGATAATACAGCTAAAATTACCGATAAGCTTAAATTAAAAAAATGCTTTTGTTTATTTTTTAGATAGCTAAACAAAAAATATAAACTCCAGATAAAAAAAGCTAATGACATTCCTGATTCAAACCCAGCTCGCGAATAATGAATGTGCCAAGGAGAAAAAGTCATTATCGATCCTGCCACTAAAGCCCATTTTTTTTGACTAATTTTCTCAGTTAGTAACATCATGCCAGCTATAGCAGCGATTGAAATTAAGGTAAATGGTAAACGCACTGCCCACAAATTCATTCCAAAAACAGCAGTAAAAAAACCATTTAGATAAATAGCCAAAGGAGCTTTGTAATCACCAAAAGACATAAAAGAAATTGGCAAACGATAAAGCCACTCATCACGACGAGTGTTAAAAATAGCAAAACCAGTGTAGCCAATGGCAGCCTCATCCCAAGTCATGCCATGAGGAACTTGAGCTAATTGATAAAAACGTAAACCACTAGCAATTAATAGAATTAAACCAAATAACCAACTATATAATTTTTTGCTCACCTGATAATGATAGCATTAAAGTTTTCAGTTTTTCTATAGCCTGCTGACGATGTGAAATTTTATTTTTTACTTCACTTCCCAATTCGCCAAAGGTTTGTTCATACCCATTTGGGATAAAAAGTGGATCATAACCAAAACCTTTATTTCCTCTAGTTTTTGTAGCAATTTGACCCTCAATTTTACCGATAAAATATTCAGCTTCTTTAGTTTTTGGGTTATATAAACAGAATGTGGAGATAAATCGTGCCTGACGATTTTTTTTATCTTTCATCATCTTTAATAGCTTTTGATTTCTTTCATCTACATTTGACCCAAAACGAGCCGATTGAACTCCTGGACGACCATTTAAAGCATCAACCACTAAACCAGCATCTTCGGCCACAGTTAAAATTTGTGCCAAATCACCATAAGTTTCGGCTTTAAGAAATGCATTTTGTTTAAATGTTTCTCCACTCTCGTTAACTACTACACTGTGTAGTTCTTTAAAATCTTTCACTGATAATAGTTTAATATCGCAACCACTTAAAAGTTGGTAAGCTTCTTTGAGTTTACCTTGATTCGTAGTTGCAAAAAGAAGTTCCATAACTTAGGATTTGCCACCCAACATTCCACCAAGACCACCAGTCATTGATTGAAGTTTTTTAGCAGCTAATTCTTGAGATTTTTTGATAGCTTTATTTAATACATCAACCGCGTCTTGGCTAGAAATGCCCTGAACTGAAAATTGTATAATCTTTTGATCACCTGAAATAACTACTACCACGTCTCCCTCTTCAATTCTGATCTCTTCAGCCGCTAGCTCTTGCTGCATTTTTTTAGCTTGTTTTCTAAGCTCATTTAAATTACCAAGAGCCTTTAATGGATTTGCCATATTTTTTTCCTTTTTAAATTAATTAACTTGCTATTACTTACCAACAAATTGTACTACACCAATACTTCCTCAGCTAGAGCAGCCAAATCTTTGATTTTCCCAGATTCTTGTAGTTCTGCCTTTTTAGGAACTTGCGAAAGTTCATACTCAATTTTGACTCTCCCTCCAGCTATGGGAGCTGCACACTCACTAATTAAATTTTTAAATTTGGGCTGTTCGAGTTGCTCTTTATGAAACTTATAAAAAACTTGAACTTGGGCTGTACCATTAACACCTTTTATTGGCTTAGCCGATCTAAGCAATGCTTCTAAAGTTATGTTGCGTAGTTTAACCGCTGCTAGTAATTCAGTCCAGTTTTCCACTAATTTTTTGCTATCTCCAGAGTGAGTTTCAATTTCTATCTCATCCTTAGCTAAATTTAAGATTTTTTTTTGCACTGGCGGTAATGCAGCTTTTTTAGAGGAAGATTTTTTAGGAGTTGAAGATGTTGATAAAGGTACCTTTTTTTCCAGGCCACCTTTATTTTTATCACTTGCCCGAGTAATTAATTCCAGTACCTTAAGCTCTAAATGCAGATGAGAAATCGGAACAGGAGTAAACACAATTCGAGATAATTCTTTAAGAAGAAATAAAGCAATTGCTCGTGATGTAAATGGCTCCCCAGTTTTAACTTTCAAAGTTTGCAATAAACAAGTATGAAGATAATTTAAAACCGATTTAAAGAAAAACTCTTCATCTACATTTCTCGCCCTTAGATCTTCAAAAAGTTCCATTGCTGCTTTTTCATCTTTATCTAGAATTAAAAGTAATAATTGAACTACATCGTCATTAACTGAGGCAGATAAAACGCTATCTACTTTCTCTATTGTAACTTGGCCATCAGTAGCCACCATTTCTAAAAGTTTGACTGCATCTCTAAAACTGCCATCTGCTAACTCACAAATTAAATCCAACGCTTCTTCCTGATATTTAATTCCCTCCTCTTTTAAAACCCAAACTAAAGACTGCTTAATTTCTTCATGAGTAGCTTTGCGAAAATGAATCATACTGCATCGAGATTTAATTGTCTCTGGAATTTTGTGTAACTCAGTTGTAGCCAATATAAAAACGGCATGCGCTGGTGGCTCTTCAAGCAATTTTAACAGCGCATTGAAAGCTGCTGTAGTTAGCATATGAGCCTCGTCTAAAATGTAGACAGTCATTTTTCCATCTGGTGGTGGAAGTGCAGCTCTCTCTTTTAAATTACGAACATCATCGATACCTCGATTGCTGGCCGCATCCATTTCTTGAACTACGAATGATTGTCCTTTATAAATACGATCATTAAAACTTCTTTTTTCGTCTGGCTCTAGATAGACTAATTTTTTTGGTTTAGAACCATTAAAAAACTGATAATCAATAATTTTTTCATTTTTAGGGTCATTTAACATCGCGCCAATAATTCTGGCTGATGAAGTTTTGCCTGTGCCTTTAGGACCAGTAAACAGCAATACCTGAGGAATTTGACCCTTTTTCATAAACCCTTGTAAGACTTCTCTGACGTCAGATAGGTGAAGTCCTTTAACTGTTCTTGGTCTATAGAGTCGATGCCAGCTCATAATTTATTCATGATGATAGCCTAGTAAATGCATTAAGCCGTGTTCTAAATAAAAACAGATTTGATCATCTACCATTTTACCGTGTTTCTTAGCAGTTTTAACTGCTTCAGAAAAACAAATGACGACATCTCCTAAATGAGGTGGAATCTCATTGGGTAAAGGAAAATCTTTTAATTGATTTTTTTCATGCTGAGGGAAAGAGAGCACATCAGTAATACCATGATGTTTGAGTTTTTTCTCATTTAATTCTTTGATTTTTCTACTTCCAACAATAGAAACATCCACCTGTGCTTTTTTGATATTATTTTTTTCTAGAACTTCTTTTACTTTTTGTCTAATTTTTTTACGATCTACCGGATAGCGTGAACCAACAAAGAGATTGGTGGTAATCATTCTTTGAGCCTTTTTAATAAAGGATTTAAAAAAAATTCATGTAGTGTGCCTTCAACTTTTTTCCAAAAAGTATCTTTTTTTGAAGAAAATTGTTCATCAATTAAAGCTATTTTATCAATGCCTGATTTCGGAGAAATCAATTTAATAGTGAAATCATTAATCTTGTTCAAAGAACTATTATTTACAAACTCTAAATAAATATTCAATAATAAACTACGAGCTATAAAATCAGCAATTTGGTTTCCAATTTCCTCCAAATTTTCTTTTTTATTTTCGGCTAGTTTTTCTATCTCATCAAATATTTCGTTATCTTGAAATTTATCTATATAAGGAGATAAGTCTTCATTATTTTTAAGAACACCAAACGTCTTTTCAGTCATATTTAGTTAACTTTATTATTACTTTCTGCCTCAGCCAACATTTGCTCAGTTGCCTCTAAGCTAATTGGACCCAAAGGTATCTTATCATCAGGATCATCAACAAATAATAGCAACACCCTCCCCCTACTCTTAGGACTCCAGATTTTACCTTCACGAATTACTTCTGGGGAGCCTCCAAATTGTTTTTGCACCCAAGCTGCTGGACCAGCATCACCAACTACTGCTACTACTGCTAATTTTTCTGCTGGATTGATGACTATCATTTTACGAAATTTATACCAAGATTTTAGAGTTTGATGCTCAGCATTCCAATTGGGTAAATATAAAGTCTGAACCGCAAAATAATATTTTTCACGAGCAATCGCTTTTTCAGTTAACTCGCCATTCTCAGTAAACCAACCAAAAGCCCCACGATTAGGAGCAATTCCAGACTCTTGATAAGCATCATGTTGAGCTAAGCTATCTCCTGGAAAACGATATAAATGCTGTTCTCCTCCCATAATACCAATTGAGTGATTCAGTCTTTGTCCCTCTAATTCAGCTGTTACTTCAAAATTTAAAATTTCACTTAATTGCTGCTCCAAATATAGTTCTGTTTCTTTTTCCATATGTCCTGGAGGCATCTGTACAATGCTTTCCAATTTTTTCATAATCTCTTCATGTTCTTCTTGAGTAACAGTTGCCAGTAGCTCGCTCTTTTCTTTTTTTTGGGCTTGAATTTGAGGCACAGCTAACATTTCCTCTGGACTGTTTAAAGCTATTGCTCCAGCAAAAGAAGTTGCAGCCAAAAGTTGCTGTGAAATAGTTCTCACGTCACTAAAAGAAATATTATTTGATTTCATCCAGGCAATTAAGTCCTGATGTTTTTCGTCAAAACGTTGCTTCGCGTTCTCACAAACTTGACGAATCAACTTTACTTTGTCACTAGATGCTTGTTTAGTTTTAACAGTGGGCATAGTAGCATTATGCAACGAGTTGATGGGCTTTAGCTAGTCTCTCTCTAGTCATACCTTGTCCCAAAGCATAAATTGTTTCAAAAAGGGGTGGGCTAACCTTACGCCCAGTTATGGCTAACCGCAGCATCATGAAAAACTGTCCTTTTTTCCAATCATTGCTCTCCTGAAGATTGCGAATAACCTGCTCAATGGATTTTACTGACCAATCAGATAAAGAATCTAAAGCTGACTGACTTTCATTTAATTCATTTAAGACTATTTCTTGATTAGCTTTTTTTAATAATTTATTTTGTTCAAGTTTAATATCTCGATAGAAAAACTCAGTCAACTCCTCAGTCTGAGCTAAAGTTTCTAATCTTTCCTGAATCAAAGGAAGGATCAAATCTATTTTCTCAGTTGGAAAATCTACAGGTAAAAAAGGTTTTATTCTAAGTTTTAATTCATTGAATTCTAACCTTCTAATATAAATTCCGTTCATCCATTTTAATTTATCCAAATCAAATACCACGGATTTAGCACTGATATCTTTGGGATCAAACTCTTCAATATATTCTTTTAAAGTTAAAATCTCTCGCTGATCTTTAGGAGCCCAGCCCAAAATCATAAAAAAGTTTAACATCACTTCTGGCAAGTAACCTTGATCCAAAAATGAACGAGCTGAAACAGTTCCTTTGCGCTTACTCATTTTTCCCTTGCCATTAGGGTTTAAAAATACCGGAATATGTATATAAATAGGTGGCTGCCATCCGAAAGCTTGATAAAGTAAAATTCTTTTGGGTGTTGAGCTGATCCATTCTTCGCCTCGCATAATATGCGAAATCTTCATCAAATGATCATCTATCACTACTGCTAAATGATAAGTCGGGTAACCATCAGATTTGACTAAAACTTGATCATTAATTTCATTAGAATTAACAATTATTTCTCCTCTTAGTAAATCAGTAAACTTGACCTCTTGATTAGCTGGAACTTTAAGACGAATTACATACTTTTCACCAGCCGCAATTCTTTTTTCCGCCTCTTCTTTAGGTAAATTCAAACAGTGTCGATCATATCGAGGTGATTTTTTTTCAGCCCGTTGAGCTGCTCTAACTTTCTCTAATCTTTCTCTAGAACAAAAACAATAATAAGCTAAGTCTTTATTAATTAATTCTTGAGCTTTTTGACGATAAATTTCCAATCGTTGTGACTGGACATAAGGACCATATTTCCCACCTTTATCAGGACCTTCATCCCAATCTAAACCATAATCATGGATTATTTGCTTTAATTCTGATTCACTACCTTTAATTAATCGATTCTGATCAGTATCTTCAATTCTTAAAATAAACTGACCGTTATTTTTTTTAGCAAAAGCATAATTTTTTAATAAAGTCGCCATACTACCTACATGCATATCTCCCGTAGGACTGGGTGCCATCCTGGTACGAACAAATTTAGAAGCTGTCATAGTTGATGTATTATACTACTCTTGAGTCTGGATATATTCTTCAGACACGGCGGGTATATATCCTAAAAAGCCTTCATCTCCCTCAAAAACATAAACTGGTTGCAAATAATCCTGCTCTTCATCCGACTGATAATATCCCAAGGAAACTTGACGAATAATTACTTCTTCTTCGCTTTCTGAACCAACAATATAACCTTCACTAGCTTGAAGAGCTCTAAAGGCTTGCTGGGAAGATCTAACAGGATAGGTTTCTATTTGTTGATAATCAATTTCTTGATATGAAAACTCTAATTCCACAATTGAGTCACTGCCATTAAAAGCACCGCTTACAATGGCGTGAATTGATCCTTTATAGCCTTCGGGGCCATACATTCTATATAAATTATCAATCGGTATTCGATTTAAATCAATTTGAAGAAAGTCGGCATCAGAAAAACTTACAGCTGGCTGCAATTCTCCACCAAGTGACTTTAAGTAAACAATTTCTCCAGCAGACGTAGCAATATCCTGGGGCAATAAATCACTATTTTTTAAAAAAGTTTTAACAAGTTGAACTGCTTCAAAATCATCTAATAAATTATTATTTGATAATAATTCAGGTTTTGATAAATAATTACTACTGATTTTAAAGTTATTATTAAAAACATTAATCTCAAGTCTAGTTTCTAAAGGTTGTGATTTTTGCCAACGATAAATATTAATACCGATTACTTCAGGCTCAAACACAAAATCATAAATAGCTGCCACCTCTCTAGCTCGTTGATCAGCTAAAAGATTGGGAATAGATCGAAGCATTAAAAACACCTTCGCTCTGTCGCCAAAGCTAGGGGTGGTACCACTAGCAGTCTCTAGACGATAAGATTGAGGTTTGTCTTCTACAGATTGAGCTGGAAAGGGAATGTTTGGCAAGCGACCAAATCCAACTGTTGGTGGAGGTGGAGGCGGGGGGTTTACTGCTCTCCAAAAAGCAATAAATGATGTTAGAAAAACTCTCCCCACAATTAATACTGCCAAAAATATCCCACCATATTTAACCACCAGACGTCCAAAATGAGTGGCCTCTGTTAATGTTAATTTAGATTTTTTAGCTTGGTTTTCTTCAGGCATAGTTTTATGATACTCAAATAATTATCCATTGATAATGAGAAAAGATCCAATCAATAATCTGTTTAGTATCACCATATCGATCTAGACTACCTAAAACCATAATTAAAATTTGTTGATCATTTCGCTCTACTTGAGTAATTAAAGCTTCCCCGGCTAAATTTGTAGTTCCAGTTTTCACTCCAACTACTCCCGGCTCAATTCCTAAAAGAAGATTGGTATTATAAAGCCAATACTGATTAATTCCGGACTTATCAGTAATCTTAGCTTGCTGCGTACCCACAATTGATTTTAAAAATTTATCTTGCATAAATTCACGAGTAATTAAAGATAGATCAAAAGCAGAACTGAAATGAGCTGCTGCGTCCAAACCAGAGGGATTAATAAAAAAACTATTCTGAAGATGAAGTTTTTGGGCAGTATCATTCATCTCTTGTATAAAAGCGGCTCGTCCTTGAGGATGATTTTGAGCTAAAATTTCAGCCGCATCATTCCCAGAGTTAATCAACAGAGCTTTAAAAATATCTCTGACTAAAAACTCTTCATCTTTCTTGAAACCAATAGTGTGACTCATTTTAGGAGAAATATTTTTAATTGAGATAACATCATCTAATCCAAAAGTATTCCTCGCTACTAAAGCGGTTAAAAGTTTTGTAGTTGAAGCTGGAGCAAGTTTTTGATGAGGATTTTTTTCCAAAAGAATCGCAGCTGAATCAATATCTATGACCATGATTGATTGGGCAGACAAACTCGCTATGAATGATTCTGGTTCTTGATTAATATCTAAAACTGGAATAGGACTAATTTGACTAAACTCTACTTCTGGCAAAATTTTTTCCTGGTTTGGAACTCGTTTCACCGGCAATAAAAATACTAAAGACAATAAAATTAAAGCCAAATATTGATCAATTCGGAGTTTAAACACAACTTCATTCTAAAACACTTAGACCAAGGAAACTACTTCTGGTTTTTTAGTTTTTTAATTTCTAGCCCCAACTCATTTAAAAGACTAGGCTCCACCTCGCTAGGAGCGCTCATGACAGCAGTTCTTCCTGTAGAGGTCATGGGAAAAGCATTTACTTCTTTTATTGAAGTTTCACCAGTTAAAATCATGATTAATCTATCTAAGCCAAGAGCAATGCCTCCATGAGGCGGGGTACCGACTTCGAAAGCCCTCAACATATGACCGACACTTTTTTCTATCTCTTCTTCAGAATAGCCCATGTTTTTAAAAGTCGCCTTAAGTATCTCTGGATTATGAGCTCGAATACTCCCACCACCAGCTTCATAACCATTGCAAACTAAGTCGTACTGAGTAGTTAGAATTTTATCCAAATTTTTACCTTGCAGATGATCTTGAATAGATTCTTCCTTTGGAGCACTGAATGGATTATGGGTAAATGTCCAACCACTTTTACCATCTGTCACCTCCGCCACATCTTCCTTATCAACTTTTTTGAAAAATGGAAAATCGATTACCCAAGCAAAGGCTAATAGGCCTTGTTTCTTTTCTTCATCGGTTCGTAGATCAAACTTATCTTGACCAAATTGCTCCATTGCTTGTTCATAAGTAAAGACTGGAAATTTTTCATCTTTAAGTTTACCGCCTACGGCTTTAACCGCCAGCTTGGTGACATCTTCTACGGTACTCATCACGTCTTCGCGTTCTACAAAACTCATTTCTAAATCTAGTTGGGTAAACTCAAAGCCTCTATCCGCCCGTAAATCTTCATCGCGAATACAACGAGCAAATTGAAAATAACGCTCAAAACCAGCAGTCATTAATAGCTGTTTATATTGCTGAGGACTTTGGGGTAAAGCATAAAATTTACCTGGTTGAAAACGAGAGGGCACAATAAAATCACGCGCTCCTTCTTTAGTAGATTGAGTCAACATCGGAGTTTCAATATCAACAAACTCTTGCTTATAAAGAGCTTCGCGCAAAGCTTGAACAAAATCAGACCGTAAACGCAAATTTTTCTGCATGCGTTCTCTGCGTAGATCTAAATAACGATATTTAAGTCGAGGTTCTTCTCCAATATCTTTGCCATCAGTGTCTAAGGTAATGGGTAATTCTTTAGCTTTATTTAAAATTTTATAACTAGTGACTGCTACTTCAATAGCTCCAGTTGGTAAATTTGGATTAGTATTTTTAGTACCACGTTCTTTAACTTGACCCACAATTTCTACTACCGATTCTACTGTTGCTTCTTTCATTTGACTCATCTCACCAAAGCCAACACATTGGATTTTACCAGTACGATCACGCAAATCAATAAAAATGACCTTACTATGATCACGCTTAGTATCTACCCATCCCTTGAGAGTAACTGTCTTACCAATTAGTTTTGAGGTTTGAGAAATAAGGGTTCTTTTCATAAAGATGATGATAACATAATTCTAATTAATGCTAACGACAAGAGATTAAATCTTTTACTCTAATCTGCACGCTTTTCTTTCCTCGCCACTCATTAATTTCTAAAATTCCAGCTATATTAATTTTTTCTCCAAGAACAATTTTTTCTGCTAAGCTGCCTTTACGCCAAAAAAGAAAATTGATTGGTGTAACTCCATTTTTTCCTTTGCCAACTACCTTTAAGTGCTGATTGTCAGCCCCCATCGTAAAAACCTGCATCACTTCAATATTTTTAAAACCAAAAATTGGCTCTCTATTACCCTGACCAAAAGGTGCAAAGTTTTCAATCATACTAATTGTTTTTATATTTATTAAATCAAGTGGAATAACCGCTTCAACGTCAATGCTGGGTTTAAGTAATTTTTTATCAATATTTTTTTTAGCTAATTTTTGTAACCTCGTTATAACTTTATTTAATTTACTTACTTCAAATCCAAATCCTGCTGCCATGGGATGTCCACCCACCTCTATCAAATCGTCTTTTACCTCTCTAATTAACTCTACGATATTTACTCCCGGTACACTTCTAGCAGAAGCCTTAGCAATCTTTTTACCAACACTAATTGCAATAACTGGTTTGTGAAACTGTTCCATTAATCTACCAGCAATTAACCCAATTACACCTTCGTGATACTTTTCTGAATAAACAATAATTAGATGTTCTTGCTTCCAATTATCAGACTGAGAGAGAGCATGACCATACATCTCATAAGTCATATCTTGGCGCTGGGTGTTGGTCTCACTCAAAATTTTAGCCAGATGTTCTGCACGAGTATTATTTTTTGTTAATAATAAACGCAGTGCATCTAAACTGTGGCCCAACCTCCCCATGGCATTAATTCTAGGCGCGATCCCAAAACCAACAGATTGAGAATTAATTATTTTTTGATCTTGACCAGCTTGAGAGAGTAAGGCTTTTATTCCCACTCGCTTAGATTGCCTTAAAGCCTCCAGTCCGAACTTAGCAAAACTTCTATTTGCCCCTCGCAAAGGTACTTGATCTGCAATGGTGGCAATAGCAGCTAAATCCAGCTGCCAATTATCGGCTATTTTTTTTCCGGCTGCTTTTAATACCTCTCTAGCTAACATCCAACTAACAGTAGTTCCACATAATTTCATAGAGTGCACCACCGCTGTTGCTAAAGGTAATTTATCTTCAGGTTGATGATGATCAGTAATAATTAAATCAATGCCCTCACCCATGACCCTTGCAGCTGGTTTGTGAGCCACAATCCCATTATCAACCGTGATAATTAAGCCTGGTTTATTTTTTGCTAACAGATCATCTAAGGCTTTATTTGATAATCCATAGCCGTGTTTTTTGCGTAAAGGAATAAAAGGAATAACTTTGCAACCTAACTCATGCAAAGTTTGCCATAAAATAGCGGTTGAACACACCCCATCAGCATCATAATCACCATAAATTACTATCTCTTCTTTATTTTTTTTGGCTTGGAGAATTCTCTTAATTGCTACTTTCAATTGGGCTTCATTTATTTCTACTTCGGCCAAAGAAATATCTAAAGGATTTTTGGGGGAGAAAAAATCATCGGGATTAGGCAGTTGAAGATTTTTAATTAAAATCTCTTTTAATTCTGCAACGCTACGGGGTATAGTGGAGTCAATAATATGCCAGTTCATTTGACCTTAGTATAATAAAAAAATCACTATAAAACAGCATCATGAAATTATCAATCAGAAAAGAAGCTCTATTTATTATTAAAACCCTACAAAATAAAAATTTTGAGGTTTATTTAGTGGGTGGGGCTGTGCGCGATATTATTTTAGCGACTCAACAAAATCTTGATTATAGCCAAGCCATCAAAGATTACGACTTTACCACCAATGCCACTCCAAAAGAAATTCAACAACTTTTTCCTGAAAGTTTTTATGAAAATGAGTTCGGAACTGTTGCTATTACTCATGAAGAACTACTCAAACAAATGGGATTATCACCGGACAAACTTTCGCTTCCCCAACCCATAAAGCCTCCCCAAAATAGAGTTATTGATCTAAAAACCGCCACTAAACTTCATAAATCTCTAGGCAAACCTGAGGAACTGAAATTACATCAAAATGAACCTGATTGGCTACCCGATTTTGAGATTACTACCTATCGATCTGGTGAAGTTTACGCTGACTTTCGTCATCCTGATCCTAAAAAACTTACTTGGGGAAAAACTATTCAAGAAGATTTAAAAAGAAGAGATTTTACTTTTAATGCTATGGCATTAAAACATTTAAAAAAAGATAATTTTGAACTCATTGACCCTTTTAATGGCTTAGACGATCTCAATCAAAACTTAGTTAAATCTGTGGGTGATCCCGCAGAAAGATTCCAAGAAGATGCTTTGAGAATGCTTAGGGCTGTACGATTGGCTGTCCAACTCAATCTGCAGATAAATGATCAAACTTTTGAAGCCATTATTACTCATGCAAAACTTATCACCAAAATTAGCTGGGAAAGAATTAGCGATGAATTCTTAAAAATTATTGCCACTGAATACCCAGCTGAAGGTATCACTTTACTTGACGAAGCTGGATTACTAAAATTTATTTTGCCAGAAATAATTGAGTGTAAAGGTGTGGAGCAAGGCGGCCATCATAATACTGATGTGTGGACTCATAGCCTGGATGCATTAAAAGAGTGTCCTAGTTTTGACCCGATTGTCAGATTGGCTACTCTACTTCATGATATCGCCAAACCTCAAACTTTTGCGATCAGAGATAATAAAATTACTTTCTACAATCATGAAATTATTGGTTCTCGGATCGCAGATAAAATTGCCAAACGATTAAAGTTTTCTAAAAAACAGCGTCGTCGTCTTTTTACCTTAGTTCGGCATCATATGTTTTATTATCAACCTCAAAATAGTGACGCGGCTATTCGTCGTTTTATGCGCAAAGTGGGTTTAGAAAATATTGATGATATTCTCGATTTACGTGAAGGGGATCGATTGGGTAGCGGAGCTAGAAAAACTAGCTGGAGGTTAGAAGAAATGAAACAACGCATGATCGAACAACTTAATCAACCCATGGAAGTAACTGACCTCGCTATTAATGGCCACGATTTAATGTCCGAGTTTAATTTAAAATCCGGGGCGTGGATTGGTGAAATATTAAATAAATTATTAGAAAAAGTTTTAGATAACCCAGAGCTTAATACTAAAGAAAAATTAATTGAATTAGCCAGAAAATCTATTAAAAAATAGTTATTTTTTCTTTCTTTTTTGACGACGTAGTCTGTCACTCACATCTTCCCACAGTAGCAATAATGGCGCAGCAATAAAGGTTGAAGAATAAGTTCCAGTAATAGCTCCTATTAACAGAGCTACAGCAAACCAATGAATTGTATCTCCGCCCAATAGCACCATCGCCGCCAACATAATAATTATTGTGATTGAATTATTGATCGAACGACTTAGAGTTTCAGTGACTGCCGTATTAATTAAACTCACTAATGAATGGCGAGGATATTTTTTTCTTAATTCTCTAATCCTGTCATAAACCACAATGGTGTCATGGACAGATAACGAAAGAGTGGTTAATAAAGCTGTTACAAAAAGCATGTCTACCTCTATCCCATAGAAGTAACCCAATAAACTAAATATTCCTAAAAGAATTAGTGAATCATGGAACATCGCCAAAATTGCACTCACCCCATACTTTAATTCACTAAACTGAATCCAAATATAAATCATAATCAAACCATTAGCGATAACAACTCCAACTAAAGTTTTTGTGAGGAGCTCTTTTCCCAATGATGGACCCACAGTTTCAAATCTTTTTTCAACTATTTCCCCATATTCTTGGGTTAATATAGATAAAACTTCATTTTTAAGCTCATTGTCAATATTTTTACCTTTTAGAATTACTTGATTTTCTCCAGATTGCTGAATTGAACTTAATTCATAAATATCTTGTAAATTTTCCTCAAGATTAACCACGTTTAGCTCTCTGTCTTCAGTTATTTCTAGAAAACTAATTTCCAATAAACTTCCACCAGTAAAATCTATGGCTGGTTTTAATCCATATACAGCTAAAGAAATAACTCCAGGAATAATTATTAATAG
The DNA here is from genome assembly GCA_964423285.1 of uncultured Pseudomonadales bacterium. Lineage (GTDB taxonomy): Bacteria > Patescibacteriota > Microgenomatia > UBA1400 > PJMF01 > JABBGTR01. Next base: position 11,812 of record CAYREI010000007.1, on the reverse strand, counting down.
AGAAATTAAAAAATATAGCCAGCGCCATTTCATGAAGTTCATTTATTCTGACTCCTTTTTAGCTGCTTATAATTTGGATCTCTTAAAAATAAACGCATCACTGTTCGTGTTGCCACCACGCCAGTAAATAAACTAATCAAAACTCCGATTAATAAGGTAATACCAAAACCTCTGACCATGCCACTCGTGCTTAAAAAGCTAAAATCTAAAGGGTTGATTAGTATTAGAGCGGTCATAATAGTTGCAACATTAGCATCCTTAATGCTATCCCAAGCTCGACCAAAACCTAATTCCATAGCTCTTTTCCAAGATTTACCTAATCGCGACTCTTCTTTCATTCGTTCAAAAATCAAAATATTGGCATCGACTGCCATCCCAATAGTAAGTAACATTCCAGCTATACCTGGGAGAGTGAGAGTTATTCCTAAAACTTTATAAGTAGCAACTGTCAGTACACCATAGATCATTAATGCTAAATCTGCGATTAAGCCTTTCCAACCATAAAGCATAATCATAAAAATCATTACTAAACCAACACCGATTAAGCCAGCTCTCACACTTTTATCGACAGCTTCTTGGCCTAAGCTAGCTCCCAGTTGGCGTTGCTCAATGATCTCAATCGGCACGGGTAAAGCTCCGGCATTGAGTTGAATAGCTGTTTGCTTAGCCCCTTCTAAATCAAAGCCACCGGTCATAACCGCTCGACCATCAAGAATTGGAGTATTTATTCGCGGCATAGCAAGCGGATAATTATCTAAAAAAATAGCCAGTACTTCACCTACATTTTCTTGAGTTATAGCAGCAAATAACTCTCGTCCTTCATCGTCAAACTCCAAGGCAATAACCGGCTCATTGGTTTGAGGATCAAACTGAACCACAGCCCTCTTAAGTTGCTTTCCAGTTAAATCAGTCATTTCAAATTGATTGAAAAAAGCGATGGCTGAATATGTAGCCTCAGCAGTAGCTAAATCGGGATTTTGCAGTCTAAAATCAAGTTGAGCAGTAGTCCCTACTAACTGCAAAGCCTGATTTGGATCATCTACTCCCGGCAGATCAACTAGCAATCGATATTCGTTTGTAGTTTTTGCAGTTGTCACGGTCGGTTCATTAATTCCAAATAAATCAACTCTTCTTAAAATCACTTCTCTCGCACTTTCAATAGCTGTACTCCTATCTTCCTGAGCAATCTCACTCATATCAGCTTTTAAGACAACTTCCATTCCACCTTGAATATCTAGACCTTTTTTTAGTTCAAAATCTTTTTGAATTCTTTTACCTAAAATAGTGATGTCAAAAAGTGGGATATTTATTTCTTGTTCAACTTTTCGACCGAAAAATTCAAAATCAAGAAAAATTTTTTTGGGCAAAGCTATATAAAGACTAACGGCAGTCAATAAAGCAATGAGCAGAAAAACTCGTATAGTTTTATTACGCATAAACTTATATTTCAATTATCAAATACCAGGAATTTGGCGATTAACAAACTCTTCCTCGCTCCCAATAATCATCACCCGACTACCATATAAAATGTCCATAATGAAAGGATCACGACGAGTTTTTCTAAAATTAAACTCTTTCTTTTCAAAAACAGCCACTCTAATTTCTCGATCTAATCTAGCTTCTTCCTGTTTGATAAGAGCTTCTAGTTCTGGCAACACTACTTCTCCAATTACTAATACATCAACCTCATTCTGTCGTGGAGCTAATCGGCGCACAAAACGTCCAGAAAGCATTACTAACTCAAGTGTGCCTAATTTTCGACGCAATTTTATAATCTTTTTACCCAAGCCAGTGCTCTTAACCACCATCTGTTGCAGTTCTTGAAAATAAAAATAACGCTTGTTTAGAGAATAATAAAGCCTATTACCCCGTTGTTCACTTCTAAGCAATCCATACCCAAGCATTTTATCCAGCTCTCTCCTGACGGCATTGATTTCTTCACTGATTTTACGGGTAATCTGCCTAACATAATACATCTCCTCAGGGTCAGTGAAAAATAATTCCATCATTTTCACTCTTACTCGAGAAATCATAAAATCTTGTAAAGAAGTCATAGTAAATTTTACCTTATAACAATCTGTACTCAAATTGTAGGCGAGGTGAAACTTTGTTGCAAGCAGAAACTAATAACTAACCTCTGTACCCTTATTTACAACCGAGATCCAAGTTAATCCTCTCGCGAGAGGCACTTGATTGCCACGACTATCAACAAAATCTAGCTCATCAGTACGAGTTTTTTTAGTCCAAGTTGCTTCTTCTGCTTGACCATTTTTAAATATTAAAGCATTGCCACTACCTGTAGTGCCATAAAGAATGTGCTTCTTTTCATCAATGGGGCCTTTTTCTGTAGTTAATACTACAATCACATTAGCTGCCTGAATCTGTTCTTGATTATTTAAATCTAGATGACTTTCACCACCCATGAATCGCTTATAACTATTTGTTTCAGGGTCATACTCCCATTCTAGTGAATAATCACTATAGTCATCCCAGAAATCATAAGAAATTTTTCTTACTTGGCCTGCTTCTGGCTGACTATCTTGAAAAGCCCATTGGTCAAAATCCTCTTGCCAGTCATCCCCACCTATCATCTTGTAGCCAACTTTTCTTTCTCGTGAGAGATTAGTCCACTCTCGCTCTTCTCCAACTTCCCATAACTTTTCAGTACTACTCACCATAGTATGTTCGGTGGCAATTTCTTTACCCTCAACACGATTGTAATCTCTTACAAAAGTAGGATAACCAATTGAAAACTGATTAAGATCGTTTTCGCCCACCCACCCATAACTAGATATTTGACCTAAAGCATCAGCTGGTCCAGGTAGGTTGGCTCCGCCAACATGAACATAGAGTGGTCGGTTAAATCCAGCAGCCCAGTCAACAAAATAAGATCTAGCTGAACGAACTGGAGCTAAAGTAGTATCAAAACGCTGAGCTTCGCAATAAAACATACCCATAAATCTAGTTACGCCGCCTTCAGCAATAGCTTCAAAAACAATATCGGCATCTGAAAGACCAGATTGGGGTCGTGCTTCGGGATGATTTTCAATCATAACTGCCAAAGGACGACGCTTTTCCCAAGCTTCACGCTCAATTTTAGTGTAATATTTTCCAGTAAGTGGACAGGCCTGATCCTTTTTTTCATTAGGATCTATTTCTAAAAGCTGGCTTAATAAAGTACCATTAGCTTCTTCGGGCAAACCTTGTGACTGATTGGTTGTAGCTAAAGATTCACCGCCAAAGTAACTAAAAATCCCAAACGAAACTAGGGAAGAGGCTAGATATAAGCCTAAAATTAAAAGTAGTGCTGGTTTCTTCATATTATTCCTTTTAAACAATGTTATTTGTTGTATCAAAGCTGGTAGTATAACGCAACCAGCACCCCAAAAACTATTAGTGTAGAAATAAAAGTTCTGGTTAGATCTTTAATTATAAGGCTAGTATCATAATTGAGTAAATCCTCTGATTTGATTTTTATCCCAATTTTATTTTTTACTGATGGTAAATTAGCCTTAGATAACTGATGACGCTTCAGTTTTGATTTAATTCTATTTTTTTTTGTTCTTCTAACCGACATAAGTTAAATAAATATTCTTACTACATCTCTAATAGTAACTAAGACAATTAAACCTAGCAATAAGGTATAACCAACGTAGTTAGCGTAATGTTCGATTCGCTCAATTTTTTTACGCCCGACAATCTTCTCAATTAAAATAAACAAGGCTCTTCCACCATCAAGAGCTGGAATGGGTAAAATATTCATGACTGCCAAATTAACCGATAACATCCCAAAAAAGCTCAATAAAGCTAAGTAGCCCTCAGCAAAAATCCCTTCATTTGTAGCTTGATGAACAATGCCTACCGGACCAGCTATTTCCTCAGGAACTTTTCCTAAAGTTACCAGATTTGTTAATAAATCTCCCAAACCTTCAAGAATAAGCCCACCTAGCCAAAAAGCCTGAACTAAACCATACCAAGCCCCCCTAAACGGCATCTCATACCAAGGATAATCCAAATAGATAACTGGCTGGAATACTATTCCCAGTGATCCCTGTCCAGCTGGAATTTCTTCTGGTTTTCGCAGGTAAACTTCAAAATCATGAGAAATCTCTTCGCACTCTAGTTGTTCACAATGACCAGTTGTTACTAATTCAACCGTTTCTCCCTGATAATTGGAAATTTCCTCAATAACTTCTTCTAAATTATTGGTTTCAATCAGCTCATCATTAACTCTTAATCCTAAAATGTTTACTTCCGTCGGAAGATTAACTTTTTCAGCTGGAGAGTCAGGTGATATTTCACCAATTCGAGGCTGCTCCAACCTAGTTGGGATGCCAGAAATAGAAAAAACTAAAGAAAAAGCTAATACGCCAAATAGAAAATTAACTATAGCTCCAGCCAAAATCACCACCAATCTTTTATTAGTTGAAAACCGATTAAAAGCACCTGAGGCTTCATCTTCGCCTTTGATGCTAACGAAGCCACCAAATGGAATCCAATTTAATGAAAAAAGAGTTTCCTTCCATTTGAATAATTTGAGTGCTCTAGGTGGATAACCCAAACCAAACTCTTCTACCTTCATTCCCATAAATCTGGCTGCAAAAAAATGTCCTAGTTCATGAACTATTACTAGGATAGATAGAATTAAAATAAAAATAATTATCGACATGAGTAATACTTAATTTAAATCGTCATCAATTCTGTTTTTTTATCCTTAGCTAATTTATCAATTTCATCAATGCTCTGTTGTGTTAATTTATCAAGCTGTTTTAAATCACGTCTAATATCATCTTCACTCACATCAACTTCTCCAGCTTGACTCTCAATATCTTGCTTAATTTCAGTTCTGATAGAACGCAACATTACTCGACCGCTCTCTACTTTTTGATAAACCAATTTCACCATATCCTTGCGTCTTTCCTCAGTCAGAGGAGGAACAGCAATGCGAATAATATCACCATCTACAACTGGGTTAAAATTTAATCCTGATGAAGCCACAGCCTTTTCAATTTTAGCTAAAATTGAAGTATCCCAGGGTTTAATCACAAGTAAATTAGGATCTGGAGCTGAGGTATTAGCCAGCTCATTAATTTTCATTTCTGAGTCATAAACTTCGACCACTACTGGATCTAACATCTGGGTTGATGCTCTACCAGTAAGTAAAGTAGCCAAATCCTTTTTCACATGATCAATGGCTTTATCAGCTAATTCATTGAAAATAGAAATTTGAAATGGCATATACATGATTATACTCTATTTTGTATACTTACAAAGCATGCGACCTAAGACTTATTGGCACACTATCAGTAACTTATTTACCTCACCCAAATATTATTTGGAAATATTAAAAGCTCCATTTTGGTTTAGCTTCAGATTTTTTATTATTAGCATGATTATTTTAGGTTTAGCGTGGACTTTAAAAGTCAATCAAATAATAGTTCCAGCTTTTCAACAAGAAATAAATAACAATCTAGATAAAATTGAAGTCAACTATCCTGCTGAATTAGAAATATCCTGGCAAGATAACCAACTTGAATCTTCAATTAATGAAATCATAGAAATTCCCTATCCCGACTCATTTAAACAAAATTCTCAATTTCCACCTATTTTTGGATATTTTATTCCTGAGAATATTTCATCAGAACAATTTTCAACGAAGTTTGATCAGAAAAGCTTATTAGTTCTCACAAATAGTAAATTTTTTATTAATAATCTTCAAGGAGATTGGGCTAATATTCCACTTAGTGAAGTATTTCCCAAAGAAAGTATTATTTTAAATAAAGGAACTGCTAGTGAACTTATTTCTAAACTTAAAGATGAACTGGAAAAAATATTTTACTTAGTTAAACAATTAAATTTTGTTGTTATTCCCTTAGCAATAATAATTATTAAGTTATGGATGAGTTTTCTTGAAGCTATTTTAATTTTCTTATTTTTTAAACTCAATCGAGTTGTTCTTAATTTCAAAAAAACTTTACAGCTTTCTTTACACTTAGTGGTTGTAGCGGAAGTCATTGCTCAAATAACTAGCTGGATATATCCAAGCATTCAGTTTTCCATGTTCACTTTATCTTATTGGAGTATCTTTGGCTATATTTTTTGGACACAAAAAAAACGCTTCTCAAAATTTAAGACTTAAATTATTCTTCAAGACTAATTTCAAAATCTATGGGTGGAAACGGCAGTTCTTCTTGATTAGGATCAGCTAATTCCAGTTCTTTTTCTAATTCCAAAAGTCTTTGGTTAAACGGACCAACAATGACCTCGTCTAGTTCTATTTCTTCAGCTTTAGAGTCTTCTTCCTTTTCAATTCTCGATCGTGATTTAATTAAAATAAATATACTCACTGCCACAAATAGAAAAATAGCCATACCTATTACTATTCGCTTAATCTTTTTTTGCTGACGCTGTTTTAATTCTTGTTCTGATAAAAATTTTTCTGAAACATCAGCTACTTCTGCCTCTGCATATAAAGGACTTTCAGTTATAAATTGAGTTTGATCTGGCATCATATCTGGTTTCATATCTTAAGTAACTCCCTTAAAAAGGTTAATGCTCGAGATAAGGTAGAATGAATTAAACTTAAATTATTTCCAATACTCCGATAAACCTCTTTATAACCAGCAATAGTAGGCTTGGTAAATTTTTCTTCTACCGCGTCAAATTCTGGCTTAAGATTATTTAGTACACGATCAGTTTCATCAAACGACCTTTTTCTTTCAGTTGATTTCAAAGCTCCACCAGCAGTAGCAATTTCTACTTCCATATCGTGCTTAAGAATTATGGCTTTATCATGAATAGTCTGTAGTTCTCCAATCGCCATCACAGTCAAAGTCTGATATACCGACTCCTCAATTTGATCAATTAAAACTTCGAAATCTTCAGAAATTTCAGCAATTTTAGGTTTATCCAAGGGTTTTTTAATCTCCTGTCGATGCTGTTCAAGTTTTTGAAGTGCAGACAACAAACTTTGCTCAGCTATTTTCTTTTCTGGTAACTCTATACCTGGCTGAGATAGCAAATTTAATCTTAATAGCCTCAGATATGTTTCTAAAACTTTGCCTCGTGAGTTCATTGTTTCTTTAGTTTTTTGGACCGCATCTTCTAAAGAAGCAAGAGTTCCCAATTTATAATATTGATCTTTGGCAATTAAATATAAATTTTCTAAATTTCGGTATTCCTCTAACTCACCACGATACTGAAGTTTGAGTTGGCGAATATCTTTGGACAAAGATGTTTTTTCATAGACAATCTCATCAGTAACGCCAACATCTTGAGCTTGGACCAAACTAAAACTAAATAAAAATAAAGAAGCGAATGATAGAGATAGAAACAAATTTTTGATAAATAACATAGCTGATTAAAGCGTGATCAGCACTAATAATAATCCCGCCAATACTCCTACTCCTAAATACTCTAACACAACTCTTCGAGTGATACGATTCTCTTTGAGGTGAGTTAAAATCCCCCAGAGAATATAAAAAACAGCAATGCCAATTGAAACCAATCTTTGGAGACGACGATCAGGCCAAGATCCCAAAAATAAAGTCACACCTAAAATTAGACCGACTATCAAAATTAAATATACTAGCTTGTGTTTTTTTAATTCTTTTAACATTTAATTTACCCTACTATCCCTCCTTTGAAAAATACGACTAAATACATTACCGCAATTAAGAGAAGAATGTGAGCTAAATTTTTACCCACCATCCTCGTGGCCTTTCGATGTCCAATTACCAAAGTGTCATAAAAAAGTGTGCCAACGATAAGCATAATTACTGCTAAGAAAAAAGCCTTAGTGAGTTGGAGTGGAGTAAATAGTGGAGGAGATTCTATCTCACCACCAGGAACCAGTACACTAGCCAAAACATCTGCTTGAGATCTTTTAACTGCCTCTCCTCCTGATTCTTGAACAGTAAAATTCTCTCTAGCATCAGCTAAATCGGGCTTAACACCCTGACCAGGCTGAGAGCCAAACATCTGCACTACGAGAGTAGTTTCATATCCATCTAAGGATCCGTCTATAACCGCTATGCCGATTTCTTTGTATTTAGAGTTTACAATGTTAGCTCGATGTGTTGGGGAGGCCAGCCAAGCAGCCATCATACTTTCAGTATTAGCAAAATCTCGAGCTAAATTCTCCCCCGCTACCTGATATTTATAGCCTGCTTGTCGAATAAAGTTCCAGGGCTCAGTCCCATCAGGTGCAGTATGTGACCAATATTGATCAGTGAACATATCTTGTCCTTTAGCTAAAGCTGCCTCTGACAAACTCTGATTAAGAAGCAGCGGATCTAAACCCAATCCAGCTCTTTTTTCATTGGTCAACTCAATAACTTGCCTCGGAGTAATAGTAGAGGCATATCCTAAAACACTGTTGTTAGAACTAGATAGCCCAGAAAAAAGATGTAACAAGGCGATAAAACCACTGGAAATTAAAACTAAAAAAAACATGGCTTCTGGGTGAAGTAATTGCGGTCGATGATTATTGGAACGTCTCGGACGAAAAATATGCCCAATGATATCGGAAAATTTTCTCACGTATTCCATTATGCAGTAGAAATGTTCTTAAACTCAAGAGCTAATAGTCAAGATTAATGAAGAAGACATTCTCGCCCAGAGGTGAAAGTAAGTTAATTGAATTAATACTACGAATAGCTAGATAACCAGAATTGATTAAAGGGGTTTTAATTAGAATAATTTCTTTAGTTTTTGGAGATTGCGGAGAAAAATCCTGAGGTAAAAATATTTCTACAGGCTGAGCTTTAGACCAATTTTCTGGAGTGATTAACTCAGATGAATAGCGAATGTCATAAGCTAAAACTTTGTTTAAATTAAAATCATTGGTTTTAGGACTGCTCCACTCCAAAGTAAAAAAATCTTTGCTATCAATAGTTACAACTAAATCATTGATTGATTCTATTTCTATAAAGCTATAATCATTTTGAAAAATTAATTTAATACTTTTAATAATTGCATAAGTATCTTTAAATTCATCGCCATTATTGCCGCTCCAAATAGATAAAATTTGTGGTTGGCTAGAAAAAACTTTTGGGTTAAAGCTAATCTTTTTTATTTCATCTTCAAAAAAGGAATGCTGATAAACTAAATAGTCATCTATATGAATGGTTAAACTAGGACAATCAAAACCCAAAACATCTTCTACTGAAATTAGATTAAACTCTATACTCAGAAACCAGTTTTGATTTAAATCTAAACTGGAAAAATCTATTCTCAACTCTTCATCTTTAAGCTCTTTTACTTCATCTAATAAAATAATTTCCTTCACATTCTGAATAAAAGGCGTTGGTGGAGGTGAGGGCAGGGGTGAGGGTGAAATCGAAATGCTAGTTAAAGTTGAGTAAGGGCGAGGTGAGGGAAGAGGCAACACGGACACATTCTCCTTAACTATGGATTTAAAAAATTTTTGAAAATTTACCTCCTCCCCTTTCACCTCGCCCTTACTTATTGGTTTAATTTTCGAATCATGAGTTAGCGGTATTTCTAAAACTCCTACTAAAACTAGACTCAAAATCAACACCAACTTCATGACGATTTAGTTAGTTCACTAACAATCAGTAAAGTTAGAAAAAGAAAAATTGTCACCGCGATCCCAGTCTTACTTTTAAACCAACCTAATACATAACCCATCTGTGATACTGATCCCACCAACTTTCCCTTGACTTGTTTTGCAAATACCGGCTGTGGAGACGAGTATTGAGTTGCATCACCTTGAGTAAAATAAACTGTTTGCTTATCCTTAATTTTTTTCTCCACTACACGATGAACAATTAATTTAGCCTCATCTCCATCTCCAGACTGATAAACAATTATTTCGCCAGGATAATAAGTAGTTTGAGTTTTATAGACAGCTAAGCTACCTACGGGTAGGTATGGCTCCATTGAAGCAGATTGAACAATCGCCAGCTGATACCATTGATCTGCGACGGGAATCAACGGTATCAGCAATAAGATAGCAATTAATATTCCTATAATAAAAACCGCATTGCTAATAAATCTGCTTAGTTTTTTCATTCTTCAATCAGTTCCTTGTTCGCCAGTAAATTCTAGATCCACATCAACCCAAGCATCTTGATAGCTAACATCAGCATCCATATCGTATTGCCAGGTTAAAAACAAACCTTTTCCATGACCAGCATTACCACCTAAAATAGGATCGGTATCTTCTCCTGGTAAAACCTCTGCTCCAGCTTCTAAATCAAACACTACTCCACCATGAATTAAATCCATGCCGCTGTAGAAATCCAGTAAAGTAAAGTCATCGGCATCGGTGTCATACTGAACGATTAACTCTGGCAAGATATCTTCACTAGCATCTTGAATGCCGTCTCCGTTGCGGTCATACCAAGCTGAAATCAAATTTACTACTTCGTCTAAATGATTGTCGCCATAGTATTTTCGATCAGTCATAGTTAGATAAACTGATTCTGCATCAACATCGCCGGTATTTCTTAAAAAAATCTTCGAGCTAATAATATCTCCTGGTGTCCACTCTAATGGTGTGCTCCAAACACCAGTAACATTACCCGACCAATTACCAGCAATAGTTTCAGCAATGTTGTCTCCATCTATATCAGTAATGCTAATCTGTAGATCAAATTGGCCAGAATAAAACTTGTTATCTTCAGCCACCACCAAATCTTGAAACAGGGCATATCCGTGTCCCACAGCAAAAATACTCACTAGTACTAAAAATAAGGAAAGAATAATTTTACGCATTGGCTCTCCTCCTTTCTAATTAGAAAGATAAGCCACTATGCCTACAAAAAGTGTAATTTTAAAAAAAGTAGTTTTTAGACTTTCTCACCCATCTCTAAACTTTGAAACTGACCGCGCCTATATAAAATTGCAATCACCGCATAAGTAGCAATGTCAACCCAAGTTTCTTCGATTGACTCATTGGCTGGATCCTCACATTCTTTAATAAGCAAATTTTTTAATCGTTCAGCTTTTTCTATAACCCGCATAGAAATACCCAGCTCTTTAACTGAGAGAATATTGCCCTTGCCGTAATCCTTATGTTTTTTAATAAACATTTTTAAAACCTCGCTATTCACCTGATCGAATGCTTGATCTAATGTTTTGGGATTTTTTTTACAGGACATATGAGCTTTCTTTTTTTGATTCTTTTTGCATTAACTAATGTATCATATTTTGTTAGACTAACTCCATGTTCTATCAAATTCTGTTTTTAATTTTTCTGATTGGAGCAACTATTTTCTTATTGTTTAAACTTAGAAAACTCATCATTAGGTTCTATATAACTTTTCAGGGACCATTTTTCGCTCCTACTAGCTCCGAGAGAATTAAACAAATTTTACAATTAGCAAAACTAAAACCAGGAATGAAAATTGTCGATCTTGGCTCAGGAGATGGGCGCGTTTTAATTGAGTTAGTTAAAGCTTATCCTGAAATCACTGCTGTGGGAATTGAGCTGGATCCTGAGTATGTTCGGTTATCTAAAGCTAACATAAAAGCCGCTGGGCTCTCAAATAAGATCCAAATAAAACACGTAAGTTTTTGGACTACTAAATTAGCTGAATATGATCTAATCATTACATACTGCATACGTAAATCCATGGATAGATTGGAAAAAAAGCTCAAAAATGAGATTAAAAAGTCTTGCGAGGTGATTTCGGTTTATTTTCAGTTCAAAAATTGGAAACCAAAAAAACAATTAGGTGATATTAGACTATATAGAAAATAACAAAGAAAATTTGTATAATTAGCCCTCTAGGCCCCATCGTCTAGTGGCTAGGACACCAGGTTCTCATCCTGGCAACCAGGGTTC
>CAYREI010000006.1:0-31285 GCA_964423285.1 uncultured Pseudomonadales bacterium | reverse complement strand
TGCACGTGAGGCTCATAATCTCACAGGCTAGGTTCGACTCCTAGTCCCGCAACAATGAAAAAAAAGACCCATTAGTGGGTCTTTTTTAATAGATGTTATAATCGATCCATAATTATAAATCAGTCTGGATTTGTATCTGGGTTATGGAATGAAAATAAGTAAGAAAAAAGCAGTAGTTGTATTAATTGTATTTTTAGAAATTGGACTAGGGTTTTTATTCTTGAAAAATAATTATTATGATTTATTTCTTCATAAGAAAGTTTTAGGAACAATTTCTAGAGACAATGTAATATTATCAGAAGATCAGAATCATTCATCTAGTGATAGTGAAATATTTAATTTCAAGCATTATTTTGAATACAAACCTAGTAGTAAGATAATTGTTGAAAGGGACTGGCTGCTAAAAAGTGTGACGTATCATATAAACGACAATGGGTTTAATGATGAGCTTAATTATCAGACTAGCAAAAGTAATGATGTTATTAGAATTGCTGCCATTGGTGACTCTTTTACTTTTGGTAATTATGTCAACACTGATCAGAATTGGCCTAGTCAATTAGAATTAATGCTAAATAGACAAAGTGAAATTTGTAAATTTGAAGTGATTAATATGGGACTAGGAGCTGCTGATATTCCATATTTGATTAGAAGATATCATGATCTAGGAAAAACTTTTAAATCAGACATAGTTTTGTGGTATGAAAGTGGATCTGGTTTTTCCAGAGATTCCGAAATGACTTATGAGATTACAAAAGACTGTAAAAATCCAAGATTTGATTCAAATAGTGATGATTTAGATATAAATAAAATTCATTATTGTTGGGATGAGGCTCAAAAAAAAATTAACGATATTTATTATGATGTAGATGATTTTATAATTCATGTTTCTAAATATTTTGATTATTTTTTTAAATATTCAATTGGTCAGAGTCAGCTAATATATTTTACCCCCAATAAAGATTTAAATGAAAGGAGTCTGTATATCTTTGAATACTTAGATCAAAGATATAACCGAGGATACTTTATCAAATCAGTTGAACAATTACCACTTAGCGAAGAGTATCGACTACTCGATCATCACCCAACTGTAATGGGTCATAAATTTATTGCTGAACAAGCGATTCAAATATTAAGTGATCATGATATAACTCAGCAGTGTTTTAGATAGTTAAAATAGGTTCTAACTTCCTCCCGCAGTCAAACAACGAAGAAAGAGACCCATATGTGGGTCTTTTTTAATATTTAAGTTACTATCAATGATAATATTTGATATAATCGTATACATTAACTTGCAGAATAAGGAGGAAGAATGACAGAAAAAATTGTACAGGTATTAGCTGTTGATGATGATCAGCTGTGGTTAGATGAATACAATGAGATCTCTAAAGACACATTGCTAGCCCTGAGTGCAGTTAAGGCATTAGAATTATTGTCAGAGAATCAAATAACTCATTTAATAGTTGATGGTTTAAAAGGTCAATGGGTAAAAGTAGTTGAGGCTGCAAAAACAGCTGGTGTTGGGCATATAGTTTTAGTTTCAGCGAATGACGTAAGTAAACAAGCTGAAAAAATGGGAATAGCTTATGTTGATAAAGAAAACTTTGGATTAGGAGAAATTGAGTTTAAAGATTTGTTAAAAATAGCTGAGGGTCTAATTTAGATGAGTATCTCGATTTAGAAATTTTTCTCCACGCCCAATACTTTTCATCACTCGGAATATCTATCGACAACTCGGGGAAAATAAACTCCTTCTGTCCCACAATCCAGGTTCGGATATCGTCCCACATTGCCAACAAGAAGCGCTTAGATTAAAATAGCAGTTTTTGCCATTCCTCCCAAGGTGAAAAAGTTTTTACCTCGGCCACGCTTTGAGTTTTACTAACTAATTCATCGGGAATTTGAATTACATATTCACCAGTTTTTTTCATCAAAAGTTCATTGCGGATGATTTGTTCTTTGGCAAATGGCTGTTGTGATTCTTGAATAGCTGTTTCTAGAGTTGCAACCTCTTTTTCCGTTTCAGCAACTTCTTGTTCAAGGCTTTTTAAATTTTCAGTCGAATAACGAGTTTTTTGAGCACTTTTATAAAGAGAAACAGAAAAAATGATACTAATGATAGTAATTCCAATGAAAGCTATTGGGTTAAAAACGAGCTTAGACATATTGCACTTTAGCCTCAATAATGATATTATAAGACATTCGAATTATGTCTGAATAGTTAATATTACTATCAGATAAACTGCTCCCATAAATCGTAACACAACACAGTTAATCTATTGAAAGGATTAAATAAAGTATGCCAATGTTACTTACTGACGCTCATGCGCAGTACAAAAACCATCTTGTTTCAGAAGGTAAAGCTGAAGCTACCATAACGGCTTATACTAAGGATGTAGAGCAATTGATTAATTTTGTGGGTAAACAGGGCAAAACTCAGATTGATGAGGTCAGTACTAATGATATTCAAGAATTTAAAGATCTTTTAAAAAAGCAACGCTACACTGGAAAATCTATTTCTAGAAAGATCAATTCCATCAAATCCTTTTTTCGTTTTATGGTAAGTCAGGGTGAGGTTGATAACAATCCTGCTATTGATGTTCAGCACCCCAAGTATGAAACTACTCCTCCTCGAGTTTTATCCAAAACTGAGTATAGAGCTTTGCGAGATGCTTGTCGCGGTGATGAGCGAATGTACGCTATTATCGAGATCTTACTTCAGACTGGAATGAGAATTAGCGAATTAGCTAACTTGAAATTAGAAGATGTTGATTTAGAAAGAAATATTTTAGATATTCAGGCTCAAAAGACTCGTGGTGATCGTAAATTACCTCTTAATGTAGCTGCTAAAGAAGCCTTATTAAATTATCTTGAGATTCGTCCTCGTGCTCGAGAAAAAACAGTCTTTTTGACTAAAACATGTCGACCATTCTTAGTGCGAAATATTAGAACTGCGATTGATCGCTATTTTCGTTTAGCTGGGATTAAAAATTCTAAGGTGAATGACCTGCGACACACTTTTATTGTAGAACAGCTTAAAGCTGGGACTCCCTTAGTGTATGTGTCTCAATTAGTGGGTCATAAGCGTATTACTACTACTGAAAAATACCTCAAGTTAATTGATGAGTCTGGGATAAATCCCAATGTTAAAATTGAAGAATTATAAATTTGACAAACCTAAATCAAAAGAATTAAAATACACCAACCTATGATAAATTTATACATTAACACTAGCTCTTGGTGGACCAGCCGTTACCTGTGGCAGTGCGGTTAATTTGTAGTGTATTAAAAAAGTAACCCGCTCTGCAGCGGGTTTTTTTGTGCCTGAAATTATTTTGGGCAAATTTCAATATTATTATTAAAGAAAGAAAATTATTATGAAAAATTACAACTATCCAGATAAAAATGGCAACTTTGGCCAATATGGTGGGAGGATTGTACCCCCTGCATTAAAAGAAGTTTTGGTTGATGTTGAAAAGACCTATCTTAAACTTAGGGATAATCCTGAGTTTATTAAAGAGTTGAGTCTTCTTAATCGGAATTACACAGGAAGACCCAATCAGCTTTATCTGGCTGATTCTTTGACCAAAAAAGTTGGTGGAGCCAAAATTTATCTCAAGAGAGAGGATCTTAACCACACTGGAGCTCATAAAATAAATAACACTCTAGGACAAGCTTTAGTAGCTAGAAAGCTGGGGAAAACCAAGCTCATTGCTGAAACTGGGGCTGGCCAACATGGCGTAGCGGTTGCTACTGTGGCTGCTAAATTTGGGATGGAGTGTGACATTTATATGGGTGAGCGGGATGTAATCAACCAGCGCATGAATGTCTATCGAATGAAGCTTTTGGGTGCCAAGGTAGTTCCAGTTACCTCGGGTCAAAAAACTCTTAAAGACGCAATTGATGTTGCTTTGGGTGCATTTATCAGTGAGCCTGAAACATACTACATGTTAGGTTCTGCTGTTGGACCCCATCCCTATCCAATGATGGTGAGAGATTTTCAATCAGTGATTGGTAAAGAAGCCAAGCAGCAAATTCTAGAAGCTGAAGGTAAATTACCAGATTACGCCGTGGCTTGCGTAGGTGGTGGTTCCAACGCCCTGGGGTTATTTTATGAATTCATTCCTGATGAAGAAGTAAAGTTAGTCGCAGTTGAGCCAGCTGGTAAGGGTGAGGATACCGATTATCATGGATTGGCACTTAGTAAAGGTAAATTTGGGTTAATTCATGCCTTTGAGTGTTTAGTACTCCAAGATGACCAAGGAGAGATTGCTGAATCTTACTCAGCTGCTTCTGGGCTTGATTATCCAGGAGTAGGGCCAGAGCTTTGTTTGCTGAAAGATTTAGGGCGGGTAAAAGCTGTAGGAGTAACAGATGACGAAGCAGTTAAGGCTTTCCAGTTGCTTTCTGAGACTGAGGGCATTATTCCAGCGCTAGAATCAGCTCATGCTGTTTCCTATGCGGTCAAGCTAGCTAAAAAGTTAGATAAAGACCAGGTAATAGTGGTTAACCTCTCTGGTCGAGGCGATAAAGATGTTAAAAACGTCTATGAAAACTTAATTAAGCAAGAGAAATAACCACTAATTAAATCAAGGTGGTGGCAACTTGCTCCTGTCACCACCTAAGATTTAGATATAATAAACAAGAATTTAAAAGGAGAATTTATGAAAAAATTAGTTTTTTCTGGCATTAGAGCCACAGGGAGATTACATTTGGGTAA
Source organism: uncultured Pseudomonadales bacterium (assembly GCA_964423285.1). GTDB lineage: Bacteria > Patescibacteriota > Microgenomatia > UBA1400 > PJMF01 > JABBGTR01. The sequence continues at coordinate 26,568 of CAYREI010000006.1, read as the reverse complement.
TTACTTAGGTGCAGTAAAAGGAATGTTGGAGCTTCAAGCTGATCCAAATTATGAAATGTTGTTTGCTGTGGTTGATATTCATGCCATGACTACCCCGTATGATAAAGACAAACTGAGTCAACAAACTTATGACGTGGTTTTAGATTATTTAGCTTGTGGTTTAGATCCCAAACAAAGTCTACTCATAGTTCAATCTAAAGTAGGAGATCTTCACTCAGAGCTGGCTTTTCTTTTCTCAACTGTGATGACTATTGCTAGGATGCAACACCTGCCTACCTTTAAGGATAAGGTGAAACAGCACCCCAATAATGTCACCATGGCTTTACTTAATTATCCATTATTAATGGCAGCTGATATTTTGGCTTACAAAACAGATATAGTTCCAGTAGGAATTGATCAAGAGCCACACCTAGAAGTCACACGAGAAGTGGCACGAAAAATGAATCATCTATATGGTTTGAACTTTCCTGAACCTACTAGATTTGCTACTGAAGGAGAATATGTGCCTTCTTTGTCTGGAGAAGGCAAAATGAGCAAATCTATAGAAGGAAGCTATATTAATTTAACTGATAATTTAGAGATGATTAAGAAAAGATTGGCCAATGCACCAACAGATAGTGGCCAGGGTGATAGTGTTTCAACTAAGGGTGGAGTGGCTAATTTATTACAGTTTGTAGAATTGTTTCAAGGTAAAAGTAAACGCAGTGAATATGAAAAACAATATATTTCCACAGGTATTCGTTATGGTGATTTGAAAAATGAGTTAGCAGAGGCAATTTATAAAGAACTCAAACCTATTCAGAAGAAACGCGCTGAGTTGGAGAAAAATCCTGATTACATTGAAAAAGTGATTGAGGAGGGGGCTAAAAAAGCTCGTAGCATTGCTAGTGCTACTTTATTAGAAGTTAAACAAAAGATGGGATTAATATGATCAACATTGATGAATTTGCTAAAGTAGAAATGAAAGTAGGTAAGGTTACTTTGGCCGAAAATGTTGAGGGGAGTGAAAAATTAATTCGTCTCCATGTGGATTTTGGTAAAGAAGATATTAGAACAATTTTTACTGCTGTTCGATCTTTTGGATATTCTCCAGCAGATTTCACTGATAAACAATTTTTATTTACTACTAACCTTGAGCCTAGGAAAATGATGGGCGAAGAATCTCAAGGCATGATCTTGGCGGTGGAGGATGAAGATGATAATTTTTTCTTCATCGCTGCTGATGGTTTACCACTCGGAGCTCAAGTTTGTTAAGCTCATGTTACAATAAAACACCATGACAGAGAAAAAAGCGAAACAGCCTCCTGTTAAAAAACAAGCAAATCAACCTCGATTGCCTATTAAAAAAGTTGAAGTAAAAGTAAACCTGAATAAATTTTTTAGTAAGGGTTTGATTTACCTTATTCTTGGTTTGTTATTTTTACCTTTTTTAATTCAATTATTTACTGGTGGCGCCAATGAACAGATTACTATCAGTCAATTAGTACGTGATATTCGTGAAGAAAAAATTGAAAAATTAGATGTAGCCGGACAGCAACTTCGAGCACATTACAGCAATGATGGCCAAGTTAGAATTGCTCGCAAAGAAGAAGGCCAACAGGCTTTAGAAGTTTTAACTGCTTCTGGAATTGATTTGGCAGAGTTAGATCTGGAAATCGAGAATTTATCTTTTGGTGAAATGTTATGGGAATTAGTAATTAATCTTTTGCCAATTTTATTGATGGTGGTATTTTTCTTCTTTATTTTTCGTCAAGCACGAGGAGCTCAGGATGGCATTATGGGTTTTGGCAGAAGCAAAGCCAAAATTTTTATTAAAGGTAAACAGAGTACATCTTTTAAAGATGTAGGTGGAATGGACGAGGCCAAAGCTGAGTTAGAAGAAATTGTAGATTTTTTAAAACATCCTAAAAAATATCAAAAAGTTGGCGCACGTACCCCCAAAGGAGTGCTGTTAGTTGGTCCAGCTGGAACTGGTAAGACACTTCTGGCACGTGCAGTGGCTGGCGAGGCTAAGGTTCAATTTTTATCTATTGCTGGTAGTGAGTTTATGGAGATGTTGGTTGGAGTTGGTGCTTCACGCGCTCGTGATCTTTTTCAAACTGCTAAAAAATTAGCTCCATCAATTATTTTTATTGATGAAATTGATGCGATTGGTCGTAAAAGAGGTCGAGGCAGTATGGGTGGTCATGATGAGCGAGAGCAAACTTTAAATCAGATTTTAGTAGAGATGGATGGTTTTACTCAAAACGATAACGTGATTGTGATGGCGGCTACTAATAGGGGTGATTTGTTAGATCCAGCTTTAATTCGCCCGGGTCGATTTGACCGTCGTGTTGTTGTTCGTCTTCCAGATTTAAAAGAGAGAAAACATATTATTAAAATTCATGCTAAAGGTAAACCGTTTACTAAAAATATAAATTGGGACAGAGTTACTAAACGAACTGTAGGATTTTCTGGAGCTGAATTAGAAAATATGCTCAATGAGGCAGCAATTGCAGTTGCTCGTGATGGTCACAAGGAAATTAAATTTACCGACATTGAAGAAGCTTCATTGAAAGTTAAACTGGGCCGTAGTAAAAAACGCCTTCATGATGAATATGAACGTAAGCTGACTGCTTATCACGAAGCTGGCCATGCAGTCGTCACTCACGTTTCTCCACATACTGATCCAGTCCACCGAATTTCCATTGTTTCTAGAGGAATGGCACTTGGTTACACTTTGACTCCACCAGAAAAAGATAAAGTTCAAGTAACCCGCTCTGAGTTATTAGAAAATATGGCAGTAATGCTAGGTGGTAGAACTGCGGAAGATCTAGTATTTAATGAATTAACTGCTGGTGCTAGTAGTGATATTAAACGAGCAACTATGATTGCTCGATCAATGGTAGTTGAATATGGCATGAGTGATTTAGGGCCGATGAATTTTGGGCCTCAATATGAATCAAGTGATTATGGCACAGTTTGGGGCAAACCTTTTGAAATTTCTGACAGTGTTCAAGCTAAAGTGGATGAAGAAATTTCTCGGTTAATTAATGATGCTCAAGCTCGATCTACTAGACTGCTGAAGAAATACAGAAAACAATTAGATATAATTGCAAAAAAACTTTTGGAAGTAGAAACTCTTGACGCCGATGAGTTTTCTGAGCTGATGGGGATGAAAAAATCAAAGCCTGCTACACTATCTTCATGAATTCGTTTTTCAGTGATGAGCATGAAATGCTGATGCTAGTTGATGCTCACGCGATTATTTATCGAGCTTATTTCGCTCTTCCGCCTACATTAACTACTCCAGAAGGAATGTTAGTTAATGCTGCTTTTGGTTTTACTCGAATTTTATTGACTGCAATTCGGGATATGAAACCAACTTATTTGAGTGTAGTTTTTGATCATCCAGATCCAACTTTCAGACATAAAGAGTTTAAGGATTATAAAGCTCATCGAGAAAAAATGCCCGATGATTTAATTCCCCAAATTAGTGTGACTAAAGAAATTGTTAAAAGTCTAAATATTCCCCAGTTTGAGGTAGCTAGTTTTGAAGCAGATGATCTCATTGGTACATTGAGTCAACAATCAGATAAAAAAACTGTCATCGTTACAGGTGATCAAGATATGTTCCAGTTGGTGAATGACAAGATTCATGTTTGGCTACCACCACGAGGAAAATATCCAGCTAATGAATATGATAAAGAAGGTGTTTATAAAAAACTTGGTGTTTATCCAAAACAAGTGATAGATATGAAGGCATTAATGGGCGATAGCTCAGATAACATTCCTGGGATTAGGGGCATTGGTCCCAAAAGTGCAGTAGCCCTATTACAGGAGTTTAAAACTCTAGATGGAGTTTATCAGGCAGTTGATGAGTTTGAAAAACACTCACATATTTTAAAGGGAGCATTTTTAAAAAAGCTTCAAGGGGGCAAAGATATTGCTTTTTTAAGTCAAAAATTGGCTACTATAGATCAAGCAGCACCAATTAAACTTGATTTAAAATCATGTAAAGTAACTGGATACAGCAAAGCGGAAGTAGTAAAGCTATTTCAAAAGTTAGAGTTTAGATCTTTAGTGAAATTTCTACCCAACGATGAATTTGAAACTAGTATCCAGAATAGTTTGTTTTAATGATTTATAATAAATTTTATGCCTAAAAAATTAAAAGTCGCTCTCATTCATGATTACTTATTGGAATATGGTGGAGCAGAGCGGGTTTTAGAAGCACTTCATGAAATATATCCACAAGCCCCAATCTATGTTTCATTTGTTGATAAAAAAGCCTTAGGTATTCACTGGCAGCGTTTTGCAAATTGGGACATTCGAAAAACCTGGTTTGCTAAAATTCCTTTGGTTAAAATTTTTTATTCACCCCTTCGCGTATTGGTTGATAGATCTTTTATGGATTTAGACTTATCTGATTTTGATTTAGTTATTTCTTCTTCCAATGCTTTTGAAGCTAAAGCGGTTCAAGTGCCAAATGGGACTCATGTTTGTTATTGCCATACTCCACCAAGGGCACTTTATGGCTATTCAACTATGACTGATTGGAAAAAAAATCCTTTAATTAAATTTGGCGGCACATTGATTAATCACTACATGCGTATCATTGATTTTAAACATGCACAAAAGGTTGATCATTTTATTGCTAACTCAGAGGAAACTAAACGTCGGATAGAAAAATTTTATCGTCGTGAAGCAACGGTTATTTATCCACCAGTTAACGTACCAACTAGAAATGAGTTGAAGGAATATAAAAAACAAGCTCAAAAGAAATATCCAACCAATTACTATCTCTACATTAGTAGACTATCCTTTTCCAAACATCCAGAATTAGCTGTACAGGCGGCTAATCAAATGGGAGTTAATCTCAAAGTAGCTGGTTCTGGGAAAATGGAGCCCAAATTAAAAAAAATGGCTAGTCATCATGTTGAATTTATGGGAGCGGTTAATGATGAAGAACTTCACGTTTTATTAGCTGGGGCTAAAGGTTTAATTTATCCAGTTGAAGATGAAGATTTTGGGATTGTACCAGTAGAAGCTATGGCCCATGGCATACCAGTGATTGCACATAAGTCTGGGGGTCCATTGGAAACAGTGGTAGAGGGTAAAACAGGAATATTTTTTGAAAAGTTAAATGTAGAGGGAGTAGTGGGAGCGTTGAAGAAATTTGGAAAATTAAAATTTGATGCTGAAGAGATTTCTAAACACGCAGAGAAGTTTTCTAAGATTAAATTTCAAAATAAAATTAAAACTTATATTAATCAGTCTTAATCAGTTTTATAAAAGCTACACTGTTGACAGGCATCATCACTTGAGCCTTCAACACAGCTGCGCTGGTGGCAATTTGTTGTTGTTGTTTTCTACCTCCTAGATATTCAGTATCGAGGGTGTAGTTTCCAGCCTGAATATTTTCAAAAGCAATTGGCACATTTTCAGCATGTGAGCCTTTGGGATCAAAGTTAGCCATTATTAGCTCTGTGTTACCAGCTTCGTTTTTAGCAGCTAAAGCTTTCACCCAACTTCCCTTACCTGTAATTTGGAGGCGTTGATTAGAAATTTTGTCCAGCATCCGCATTGCTTGATAGCGTGGTTTGGGTTGCGAGCCAAAATCTTTATGACCAAATAATCCCCAACGCCCCCACAAAGGTTGTCCTTGAGGATCTTTACCATCTTGAATTTCAAAAATAAAAGCTTTTTGGACAGTAGGAATCATCTCAATTGCTCCAGCCGCAAGATGAGCAGCTCCATAGTAATTATCATAACCAACATCATTTTCACTATCATGACCCCATTCAGTAATATGAAATTCTAGGGTTGGCTCGAGCTGGGGGTAGCGTTGTATCCATTGATTAACTTCAGCCATATCTTGTTGATAGCGCTCAATATTACGATCGTAACGATGCCAGGAAAAGAAATCAAAACGCAAATTATTCTTAATAGCGTGTTTAGCTAAAGCATTAAACCAATTCTTATAAAGAGCAGTAATGGCTGGTCCACCAATTTTGAATTGATTAACTCCTCTGGCTTGGCTAGCACCAACCGCAGCATAAGTATAAAGAGTCAAATAGTTGCGTTCGCCATAATATTTCCAACCTCCAAAAAGGTCGGGTTCATTCCAGACTTCATAGTAAACATTAGCAATTTTTCGCGTACCACTGATGTGCTCGATGGTTTTTTGAACTGTTAGTTGCCAATCTTCCCACCTCACTGGGGGTGATGTAATATCCCCAGAAGAAATCGCTGGCGGCATATAAGAAAGTGAGATATATGGTTTGGCTCCAGTTGCAAGGATGTCATCAATTATTGGATCAAATTTAGAAAAATCAAAAGTTATATTTCCCGGAGATCCTTGAACGATGTCATAAAAATCATAGATATGATCCAGACGTATGTATTCAGGATTCAAAGCTTTTACTTGAGGAATTAAAGTTTCTAATCTCCAAGCATGATTTTCACCACCTTGAGCTAAGTATCGCCATGGTCTTGGCATGGGTCCTAATATCGCTTGAGTGTCTACTCGAAAATCTGCTGGTTCACCACTGGCTCTAGAAAAAAATTCACGAACAACACTAAGTTGGCTGGAACCAGCGATAATTACTAAAGTGAGAAATAAAAAAAATATTCCACCAATTAGATATTTTTTTTGAGTATTACCTTGGTAAGCTCGATGATTCATTTTTTTAATTATTATCGTAGCATGGTGTATATTAATTAGCAGTCTCATCTTCCGCTTGACAATTTTAGCAGTCATGTCTTATGATTGCTAACATGATAGATTTAACCGCACGTCAGGTCCAAATTCTTAGGGCTATTATTGAGGAGTTTATCGAAACGGCTGAGCCAGTTGGATCAGATACGATTGATAAAAAATTTAATATTGGCATTTCACCTGCTACCATTCGCAATGAAATGGTGTACCTTCAAGATCAAGGATATTTGAAAAAATCTCATGCTAGTGCGGGTAGAATTCCTACTTCTAAAGCTATGAAGCTCTACGTGAATGAGCTAATGAAAGAAAAAGAGCTTTCTGTGGCTGATGAAGTATCTGCTAAAGAAAAAATTTGGAAGAGTCGCGATGTGTTGGGAGATCTGCTCTATGAAACCACTCGAGTGTTAGCAGATAAATCTCGTGCTTTGAGCGTAGCTATCACTGATGAGCAAAAACTCTATCATTCTGGTTCTGCCAATTTATTAAACATGCCTGAATTTTATGACATTGATGTCATGAGGCATGTTTTGCAAGCTATTGAAGAGGTTTCAATTTTAGATGAAATTTTTGATTTTGGAATTAATGAAAATCCCATTCAGATTTCTTTTGGATCAGAGCTAGGTAATAAATATTTAGAATCTATTGGTGCAATTTATATGAAAGTCAATGCAGGCAATCATTTTTGCAAGCTGGGAGTAATTGGTTCTTCTCGATTTGATTATCCTTATGTAATTCCAATGATGAAGTACTTTAAAGCATTAATAGAAGATCTTACAATAGGATAACTATGATTAAAAAATCTACTAAAAAAACCACAAATAATAAAAAAATCGTTGAATTACAGCAACAGCTGGCTGATTCACTCGAACGAGAAAAGCGTGTTTTGGCTGATTATCAAAATTTAGTAAAGCGAAATCGAGAAGAGAGAATTAAGTTTCTTCAACTAGCAAATCAGAGCTTAGTTGAAACTTTACTTTCTCCACTTGAACATTTAGGTTTGGCGGCAGAACAGATTGAGGATCAGGGCCTGAATATGGTAATTAGAGATTTTTGGCAAGTATTAGAAGAAGCTGGCGTAGAAGAGATTTATCCCAAGGGCGAGAAGTTTGATTTAGAAACTATGGAAGTAACAGATAAAAAGGGTGACGGGGAAACAGTTATTAAAGTAGTGAGACGTGGCTACCGGCTTAATGGGCAAGTGATTCAACACGCTAAAGTAATAGTTAAGTAATAATAAGTTTGAAAGGATTTTAAATATGTCAAATAAAACAGGCAAAATTATCGGCATCGATCTTGGAACAACCAATTCTGCTGTGGCAGTGATGGAAGGTGGATCTCCCAAAATTATTCCCACTGCTGAAGGTAGTAATATTTTTCCTTCGATTGTAGCTTTTAAAAATGATGAGGTAATAGTAGGTGCTTCTGCTAAACGCCAAATGGTATTAAATCCTGAGACTACGGTTAATTCAATTAAGCGTTTTATGGGAAGAAAATTTAAAGATAAGGCTGTCCAGGCGGCTATCAAACACATTGCATATGAATTGGCAGAAGGTAAGGATGGGATGGTTACGGCTAAAATCAATGGTAAGACTTATACTCCACAAGAAATTTCCGCCAAAATTTTGCAAAAAGCTAAAGCCGATGCGGAAAGCTATTTGGGTAGTAAAGTTGAACGAGCAGTCATTACCGTTCCAGCTTACTTCAATGATTCTCAGCGTCAGGCCACCAAACAAGCTGGTGAGATCGCTGGGTTGTACGTGGAGCGAATTGTTAACGAACCAACAGCCGCTTCTTTGGCTTACGGTCTAGATAAAAAAGACAATCAGACTATAGCAGTTTATGACTTAGGTGGCGGCACATTTGATATTTCGGTTTTAGAGATTGGTGGTGGAGTATTTGAAGTTAAATCCACTAATGGCGATACCTTTTTAGGCGGTGATGATTTTGATAATGAAATTATTGATTGGATTGTGGCAGAATTCAAAAAACAATTTGGGAAAGATTTATCTAAAGATTCACAAGCCTTACAGCGGGTTAAAGATGCGGCTGAAAAAGCTAAGATTGAGCTATCTTCTTCTCAGAAAGTTGAACTTAATGAGCCTTTTATCGCTCAGGGAGATGAGGGTCAACCATTACATTTAACTATGGCTTTGACTAGAGCTAAGCTAGAAGAATTAACTGATGATCTAATCAAAAGATCTTTTGGACCTGTGAGGAAAGCAATTAAAGATTCTAAGATTAAGGTTTCTGAGATTGATGAGGTGATTTTGGTAGGTGGGATGACCCGCATGCCTAAAATTCAAGCTGAGGTTAAAAAATTCTTTGGTAAAGAACCGCATAAAGGAGTTAATCCAGATGAGGTGGTAGCTGTTGGAGCTGCTATTCAGGCTGGAGTAATTGGCGGTGATGTTTCAGATGTGGTATTGCTGGATGTAACGCCTTTGACTTTAGGTTTAGAAACCTTAGGTGGAGTACGTACACCTCTTATTGAACGCAACACTACTATTCCTACTAGCAAATCTCAGATTTTTTCTACGGCGGCTGATAATCAGACTCAAGTAGAGATTAATGTTTTACAAGGAGAACGAGAGATGGCGGCTGATAATAGAACCCTAGGTCGTTTTGTTTTAGACGGGATTCCACCAGCCATGCGCGGGACTCCTCAGATTGAGGTTACATTTGATATCGACTCTAATGGAATTTTAAATGTCTCTGCAAAAGAAAAGACAACTGGTAAAGAACAGAAGATCACCATTCAAAGCAGCACTAATCTTTCTGACGAAGAAGTAGAAAAGATGAAAGCTGATGCAGAAAAATATGCTGATGAAGATAAGGAGAAAAAAGAGTTGATTGAAGCTAGAAATAAGGCTAATAGCGTCGCTTTTGAGCTAGAAAAACAACTGAAAGAATATGGTGATAAGCTAGATGAGAAGGTCAAAAAAGAGATTGAAGAAAATGTGAAAAAACTTAAAGAGCTTTCTGAAAAAGAGGATGCTTCTAAGGAAGAGTTAGACAAAGCTACGGAAGAAACCTTTACCTCTGCTCAAAAAATGGGTGAAGCAATGCAAAAATCTCAGCAAGCTGAGGCAGCTAAAGCTGCTCAGGGTGATAAGGGTGAGAAAGACGAGAAAAAGAAAGATGAAAAAGGGAAGGGCGACAAAAGCAAGGAAAGCGCAGAAGAAGGCGAAGTCGTAAAAGAGTAAAGATTAGAAAAGAAAAAAGAAAGCGGAGAGTCGTAAGGCCTCCGCTTTCTTGGTGGTAGAATAACTTCATATTAGTGCTTCCATCGGATTGATTATTTTAATCGGAGCTTATGAGATAATGATGTTAGAGAAAAATGAAACTAACTAAACACTGGTTCTTAATTTTATTGATTATTTTAACTATTGCCGTTCGTTTGATCCCTATTTTCCCCGACCTTTTTCCATTTATGTACGATCATGCCAAAGATGCTTTGATTATTTTGCAAATGGGCACTAAATTCCAACCCTCTTTAGTAGGGGCTGTGACTAGTATTCCTGGTGTCTATTATGGACCAGCTTGGTATTACTTAGCATTACCTCTTAATATATTACTTAATTATCATCCCTTATCCAGTGTATTGACAGTTATTTTATTAGCAGCAGTAGGTACTTGGGTGGCCTGGAAATATTTAGGTAAATTAGAAGCTGCTTTTTGGGCGACTGCAACTGGTATAGTCGGTTCGCAAACCTCAGCTTGGAGTCCTTACTTAACCCCACTTGTTGTTTTACCTATCTTAGCCATTCTGCTTAATCTTAAAAAAAAGCAAACTATAAATTGGAAAACTCTAAGTGGATTGAGTCTATTAACTTCTTTATGTTTTCATTTTCAACCAGCTTTTGCTGTAGTTTTATTGCCAATCGTATTGTTAATTTTATTTTTATTGAAAGTTAAAAGTAGCATTAAAACATGGTTGATAGCGGTTTTATTTTTTATAATTCCATTTGCGCCCCATGCTGTTTTTGAGCTACGTCATGACTTCCATCAATCAAGGCAACTCGTGGCATTTTTCACAAATTATGAAGATGAATCTAGAGTAGTTCAGGCCAATGTCATGGGTTTGGGTAGAGTGATGGAAATTGGCAATTTTGTTTTAAGTGAAGCTGGTAATAGTGTGAGTCCCCTCAATCTTCCTCACTATTTTTTCGGTTTAGGTGTAATTTTATGGTTGGGAATCAGTGGCTGGTTATCGCATAAAAGTAAGACTGATCAATATGCTCTTAGTTTTGAAGAAAGAGTGGTTTTATTGGTTTTTTTAATTGGAACCTGGGGATTGTATTTACTCTTACCAGCTAAGCAGTATTACTTAGTAGCTATCATTCCAGTTTGGTTAGTTTTAATTGCAAGGCTGATTAAATTTTTTGCTTCAGCTTATGTAAAACTAATTATAGTAATAGTCATTTTGTTGTCGTTACCACAGACTGTTAGATCAAGGTTACATTTTCAACAAATGGCTACTCAGGATGCTATTTTATTGGCACCAAAAATGAAAGCAGTTAAAAAAGTTTATGAATTGAGTCAGGATCAGCCCTTTGCTTCTTATCAATATTTGCCAGAACTTTATGATTATCCTTATCAATTTATTTTTAGATATCTCATGCGACGGGGTTATTCTCAACCAGTAGAATATAGTTATGCTCCAGGAGAGGTGGCGCATATGAGTAAGGTCTCGGCAAAAATAACTCAAGAATTGGCTAATGAGTTGCCAAAACAGAGATTTCTAATTATTGAGCGGCCAACTTATGATTTTATTTTTGATGAATGGTGGGGACGAGTAGCTAAACCACTTGATATACTAGAAAAACATGAAATTAATGAAGCGATCGATGTTTACAAAGCTCAGCCTAGGGAAGAAGTTTTATGAGTTGGAATTTGACTAAAAAAGAAGTTTGGCTACTAGTTGCGATATTCATTTTGGGTTTATTGCTAAGACTTTATCCTGGCAGAGATCATTTTTTATGGATTTATGATCAAGCCCGTGACGCTTATCGCAGCCGGGCGGTTTTAGTAGAAAAAGATTTAAGAATTCTCGGTCCTCAAACTGATTATCCAGGATTAAGTCATGGGCCAATTAATTATTATTTTTATGCTCCTTTTTATTTTTTATCAAAAGGAGATCCAAATCTTCCTGGTTTAGCTACGATCGTTTTTAATTTATTGGGAATTATTCCCTTAGCGTTATTGACTCAAAAATTATTCGACAATAAACGTTTAACTTTATTATCAGCATTTTTTTACGCTATTTCTTACGAATTAGTTGAATATTCGCGCTGGATATTTAATTTATCGCTTAGTATTCCACTATTGATTTGGAGTTATTTATTTCTGTGGCAGATTTTGACAGAAAAAAAGAATGCTTTTTGGGCAGGTTTGTTTTTAGGTTTAGCTATTCAAGGTGAATTATATTTGTTATATTTAATTCCTTTTTTTTATGGTTTTTTATATGCCTACAAAAGCAAATTACAATCTTGGCTAAAATTGCACGGGGGTTTAATTTTGGGCGTAGCACCTTTAATTTTGGCAGAGTTTAAGTTTAATTTTACAGGTACAAAAATTTTTATCACTCAATTTTTAGCTAGCCATGTAGAATCAATTCCTGCTGATACAGCCATCCTTCGTTACATTAATCACATGGGTGCTACAAACAAGCACGTTCTGGGAGGATTATCTTATCCAATGGGTTTAATGATCTTTATTCTACTAGTAGGTTTTGTATTAATAAAATTTAATAAATTTAATTTAAAAATAAAAAGATCGACATCATTTATCTTAATACTGCTTTTTTCTCATAGTATTTTGTTTACATTCCATGCGCCGAATAAAGTTTTTATGAATTTACCGGTTAGTGTGCCATTAATTATTTTGGCAGTTTTCGTAATTGATTATCTTTGGCGACAAAAACAGACAGCACTCGCTTGGTTGATGATTTCTTTTGTAGTTTTTTTCAGTAGTTATCAGCTCTACATCAATACCAAAAATAAAACTCCTTTTGAAGGTTTTAATTTTATTCAAACCGGTATGCTTTTTTCTCAAAAGTTGGAGATCATTGATCGAATGTATGAGTTAACACATGATGAGCCTTTCAGTTTGGCAGTGCTGGGTACACCCTATGGAGTGCAGACTGTCTGGGCAAGTGTGTTTGAGCAGTATAGCGCGCGTCGCAGTGTAGAATTGCCAACTTGGTTTGGGTTTAGGGCTTTAGGCTATCCAGCTGATCAATATTTTACCAAAGTAGATGCGCCACGTTCCCATCACATCTTACTTATTGAATCCAATCAAGAGCTTATTTCACCCTACATTCGTCAACAATTTATGGATCAGCAAAATGAAGCCACTACTTTAATTAAACAAATTGAGTTCTATGGCTATATTATTGAGCTGCGAGAGTCAAAAATCCATTAATAAGAGCTAGGTTTAATGATACAATCAAATCTATGAAACTCTCCGTCATTGTTCCAGTTTACAACGAACAGGCTACTGTTAGACAAGTTTTACAAAATTTAATCAAAGTTAAACAGGTTGGTGAAATAGTAGTGATTAACGATGGCTCGACAGATAATACAGAAAAAGAAATTAAAAAAGTTAAAAGCAAAAAAATTAAATATTTTTTCAAGAAAAATGGTGGTAAGGGCTCAGCTGTTAGTTTGGGATTAAAAAAAGTTATCGGTGATTATACTTTAATTCAGGATGCCGATTTGGAATATGATCCTTCTGAAATTCCCCTTCTTCTTAAACCACTTAATAGAGAGGGAGTAGAGGTTGTTTATGGCTCTCGTTTTTTAGGAGCTCACTCTAATTTACTTTTTTGGCACCGGGTGGGCAATGCTTTTCTAAATCTTATTGTTAATGTATTTTATAACACCACTTTATCCGACATGGAGACGTGCTATAAGCTGTTACCGACTGATTTGTTTAAAAAACTTCATATCACCGCTAATGCCTTTGATATGGAGCCAGAAATTACTTGCAAGCTATTACGTCGCGGTTATAAAATTTTTGAGGTCCCAATTACTTATGTAGGGCGGGATTTTTCTGAAGGCAAAAAAATTACCTGGCGAGATGGTTTAGATGCCTTTCGTGTGGTATTAGGAATTAGGTTTTTACCACCATCATTATTTAGATAGCATGTTAAAAAAAATTAACCTCAAATCACCATGGGTTGCCCCAGTGATTTTTTTATTAGTAGCCATATTTAGATTGTGGCCTTTTTTCTTTAGTCAGACTTTAGCTATGTTCGATAATTATTCGTTGATGGTGCCAATGAAGTTATTTCAAGCTGGTTGGATCAGACAAGGAGTGATTTCTTTATGGAATCCACTTTTATTTTCTGGAATTTCACTAATTGGTGATATTAATCAGTCACTTTTTTATCCCAGCACTTTACTATTTGTGCTGTTGTCACCAGCCTGGGCACTCAATTTAGCTTTATTGATTCATTTAGCGATCACTAGCCTAGGTATGTTTTATTTAGCTAAACAATTTGTCAAAAAAACCCACTGGGTTTTATTAGCAGGAATACTTTGGCTGTTATCAGCTCAAGTGACTAATAGTTTAAATAATTTATCATTATTGCAATCTTTAGCCTGGACGCCGTGGGTAATGTGGCTAGGATTGTTGCTATTTAAAAATTCTAAAGCCAAATGGTGGCTGCCGGTAGTAATTATGCTGCAGTTACTAGGGGGTTATCCGCAGCACATGTTGTATGCAATATTTGGAGCGTTATTTTTATCATTGTTTTTAGTTTGGGAAAAAAATATTACGTTTCGAGAATGGTTAAGTGGCTGGGTAAAGATAGGTATAACCTCAATAGCACTGTCTACTTTTGTGTGGTTGCCATTTATTAAAACTTTAATGAACTCTACACGGGTAATCCAGTCGGCAGCACAGTCAGTTTCTGGCTCACTTCACCCAATTGAATTAATCAAAATAATTGTCCCAACTTTTTTTGACAACTTACAATTAGGTTTGAGATGGGGGCCAAAGTGGAATGAAATTCCTTACTTAGCATGGTATATGGGTTGGCTGGGTGTATTGGCTCCAGTAAGTGTGCTTTTTTCTAAAAAGAGATCACAACGAGACATATGGTTAGCTGGTGGAGTTTTATTTACGCTCTGGTTTGCGTTAGGTGAGTACGCTCCAGGGTTTAATTGGTTACAAAAATTATTACCCATTTTTAAAATCTCACGAATTCCAACCACAATTCTCGGAGTAGGGACGATTCTAATGATTCTATGGCTGGTGAACGGTTTGTCTAGATTAGAAATTAATAAAAAAGTTTTTAAATTATTTGTAATTTGTGGACTAGGAACAGTTATTGCAGCTGGTAGTAGCTATATTTTAGCTAAATTTTATCCTCAGACCTTATGGCAATTACTTAACAATCTAACTAGTGATTCTTTAGTTGCAAGTGTTTTTCATACTATGCAACGAGATGCCTTAATTGTGCAAAGCATTGCTCAAAGTTTGATTATTAGTTCGATATTATTTGTTTTAGCTTTATGGATGTGGAGAAAGAAAAATTGGTTGTTGTTCATTTTATTTTTATCTTTTGATGTTTTTATTCATACTCAAAACCTATTGCTTTTTGCTCCCTTTGATGTTTATCCATCATCAATTGAAATTGATTCTAAAGAGGTGTTGCCCAACTTCAATCTCTCCTCACAAGAGCGAATTTTAACTAGAAATTTAAATCAACCCTACACAGGATTTGCGGCCTATTGGGATGCAGTGGCAGTACGCCAGCCTTTCTCAGATTCTTATATTACTAATTTAGATTTTTCTCATTTAAAAAGATTTCAGCAAGGTTTAACCCCAGACTGGAATTTAGTAACTGGAGTGCCGGTAGTGAATGGTTACAGTACGCTTTTACCTCAAGATTATGTCCAGCTGTGGACGGATGAGACCAGCATCAATCGTCTGCCACTAATAGAACTCAACAACCCTTTGCTTTCAGCCTGGGCGGTTAAATATTATCTAGTTGATACCCGGTTTGATGTTACGGAAGATTTATCTCAATATCCATTGGTAGCTGAGTATGATCGTTGGCAGCTTTATAAACTAAATGCTTTATCTAGATTTAGATTTATAGATAATACGCCAGTAAAATTTGAAAATTTTATAGAAACTCCTAACACCATTAAATTAACTTTTGAAAATCAAAACAATCATCAACGGTTGATCATGGCTGATCGTTATGATTCTGATTGGCGAGTAAAAATAAATGGAGAAAAAGAAGAGCTAAAAAATTATCAAGGCATGAGAATAATTGAAATTAAACCAGGTAAAAACGAAGTCAAATTTTATTATGCCCCACGATGGTTTTATTTAGGTCTAGTTATTTCAAGCCTAAGCGTTGTTAGTAGTGGATTGTGGCTACTTTTTAATAAAAGAAAATTATGAAGAAATTATTTAGTATTTTCTTCAGCGTTATAATTTTTTTTTCAATGGTTTTGTCAACTTATGCCAATGAACCCGCTCAAGTATTAATAATAAATCAGGTTCGGGGTGCAGAATGTTGTGAACCAGGAACAGTCGATATTTTGCAGGAGCAATTAGATCTTCTTACTCAACAAAAATTGCCTACATTCTTTACTTTACGTTGGGACGTCTTGACCAATCCAGAGTTTATTAAGGTGATCAACCAAGCTGATTTAGAGTTTTTCTCTTGGGGGCTATTTTTAGAGATCACTCCAGAGTTAGCTCGGGCTGCAGAGGTTAATTATACTGGCACTTCGAATAATTGGTATCAGGCTCAACATGCTTATACTTTAGGTTATTCCCCAACAGACAGAGAGAAATTAGTAGACACAATTATGGCAAAATATAAAGAAATTTTTGGTGAATATCCGTTTTTAACTACTAGCTGGATCATTGATGCGCCAACGCTGAACTATCTCCACGACGAATATGGAGTAGGTGTGCACCAAATCACTCGAGAACAATGGGGTACGGATAGCTACACTCTTTATGGCGGTCCACCACATTATCCTTATCCTGCGAGCAAAAATTGGGCTTTGATGCCAGACTATGTGGCCTCGGATCCAATTTTAATTGTTCGCCAAACTCTAACTGATCCAGTTTGGAATTATGGTGACACCCAATCTCGTTTTACCAGTCAACCCAATGATTTTTCTCAAGATGATAAGGGTTTTGAGTACTTTGAAAAATTATTTAATCAAGCTCTATTTAAACAACCTAATAATCAAATTGGTTTTGCATTATTGGGCTTAGAAAATTCAATGAAGGATAAGTATCAACAGCTTTTCAAACAGCAACTAGAGTTAGTGGCAAACTATCAACAGCAAGGGAAAATAGTTTTACCAGATTTAGAAATTTTTAAAAATACTTGGCAAAAAGTTGTTCCTACAGTTTATCAAGGCCAAGATTTAGTAAAAAATACTTCGTCACAGGCTTTTTGGGTGACGGGGCAGAATTATCGTATACGGATAATTAAAAAAGACGACCAAATTTGTATCGATGATATTAGATTATTTAACAGCAAGGTTAAGGATTACTATGCTGATCACCAAGCTCAAGATTTAAGTTATTGGGTAACGCCTTTTTTAATTGATGGTTCTAGATTTTATACTCAGGAACAATCTTGGTTTGGCAAGGAATTAATCAGTGATGGCATGATGCCATTACCAGATGTGGTGACTCAACCCGAGTGTTGGCAGTTGCCAAATCTGAAATCAGCTCAAAGTGAAATAAAAGTTGAGCAAAGAGATTCATCCTTGTTGGTTTTCACGTATCAAGGTGTTGAGGAGGAAGTTGTTTTAACTTTTAAACCCACTGAGTTTAATCTCCCTTTTAAACCAGCTGAGATTAAATTATCTTGGATGCTAAATGGCGATATAGCTTATCAATTAATTGAAAAATGTGAAGTAGAGTCTTGTTGGTATCAACCAGAAATAAATTCCGCAATTTTTGCCAGAGCTCAAGAAATTCAAACAAGTTCATTTTTGCCAGAGCAACGTGTGGGTGGACTTTCTGCTAATAATTCTAGATTATATGCTGACAATCCTTATGCTATTGCTGGACGCAACCCAGTACGAGTAGTATTTATGCCACGCAATGATCAGGGTGTGGCAGTCAAATTAGAGTCTCCGCCAGAAATTAACACTGAAGTTGAGCTTATTACAGATCCAGCTCTAGTTTTAGACAATGATCCTCAATTTTATGATTTTATGGCGAATGAGCCAATAAAAACTGTAGTTAAATTTAAAATTAGTGATCAACTAGAGCTAGAAACTATGGTTTATTTTGCCCCTAATTGTAAAAATAATTTCAAGTATTGTTTAGGACACCCCAATCAAGCCTGGTGGTACCTCAAAAGTTTAATAGGTGATAAACAGCGATTGCTTAAAGAAAAAATTTATAAAATTAGAACTTATTAGCACTCACTTTGTTTGTCTGCTTAACAAGAACTCGATTTGCTGTTAGAATCTTTTCTTATGTCAACCAAACGAGATTATTACGATATTTTAGGGGTAGATAAAAAAGCTACTACAAAAGACATTAAATCTGCCTATCGCAAGATGGCCTTGAAGTATCACCCAGATAAGAATAAAGCCTCAGACGCTGAAGAAAAATTTAAAGAAATTAACGAAGCTTATCAAGTGTTGTCTGACAGTGAAAAGAAAAAAGCTTATGACCAGTTTGGTCATGCTGCTTTTGATCCTACTAGTGGTGCAGGGAGAAATCCTTTTAGCGGCGCTTCTCGTCAGGGTCCATCTACTTGGTCATACTCTTCTTCTAGCGGTGGTCAGAATCCGTTCGGAAATACAGATTTTGGTGATCCTTTTGAGATCTTTGAAACATTTTTCGGTGGAGGTTTTTCTCGACAAGGAGGTGGTTTTCGATCTCGTCGACGCTATTCATTAGCTATAGATTTTATGGAAGCGATAAATGGAGTAGAAAAAGAATTTGAAATTGAGGGGAAAAAGCACAAGATCAAAGTTCCAGCTGGAGCAAATGATGGTACGCGAATCCGTTTTAAAGATTTTGACATTAGTGTTGAAGTTAGAACTCATAAAAAATTCAAACGCGATGGATACGATGTGTTTGTAGATCAAGAAATTGGGTTTGCTATGGCAGCTTTAGGTGGAAAAATTGAAGTGCCGACTCTCAATGGACAGCTAAAACTTAAAGTTAGGCCTGGAACTCAATCTCATACTCTAATTAGACTACGTGGAGAAGGTGTGAGACACATTCGAGGTCGTGGCAAGGGCGATCTTTATGTACGTTTAATTGTTAAAGTTCCAGAGAAATTAGGAAAAGAGGAAAAGAACCTTCTTGAGCAACTCCAAGCTTTAGCAGAATAAACCCTTCTGGTTGTTTTTTTGTCTTCTTAACTGATATAATTCTATACGTTCGCCCGAGGACGGACCCCAAGTCGGTCCTTTTTTGTTAGAATAAATACAATTGGGCTTTAGATAAAGAAAATAATAAAAG
The DNA here is from genome assembly GCA_964423285.1 of uncultured Pseudomonadales bacterium. Lineage (GTDB taxonomy): Bacteria > Patescibacteriota > Microgenomatia > UBA1400 > PJMF01 > JABBGTR01. Next base: position 7,394 of record CAYREI010000006.1, on the reverse strand, counting down.
GAAGTTGTTATGTCAAATCTTTCAGATGTAGTTAGAACAGAATTCGCTGCCGCTATCAATCAAATTGCTTCTGAGCGTAAGATTGAACCAGAAGCAGTTCTCGAGGCTATCCGTCAGGCTTTAATCTCAGCTTATCGTAAAGAGGCCGGAATTTTAGTAGACGAAATGTATTACTTTGTGGAATTAGATCAAGAAACTGGCGCAGCTAAGATTTTTGAGGCTCCAATTTTAGAGCGAGATGAAGAAACTACTGAAATTACTGCCTGGGATGAAAGTAAAGCCAAAGATGTAACTCCAGCTGGTTTTGGTCGTATCGCTGCTCAAACTGCAAAGCAGGTAATTTTACAGAAAATTCGTGAGTCAGAAAAAGATCAGATCATTGCCGATTTTAGCGATCGAATAGGTGAGATCGTAAATGGTCAGATTTTAAGAATGAGTCGTGGGACAGTGATTGTTGATTTAGGTCGAGGTCAAGGTTTTATGCCTCCAGAAGAACAAATGCGCGGAGAGTTTTATCGACTTAACTCTAGGATTACTGTTTATCTTAAAGAAATTGTAGATACAGTTCGTGGTCAACACATCATTGTTTCTCGAGCTGATGAAAATTTAGTTTCTAAATTATTTGAACGCGAAGTACCAGAAGTATCTTCTGGTGCAGTTAAGATTGTTGCCATTGCCCGTGAGGCTGGTGTTAGAACAAAATTGGCAGTTAAAAGTACTCAAGAAGGCGTAGATCCAGTTGGTTCATGTGTGGGTCAGCGCGGCGTTCGTGTTCAGGAGGTAATTAAAGAGCTAAATAATGAAAAAATTGACATTATCCCTCATTCTGATGACTTTCAACTCTTTTTACGTGGAGTTTTATCTCCAGCTGAGAGTTTAAAAATTGATGTCGATGAAGATTATAAAATAGTTACAGTTACAGCTCCTGATGAGCAATTATCGCTGGCAATTGGCCGAGGAGGACAGAATGTTCGCCTGGCATCTAAACTGATTGGTTACAGAATCACTATTAAATCTGCAGAAGGTAAGATTAAATCTGAGGTGACTGGAAAAGAAGAATATGAGATTGATACCTATAAAGGTTTGAGCGATGAAACCAGAGAGATCTTGGTTCAATATAAGTTAACTACAGTAGGTGACTTAGCTAGATTCAAGAATAAATGGCAAGAAATGGAAAATCTAACTGATGGCCAGAAGGAATTACTCCAAAAGAAAGTTGATGCATTCGAGGTAGAAATGGCAGCTAGAGAAGCAGAACTTCCTAAATTTTCCAATGATAAAGATAAAGTTGTAGAGACAGAAGCAGAAGAAGTTAAAGAAGAGGTTAAGGAAGAGACACCAGCAGAGGAAGAAACTAAACCTAATAATAAAGATAAAGTTGTAGAGACAGAAGCAGAAAAAGAAGAAGAAGCTAAAGAAGAGGCCAAAGAAGAATAAATTTATGATTAATACTAGACCACCCGTAGTGACCATTATGGGCCATGTAGATCATGGTAAGACTACTTTATTGGATTACATTAGGAAAACTAATGTTCAATCTAAAGAAGCTGGTGGAATTACTCAACACATTGGTGCTTATCAAGTTGATAGTAAAGGTAAAAAAATTACTTTTATTGATACTCCTGGTCATGCTGCTTTTGCCAAGATGCGTCAGCGTGGAGCTCAAATTACTGACATTGTAGTCTTGGTAGTGGCAGTAAATGATGGTGTCAAACCACAAACAATAGAGTCAATACGTCATATAAAGGAAAGTAATGTATCAGTATTAGTAGCACTAAATAAAACTGATATAAAGGATACCAATCCCGACATTATTAAAGGTGAGTTAGCTGAACATGATATTTTAGTGACTGATATCGGAGGTGAGGTGGAGGTGGTAGAGCTATCAGCTAAGACTGGTAAAGGAGTGGATAAGCTTTTGGAAACTATTATTACTATGGCTGAATTACTTGAGCTTAAGGCTGACGCGAATGCCCCGTTGAAAGCAGTAGTAATTGAGTCTTCAGTTGATCAACACAAAGGCCCCGTGGCTTCAGTAGTGGTTCAGCAAGGCACACTTAAAAAACGTCAAGATTTAGTTACGGAAGATAATAAAATTACTGGTCGAGTCAGAGCTCTTACTAATGAGCTTGGTCAGCAATTAGACATAGTTCTCCCAGGCAATCCAGCTGAGATACAAGGTTTAAATGAAACTCCAGACGTAGGATCAATAATCAATGATGCTAATGCACAATATAAACTAGTTGAAGTAGAGGCCGATAAGGCAGTGGTAGACGCAGCTGATCCTTACGCAGGTTGGGATTTTGAAACAGCTTTAGCCGGTGAGGAAAAAGAAAAATTGAAGCTAATTATTAAATCTGATGTCCAAGGTACTCTAGAGGCAATTTTACAAACAATAGATGAAGATAGTGCTGAAGTGATTAGTTCTGGAGTAGGTATAGTCACCGAGAGTGATGTTGAGTTAGCTGCTACTACTAGTGCTGGAATTATTGTTTTTAATACTAAGGTTCCGGGAAAAGTAAGGAAACTCGCTAAATTACAAAAAGTTAAGATTAATGAATATAAGATTATCTATAAATTGATCGAGGATTTGCAAAAACAAATGCTCAAATTGATTGAGCCGACTATTGGTGAGGTTCAAACTGGTGAGGCTGAAATTGTACAAATTTTTGAAATGAAAGGTCGAAAAATCGCTGGTTGTAAAATTATTACTGGTGAGATCAAGAAAAGTGACCTTTTGCATTTAAAAAGAGAAGATGAGATTTTACTTAATCCAATCATTTCCTCGATGCAGCATGGTAAAGAAGAAGTAGATAAAGTGACTGCAAAAAGTGAATGTGGAATTACTTTTAAAAATAAAAAACTCGGTTTTCAGGTTGGAGATAAGATCATTGCTTATCAAGAAGAAGATGATTGATGATATAATGATCCTCTTAATATAAAAATGGTGACTTTGTTCTTCGGTTCTTGCTCAAGCTACTGAGGAAACAAGGGCGAAAGGAATACCATGGCTTTAACTAAAAAGCAAAAATCACAAATAATCAAAGACTTTCAGCTCTATGAAGGAGATACAGGTTCTCCTGAGGTGCAGTCAGCTTTATTAACAGCTTCTATTCAAGAGCTTACCGCTCATTTAAAGAAGCACAAAAAAGATGATCACTCTAGACGTGGACTATTGAAACAAGTGGCCAAGCGTCGTCGTTTGCTTAATTTCTTAAAAGCTCGTTCTGAAGATCGTTATAAAGAGTTACTCAAAAATCTTGAGTTAAACAAGTAAGCCTCGTCTCATTCTCAGTAATATCAAAGATTGATGATATAATACATCTAATTAAAAACGGAAAAGATTGCAAAAAAGCAAGTTTGGAGATTTTCGAGAGTCAAGTGGTGAGTGTCACACTCAGGCAAGTATCACTTGACTATTGAAATCCACTCCCTGCCTATTAGTTATTAATTTTTTCATCTTTTCCTAAATATAAAAGCAACCATTTATTTAATGGTGCATTGTGAAAGGGAAAGAATGAATTCTTATCCAAGTTATGAAAACATCTACGAGCAAGAGCTCAAAGTAGGTGATAAAAATATAAAAGTCCAGATTGGGAAATTCTCTCAGCAAGTGGCTAGTGCAGTAGTGACTCAGTGTGGCGAAACCGTAGTTTTAACTACCATTGGTTTAGGTAAAAAAGTTGATTGGGGGTATTTCCCTCTTTCAGTTGAATTTTCTGAAAAACTTTATGCCGGAGGTATTATTAAAGGCTCTCGTTGGGTAAAACGAGATGGGCGTCCTACTGATGAGGCTATTTTAAAAGCCAGGGTCATAGATCGTACCATTCGTCCTCTTTTTTCAGAGGGTATTACTAATGAGGTTCAAGTAATTAACACTGTTTTTTCTTATGATGGCCAAAATGATCCAGATATGCTGGCTCTTTTAGGAGTTGGATTGGGATTAGAAATTTCTCAAATTCCTTTTCATGGCCCTATTGCCGGATTACGCGTTGGTTATTCTAAAGAAACTCAAGCTTATGTTTTTAATCCCACTAAAGATGAACGTAAAGCTGCAGATCTAGATTTAATTGTTTCAGGTTCTGGAGACAGAATTGTGATGGTTGAAGCTGGAGCCAAAGAGGTGACTGAAGAAATTATGCTCGAGGCTTTATCTAAAGCTCAGCAAGAATTAGGTCAGGTAACAGTAGAGATTAGCAAGATTGCTGAAGCTATTGGTAAGGAAAAAATAGAGCTAGTTGATAAGCCTGATGAAAAAGTTACTGCTATTTTAGAAAAATTAGCTAAAGATATTACTACTAAATATCAAAGCGAAATTTCTGAAATGGTTAAAAAAGAAGGTATTTTAGAACCAACTGGCAAAGATGAGTTTGTAGAAAAACTAGTTGCTGAATTTGGCAATGAAGATGATGCTGAGGCAGTTTTAAAAATTAATGCTAAAGAATTAGCTAGTGTAGTCGATAAATTAATGAAAAAAGAAGTTCGTCGAATGATTTTAGAAGATAAAGTTCGTCCAGATAATCGTAAGCCAGATGAGATTCGTCAAATTTGGTCAGAGATAGACATTTTCCCTCGTACTCATGGTAGTGCCATGTTTAAACGCGGAGCTACTCAAGCTGTGACCATTACTACTCTTGGTGCTCCCTCATTGGGTCAGCATGTTGAAAATATGGATGGCGAGATAGTGCGTAATTATATGCATTTTTATAATATGCCTCCTTATTCTTGGGGGGGAACAGGCCGGTTTGGTTATCCAAAGCGACGTGAAATTGGTCATGGTTTACTGGCTGAAAGAGCTTTAATGCCAGTTATTCCTAGCCAAGAAGAATTTCCATACACCATTAGTGTTGTTTCTGAAATTTTGAGCTCTAATGGTTCTACTTCTCAAGCAAGTGTATGCGGTTCGACCCTATCACTGATGGCTGCGGGAGTACCTATAAAATGTCCAGTAGCTGGAATTGCAATGGGAATGATTAGTGATGATAAGAATCATGTGGTTTTATCTGATATTCAGGGTTTAGAAGATCATGTCGGCGATATGGATTTTAAAGTCGCTGGTACTAGAGAAGGTATTACTGCTATCCAGATGGATATTAAATTAACTGGTTTATCTGTGGAAGTGTTAGAAGAAGCCTTGAAAAGAGCTCGTTTAGGCCGCATTCACATTATGGATGAAATGCTCAAAGCTATTTCTGAGCCTAGAAAAGCACTATCTACTTTTGCCCCTAAAATTGAACAATTAACTATTCCTACAAATAGAATTGGAGAGTTGATCGGTCCTGGAGGAAAAGTGATTAAAAATATCATTGCTGTCACTGAAGCTGAAGTTGACGTGGATGAAGATGAAGAACGAGGTGTGGGATTAGTAAATATTTCTTCTCCCGATCAAGAAGCGATTGATAAAGCTAAAGAAATGATTCAAAACATTATGTATGTTGAAGAAGTCGGTGATGAATTTGACGGCAAGGTAGTTCGAATTGAAAACTATGGTGCTTTCGTTGAGTATTTACCAGGACATGATGGTTTGGTTCACGTTTCTGAAATGGCTTCAGAGTATGTGGGTGATCCAAATGAGATTGTTAAAATTGGAGCAGAAGTTCACGTACGAGTAATTGAGATTAAAGATGACGGTAAAGTTTCTTTAACAATGATGAGTGAAGCTGAGCGTGAAAAAGCTAAATCCAACCGATCTGACAGATCAGAATTTAGAGGTCAACGCAAAAATAATTATGGAGGCGGGAATGATCGTCGACCTCGATCTAGTGGCAGAGATGACCATCGCTAGATTATACTAGTAACTATGCACCTACCTGCCCTTTATTCAGATTCAAAGATGTTCTCGATTTTGGAATTAGACTCGGGGCATCAGCTAGCCGCTAATTTAGGTTTGGATATTAACATTCAAGGTGGGATTGATCAGCTCAATATTGTTCTTAAAAGTCTTATTAAGCATTTGGTTAGCCAGCCATCGGCCGTAGTAGTAGATCCAATTTTTAGTTTTCCATTATTAATGAATGATATTGAAAAAGGTTTGGTACTCCGTTTGGAGGCGAATAAAGATATTGCTCATGAATCTTTACCTCAATTAGCTCCTAGATGGGGTGTAGATGAGATTGCCAATAATTACGCCGTAGCCAAACTTGAGCTATGGTATCATCCGGCAGAAGAAATGGCTCTTGATAAGAAAAAACTCACCGCAGAACTTTTTGAATATTGTCAGCACGTTGGTATAGATTTTCTATTGAAGCTAAATATTTACTCTCAACCAGATGAGAGTAAAGATCCAGTAGTGTTGCAAGAGACCCAACTTCAAACAGTCCAAGAACTTAGAGATAGTTGTCATTTATTATCTATTCAATATCCTCAAAATGCTTTAGCGGCAGCTACTATTACTGCTGAGCTAGATCATCCTTGGGTGGTAAGTTTAGAAAACTCAGATCATGAAGAGAATAAACTCCAACTTCGCGCAGCTTTAGAAAATGGTGCTCGGGGTTTTATGATTGGGAATGGGTTATGGTCAGAAATTGCTAGTTTTCGTCAAGAAGACGAAAGTCTTGATTTATCAGCAATTCAGCATTTTATTAAAACCACAGCTAGGGATCGTATGATAGAGTTAGTTAGAATCACTAATGAATTTAGCCAAAAGTAAGGAGTGATCATGTTTGTTTTACCAGATTTAGCTTATGAGTATGACGCTTTAGAGCCTTATATTGATGCTCAAACTATGGAGATTCATCATGCTAAACATCACCAAGGATATACAGATAAACTTAACACAGCTTTGGAAGATTACCCAGATTTACAGCAACAAGATATAAATAATTTACTCAAAAATTTAAACGATTTACCAACTGAAGTTCAGACTGCTGTTAAAAATAATGGCGGTGGTTTTGCTAGTCATTCTTTATTTTGGACATCCATTTCTCCTGATGGAGGTGGAGAACCAAAAGGTGATTTGCTTAAAAAAATTATTGATAGGTTTAAAAATCTGAAAAATTTTAAAGAAGAGTTTGAGACTGCAGCACTTACCCAATTTGGTTCTGGTTGGGCGTGGTTAGTAGTAGATGATGATGGTGATTTGCAAATTCACTCTACTAGTAATCAAGACTCACCTTTATCAGAGGACGAAATTCCTCTTTTATGTTTGGATGTTTGGGAGCACGCTTATTATTTAAAATATCAAAATCGTCGTGCTGAGTATGTTAAATCATTTTGGCATATAGTAAATTGGAAAGAAGTAACTCGTCGGTTGTTAGAAATTAATCAATGAGACATATATTCTTAGATGTAGAGACTAAACGTTCTTTTGATGATGTGGGTGGCTTTTTCCCTGAAAAGTTGGGAATTTCTTTTGTGGGAATTGCTATTCGAGACGGGATGAATGGTAAAGGAGA
>CAYREI010000005.1:0-39979 GCA_964423285.1 uncultured Pseudomonadales bacterium | reverse complement strand
CTTCTTCTATTGACTTCTCTGATTGATTTTCACTAACTACTACTAGATGACGCATAAGCTGTTCTTCTAGTAATAATTCCTTTTCGAAAGCTTGAACTTTAGCTGGTGAAAACTTAATTATTTGATGGGTGTAGACTGCTTCAAAGCAAAATTTTCCCTGATGCTTGATTTTATAAGCCAGTTCTTTCTTGCCCCAATCTTGGGTTTGCAAAACTTTACCCTTGTGTTTGGTAATTAACTTGAGGATAGACTCACTAACCGTAGCTCGCTTTGCATCTGTGAAATCTACAGGAAGTAAATATGTCAGCTCGTAGAGCTTAGACTGCTTGTCAGCAATAATTTTGATCATTTTGACCTTTCTGATCTTGTATGCCTGGAAAGGATATTATTATCTTGGATCCTACCTCTGGTAGGAAAGCATATCAAGTTTTTTAACTAGAGGTATTGTAACATATGAAAGATAGCCTGGGGAGAAATAAATAAAGTTTAGATCCCCACCTCATATAAAATGAGGCGGGGATCATGGATTCAGTTTTCATGAATCCAGGATTGATTGGGTTGGCGGTGTTGGTGCAATGGCAGCTTCGTAGCTGCTTTTTGCATCAGCAACCACTGCCTCGACCATTTTTAATTCTTCAAGAGCTTGCCAATAAACGCAAGCTTCTTGAAGCCCTTGTAGGCATTCATTTGCCAACCCCTGCTTGGGGTCACTATCTGCCGCGACTCCTATTCCTATAAGGATTATCACAGCAATTGCTATTACCACCCACACTGCAGAGAAAAAATTTTTCCCCATCGTCTCCTCCTTGTCTCTTTAAATTTGGATCAGTTACAACCGCAGTGGTCGTAACGATCCCCCTTCCAGAGAGACAATATTCAAAATATATCAAAATATATCCAAAATGTCAATATTATAGGACTATTTTCTTAAAATAAATGCAAAAACTTATCAATAATGATAAACTGCAAACATGACAGAAAAACCACAAAAGGAGAAAGATGGTTTGCCTGAAGGGGATAGAAAAGGTAAAAAGGTTGACGCTAACACTAAACTTAGAGCAGAAGCTGTGTGGGGAATTGAAAATATCCCTCAATTAATGCAAACAAATAGTCTAGTTGCAGAGCAACTCAGTACTTTACTCGGTAAACCGATTGATAAAATTACATTAAAAGAAGCACTCCCATATATAGAAAAAGTAATTAATAGTCCGAAGCAGTAAACTCAAGATTCACTACTTCCCTATCATAAACTCAACTACATCACCCTCTTTCATCTGGTAGTCTCGTCCTTCTAATCTCATTTTTCCTACCTCTTTCACACCCTTCCAACCCGAATATTTCACAAAATCTGCATAGTCTACCACCCTAGCCTTGATGAAATTCTTTTCAAAATCACTATGAATCACCCCTGCAGCCTCAGGCGCGGTAGATCCAGATTTAACTGTCCAAGCTCTAACCTCCAGCTCTCCAGCAGTTAAAAAACTCTGTAAACTTAATTGTTGATAGGCTTTTTTAATCAATCTTTCCAACCCACTCTCATTAACTCCCAAATCCCTCAAGTACAATACTTGATCTTCATCACTTAAACTTGCCAATTCACTCTCAATTTGGGCACTAATAATCACCACCTCCCCTACTTCTACCCCTAGTTTCTCTGCCCAACTCACCATCAAACCCTTAGAATCTCTAACTTTATCCTCATCTACATTCACTACATAGATAATCTTTTTAGCTGTTAGTAGGTTTAGTTCCTGCGCTAACTGTCTTTCATCTTCGCTTTTTATCACTTCCATAATTAATTGACCAATACGAGCTTTTTCTGTAAATTGAGTAATAATTTCCCACTTTCTTAGTTCCAATTTATCTTTGCTAGCTTTGGGTTCTCTTTGCTTTTCTAGCGTATCTAAATCTGCTAATAGTAACTCCATCTCAATCGTTTCCCGATCAGTCTTAGCATCCACACTCCCCTCTCGCAATACGTTTTCATCACTAAAATCCCTCAAGACATGACAAATTAAATCTACTTCACGGATCCGAGCTAAAAATTGATTGCCTAATCCTTCCCCCTCATGTGCGCCTTTGACCAAGCCAGCAATATCCACAAACTCAACTGTGGCTGGTTTAATCACCTCTGTATTCACAATTTTTGCTAATTTAGCCAATCTCTCATCTGGTACAGGTACTACGCCTACATTGGGCTCAATGGTAGCAAAGGGATAGTTAGCAGCCAGGGCTAATTGCTGTTTGAGCAGAGCGTTAAATAGGGTTGATTTGCCCACATTAGGCAAACCAACGATTCCGATATTAAGTGACATGAGAGCTATTATATATCGAGAAAGTAAAAAATTACTACCTGGCTCCATGATACAATCAGACTCGTGGAATCAAAAACAAACTGTTCAGCTCCCCAATTAGAATCCGAGACATTGCAAATCTATCGTGAAAGGATGAATAGTAGCTTAAGTGAAAAAGCTCAAAATATTTTTCCATATATACAAGATATTAAGACTTCAACTAAAAAAATACTGAGCATTGGTCCTGGTGGTGGCGCCTTAGAACGAGAGATGTTAAAAAATTTTTATGATCAAAAAATACTAGCTATTGATTATTCTCTACCCATGATCGAAAACCTGCAACACAATCAGCGCAAAGTTGAGGTTGAAACTCCAACTATCGAGTGTATCGCCGCCACAGCAAATTCCATGCCTTTAAAAAATAATTGTGTTTCTGCTATCGTTGCCTCATCAGTTATACATGAGATAGCTACTTTTGGTGACCAGTTTACCTTTGGTAAGAATGTCAATCGTTTTTTTCTTGAAGCTCAGAGAGTTCTAGTTCCTGGTGGCAGACTAGTTGTTCGTGATTTCATGCAATATCCACAAACAGATCAAGTGATAAAACTAATAGTTGGAGAAAAACATCCTAATGATCCATGCGATCCAGCTGATTTTTTGAAACGATTTGTTAATGATTTCAAAGGTGCTAATTTGTTATATCTAAAACAACAACTACCAAAAAATATCACTAAAGGCACTCAGTTAAAAGTAACTATGAAAGACGCTTTAGAGATTGCTGGACATTTTAGCTGGTCACATCGATATACAGATGAAATCAAGGAACGCTACGCGTACTTCTCTGTAGATCAATACGCAGAACATATTAAGAAATTGCTAATTAAGCATAAAATTAAAATGAAACTGATTGATAAAAAAACCATTTCTCAAAATGGTTATGCCGAGCATATTAATGGGAGATTGAATTTTTATCCAAATGGTATAGATCAAAATCCTTGTCCTCCACTCTTAACTGGTTACGTAGTAATGGAAAAACAATAAAAATTACACCACCAACATCAACCCCGTCATACACAATAAAACAACCACAATCTTACGCCATAAATTATCAGTTTTTTTCAGAAAAACAGCAACTAAAACCACAGTTAAGATAATACTATTCTTTTTCTGGAATCACGATCCAGAGTAAAAGGTAGGGAAATAGTCCTGGAAAACCACCTGGAATTAACAATAAAATAAAAATTGCTCTGGTCACTACTACATCTACTCCAAAATAATCAGCAATACCAGCGCACACACCTGCTATTTTTCTGTCTTTTATAGAACGGCGTAATTTTTTAATTTTTTTACTCATACTTGATATCCTTTCTCTTGTAAAGCTTTTTTAATACCAGCTAACTCTTTCTCAATCTTCTTAATTTTAACAGCAAAATCAATCTCCTCTACTCCTTCTTCATCAATAAAATAAGTTACTGGCCTCCCAGTAGCTTGACCTATATCCCTTAACACTTCTATGCCGGGTTGAGCTCGCCCTACTTCGTAAGTACTAATTGCTTTATCAGATAGTTGAAGTTGATTGGCCAACTCTTTCTGGCTTAAGCCTGCTTCTGTCCTGGCGTAACGAATTTTTTGGCCAATATTTAATTTTTTTTTCATACTTGGGTCCTTGACTCCCCTTATGCCTAATCGTATTCTAATTAGAGTAGAATTAACTCTAATAAATACATGTCCATTCTAAAACTTAATAGTATCTTGATTGTAGAACCAAAGCCAGACCTAGCTAAACCTTATAATTTTTTACCTCAAGATAACCATACTCTTCATATTAAGTCAGCTCAAAAAGCGACTCAATATCTGCATGATAAAACACCAGATTTAGTTATTATTAGTAGTAGCTATTCTCCACCACAAATTTTTCACCTATTAGAAACACTTAAAGAGCGATCTAATTCTAGCACATACCTAATTCCTCTTATTTTTGCTATTGATCTAGATCATAAAACTAATTTCATCCCTGGTACTTATTGGGGTAAAAAGTTAGGAATAATCAATAGCTTGAGCTCTAAAAAAGAGATTGAGTTGATTTTAACAAGAATTTGCCGAGAACAAAAAAATTTCGGGTATAACTAAATTTTAATTTTTTATCACTACACTTCCTGTAATCTTAGTGTGTTTTACTTCTTTCATGGCTAAATCTATTTTACTGATCTCTAAAACTAAACGTCCTCGAGAACGTTTACTCTCTACTGGTCCTCACAATCTTACTCAGGCCGAACTTTTAGCAGTGATCTTAGGTTCTGGAACCACTAAAAAAAACGTGCTTTCTTTAGCCAAACAAATCTTAACTAAATTCGGTCCTAATCTTTCTACTGCTACCCTCAAACAATTAGCCACTATTCATGGTATTGGCCAAATTCAAGCAGCAAAAATTATGGCTACACTTGAGCTAGGAAAGCGTTTCCACAGCCTCAAACTTAAGCCTAGATTACTTAAACCAGAAGATGTATTGCGTGAAATTAATGAAATCCGCACTAGTCATCGCGAACAACTCATCGGATTATATTTAAATGCCCGCTATGAACTCATGGCTAAAGAAATTTTAGCTGTTGGAAATGTTAACACTCAAAGTGTTGAGCCACGAGACGTTTTCGCTCCAGCAATCAAGCTTCCTTGTCGAAGTATAATCCTGGCTCACAACCATCCTTCTGGTGATCCACATCCAAGCCAAGATGACATCATAACTACCACAAAATTAAAAAAAGCAGGTGAATTACTAGGGATAAGCTTGTTAGACCACCTAATCGTAACCAAAGATAGTTATTTATCTTTTCAACAACAAAAATTACTTTAATTTACTAATTTTTTGACCTTGAGGGGTGTCTTTAACCAAATAACCTAGCGATTGAAGCTGCTGACGGAGTTGATCGGCTTTTTCAAAATCTTGATTATCTCGAGCCTGTTGACGCTGATCCAATAGGTCTTTAATCTCAGTTGATAAACTATTTAGATCTACTTCCCCAACCCCCAGCTCTTTGTTAATCTCCTCAGCCTTATTTAATCCCAACCCCAATACTTGATCAAATTCTAATAATAATTTTAGCTTAGTAGCCTTTGATAAGTCAGATTTAGTCACCTCCCACATTACTGCTAATGCCTCTGGGGTTCTAAGATCATTCTCCATGAAATCAAAAAATCGTTGTCGATAATCATCGCCGCCTTCAGCCTCTCCCTTATCGCCTTTAAGTTTTAACACCAAATCAATCAATTTCTGATAACTTTTTTGTGCTCCAGCCAAATTATCCCAAGTAAAATTAATTTCACTACGATAATGAGCGGTTAAGAATAACAGTCGCAAAGCCAATGGATGATATCCGCGCTGCTCAACATCATCGATAGTAAAGAAATTTTCTAAAGATTTACTCATCTTTTCACCCTCAACTTGAACGAAGTTGTGATGCACCCAATACTTAACAAATGATTTTTTACCTGTAGCTGCTTCACTTTGGGCAATCTCATTTGGATGATGAATAGTAAGATGATCTTTGCCTCCAGTATGAATGTCAAATTGATCACCAAGATACTTCATGCTCATGGCACTACATTCAATATGCCAACCAGGAAAACCACGCTCCGCCCAAGGACTCGGCCATACCATGGCTCTATTTTCACCTTTACGCTCAAACTTCCATAACACAAAATCTGTTAGATTACGCTTACCAACGACTTTATCAACTCGAGCCCCTTCTTTAAGATTTTTGATATCTAATTGAGCTATTTCGCCATAATCATCTAATTTACTGGTGTCAAAATACACTCCATCTCCATCAATCACATAGGTGTAACCATTTTTTTCTAATTTTTTAACTAGCTCTATTTGCTCTGGAATATGCTCAGTTGCTCTACAACTCACATCTGGCCTCAGATTGCCCATCTTATCCATAGAATAAAAAAAGTAGTTTTCAAACTTTTTAGCTAATTCCCAGACTGTGGTTTGGTATTTCTTGGCCCCTTTTTCCATTTTATCCTCACCCTCATCGGCATCAGAAACTAACTGACCAACATCAGTTATGTTCTGAACAAAATTAACTTCAAACCCAGCTTGTTTAAGAGTTCTAAGCAAAACATCATCCATGGTATAGCGTCGCAGGTGGCCAATATGAGCATAGTCATAAACAGTAAATCCACAGGCATAAAAACCTAAGTGAGGCGCTCTCAATGGAATGATTTTTTCTATTTTTCTGGTTAAAGAATTAAAAAGTTTCATAATTTAAAAAAGATTATATCTCTAATATTTCTTTCCTACCTGACCTAATCCTTGTCGAGATTGTTGAAGCATGGTTTGAGTTTTTTGTTTTTTAGACTGTCCCCAAAATGGACCCACCGGTCCTTTTTTAGGACTTGAAGGAGGTGCTATGGTTGCTTTTTCTCTAGCTTCTTCTTCCTCTTTTTTCTGTTGCTCTTCTTCTTGTTCTGTTTTTTTCTTTTGCATCTCTTCCTGATATTTTTTTTGAGCTACAGTTTTTTGCTCCTCAGTTAATTTTTGAAAGCGTTGGTGTAAGCTTTTCTTTTTAGCTTGTTCCTCAGGAGTATCTTTTACATCAATGTTAAACAAAGCATTAAGATCAAAAAAACTACTCAGGCCTTTTTCAATATCCTTCAGTGGTCTTTTGACTAATTCATCTTTAATAGATCCAACTTCTCTAGGTTTTTCTGATTTAGCATCTGTCTGAGGTAATAAAGGATTAGTACCACTCTTGCCTGAGGCTGGATCAGTACTGCTTTGCTTTTGATTGAGTTGTTTTTGTTTGCTAGCAGCCTTCACAGCTGCCTCATCCAAATGTTCGCTTGAGTTTCCCATCCCCTGATTAAACCCACCCATTGGTCTTGGTCTCACTCCTGGTTTTGGTCCTGACATAAATTAAGCCTTTGTACGCTTGAGTTGTTGAATTTCGCATCCTTCTCGAGATGATTTTTGTTTCTCAATCTCAGCCTTTTCAGTTTTACTCTGAGCTTTGCGAGTTTTTTCAGCCGGCATCTGACTCACTTCTCGCATCTTAACTAACTGTTCTTGAATCAACTGTTTCTCTTCAACTATTTTTTGCTTTCTAGTTAAGTCTAGTTCTGCTCGCTGTTTTTTTTCTTTATCAGCTTCTACAGACTTTTTAGCCTTAGAAGCATCCTTAGCATCCTCTAAAACATCCCCTAAGATATCTAAGGGGCTTTTTTTACCAACCTGCTGAGCTGTGGAATCAATCATAAATCTACGATACTAGAAAACAGATCGCTTCTCAACTCACAACCAGAGATGAAATTATAACTATCGCTGTTTAGTTAAACGTTTTTCTTTGAACTTACGTGTTTGACGAATCACTTTATTGGTGGCGTCAACAATTGCCTCATACATATCGGCTGCCTTAGATTTGATCACTAAAGTTTTTCCAGGTAAATCGACCACGTACTTAACTAAAGCATTTTGATCGCGTTTTGATTTAGCCACTCGCTGTTCTAAAGACACTTGAACTTTAGAAATTCGTTGACCCAGCTTATTCAACTTGGAAGCTTGTTGTTTAGTAAAATTTCGCAAGGGCTGAGTAATCTCTAAAGTTTTAGACGCGACTAAAATGCGCATAACGATCTCCTTTAATTTTACTTAATAGCAATTGCCATTTTGGATTGATCAAAGAGATCATTAAAAATAGTTTAATGGAGAACAAAAATCTTTACAAGGAGCGTCTACCCTCGAGTGCTCTAGCAATTGTCACCCTATCAGCATATTCGATGTCAGCGCCAATGGGTAACCCATGACCAATACGAGTAATTTTAATTTCTAATCCTTTATTTTCTACCAACTCACGAATATATAAAGCTGTGGCTTCACCTTCCATAGTAGGATTAGTAGCTAAAATTAGTTCTTCTACTCCATCCAATCGATCTAAAATATCTTTTAAATAAAGTTGATCTGGACCAATATTATTAAGTGGATCAATAGCTCCATGAAGAATGTGATAGAAACCCTGGTATTTATCTGAATTTTCAATCGCCAATTGGTCTAAAGGAGATTCCACTACCATTAAAATTGTTCTATCACGATTTGGATCATCACAGACTTCGCAGGGATCAGTTTCACTGACGTTATGACATTGTTTACATAATACCGTGTCGGTTTTTAAAGCTACTAACTTTTCAGCAAAATCCTCTAGCTCTTCTTTGGGATGATGTAATAAATAAAAGGCTAAACGCTGGGCTGACTTAGGTCCAATCCCAGGCAATCTTTCAAATTTCTCAATTAAACGGACAACTGGACGTGGGAGCTTAGCCATAAGGATTAAAAATAAATTATTCTATTATTTTTCTGTTTTTTAAAGTTTCAATTATTTTTTGATGAATTTTGCTCTTATTTAAAAGCTTGCCTTTTTCCACGCATTCAATAACTCTCCAATGTTTGTATTTTTTAGCAAAACGATGATACATGGCGATTGATTCTTTTTGATGTCCTAAATCTTTTTCTGCCTCATCTTTCTCACCATTATTATTTTTTTTCTTGGATTTATGATCTAATAATTTCTGAGAAATTTCTGCTGGGACATGAAGGAATAACACAATATCTTCCTTGGGCAACTTATGCTCTTTATACTCCATGTCATAAAGCCACTTAATAAAAGTCGCTTGCTCCTTCTTAGGCATCTTAGCTGCCTGATGAACATTGGCAGAAGTATAACGATCACAAACAACCACATTCCCCTCTTCTAACCATTCAATAATATCGTCGCGAGCAGTTAAACGATCCAAAGCAAAAGCTAATGACGCTAGATATGGACTGACATCTCTATTGCCTCCAAACTCGCCTTTCAAAAACCTAGCGATTAAATCACCGTGAAAGGAGGTTTTGTAACGAGGAAAAGAAATATATTTATTTTTGATTTTGTGTTTTTTAAAATATTGACGCAACATCTCTGTCTGTGTAGCTTTGCCAGCCCCATCAGCTCCATCAATTACAATCAGCTTGCCTGGATTTTGTTTCTGTTGTTCAAAATGAATCAAGTTCTTTTTTAGAACTGACTTAATATTGTTTTTGGTGTAATGAGTCACATAGAGCTCATCGTGGCCAGCTATCATGGGAGGCAAATCATGGCTATTGCCTTGATAAAAAAGAGCCAAAACTGGAATATTTTTGTCTAAAGCTTTTTCCATTAATAAAGCTGTACCCCAAGAAGGAGCAGTCACTTCTGCCACCATCACGTCTGCTTGTTCAACGCTCTCTACTTCACGAGCAAATAATTGATTGGGCTTGAGTCCACCAGTGGGATCTATAGATGGATCAGCTACGTGTTTGGATAAAACTTCATGACCTAATTTTTCAATCTCTTTAACAATTTTTTTATATAGCGGTAAATAGCTATCTCTCCCCATGGTAACAGCTGCTCCAAAATATATTTTCATAATGTTATCGAACTAAATATGAACAAGAGAGTTCATTCATTGATGATAGCGTAGTCTATAATCTCTGCCAATTACGAGTCTAGATTATTCGCTAGGATTTATTTCTTCTTTACAAGTAACCCCAAAACTAAATGTTTTACTCCTAATTCTGATAGAATTTTGTCGATCTCTAGTAATATGTTTGCTTTATTATCGCTTTCTAAATTAAATGTATCAGTTCTAAATTTCTGTAACGCCAAAGCTAAAGCCAAACCTTCGTGGTTAATTAAAAAGAGACCCAATGAATGTTCTAGACCATTAGTTATAGATTTTTCAGACTTACCTTCAATTAGCTGTGGAAAAATTATTTTAAGTAAATACTCAACGTAGGGAGAATTTCCTGTTCCATTTAAAACATTCTCCCCAGCAGCAAATTTTTTTTTCAAACTAGCTAGTGTTTTTTTTCTATCTCCTTTTTCTCTTACAATTCTATTAACTATTGATCCCGTGGGAGTAAGTTGTTCTGCCATTCAACCTTTCAACTTAAAATTTATGCTAGACATACTTATACAAATCATTTCAAACTAATACAATAATTAATTTAAGTTAAAAAAACTTTTATTGAGCTAGCGTAGCTAATTTGCTTAAAATTATTCTTCCAATTCCATCGTTATCATTAATTAAATTCCCATCTTTGTCATAAGTTCTCCAATCGGTCTTAGTAGTATTAAGCTTTAATATTTTAATTTGAGGAGAGAGCCCTTTTAATCTGGGCTCATCTTTTTCAGGAAGTAATTTTCCTTCTTCTATTCTTGCCTTCCAGTAATCTCCTTGTGAATCTAAGTAAGGAATGGGAATACCAACCTCAGCTAACCTTGCAATTTTTTCCTTCTCTCCCTTTGAATTATTAGCTCGTTCTTCTATTGATAAATGAGTTGATTCTCCTGTCTCATGCAAAGTAACAATCCCTGCTTTGGGCATGGGAAGATCGGGAATACATTTAACAAAAAGACGACAATACTCATCATAGTATTCTTTAGACAAACTACCATCTTTATAAAGTAACCAAACATACATAAAATGATGCCAGGGAGAACCTCCCCAAAAAATAACTTTGTCTTCTGCTTGTTCACTAATTTTTTTACCTTGTCCTATAGCATCTTCAAAAAAATATTTTTGAACTGCAAATGCAAAAGGATTGGGACCCTCCCTCCCAATAGCCTGACAATACTCAACAAAATAAGGATTTTCAGTGGGCGGAGTCTCATCTATAACAACTGATCCGGGAATTAATTCTTTAAATAATTCTAACAGGGTAGATTTTCCTGAAGCCATATGTCCACAAACTACATAAACCCCATTGGATAATTGAATAGAATTTTCTTTAAGCACTTCAATGAGACTAATGCAGACTATATCTAATGTGCAACTACTAATTCACACCATACTCAAGCAACAAAGTTTGTGGAGATAAATTTTCAGTTTTTATTAATTCTAACTTTTGATCTAACTTTTGATTAAAAAGCCTCACCCCTTCTCCGAACAACACTGGCTCTACTGTCAGATATAATTTATTAACCACCCCAGCTTCCATAAACATGGTGTAAATACTTGATCCTCCGCTGATTGCCACTTCATCAAAATTAAACTCTTTGAGTTGCTTTAATAAATCTTCGGGTTTGGCTTGGGTGTAGTAAACTTGATTTTTCTCTAACTTGGTTTGATTTTTAACCAGTTGATTTACATCGGCGTTGCGAGAATAAACTATCGTCACTCTATCTGGTAGAGGTCTGCCGACGGTATCATAAGTAGCTCGACCCATCACCACTATTCCAGCTTCTTTGCTTTTTTGAGAAAACCAATCAGCATCTTCTTTACTCGTCCAACGAGTTGAGTTATGCGCTACATCCCGACCAATAAAACCGTCAGTTGTGAGGGCAGCAATAATAAAACAATTCATAAACTATTCCTTTTATTTAAAATTATGAGCCAGTTGATCCTATCCCCCCTCGATCTTTATTTCCTAGCTCTACCATTTCTTCAATCTCTACTCTTTCCCGCGAAAGAATAATCAACTGCACAATACGTTCACCTTTTTTAACCATAACTTCTTGATCGGTAAAATTAAACAACACAGATTGATATTCATCATTGTCACCGCAAAAATCCTCGTCTCCAACTCCAATCCCATTAGCCATCATTAAACCTTTTTTATGCAAAGAACTTCTAGCAGCCAATAAAGCCCAATGATTTTGAGGTAATTCTAAAGCAATGTTTAATGGTACGTAACCCACTTTATGTGGAAAAATAGTCGTATCTACGCGCGCATAAAGATCCAACGCTGCAGCTTTATCAGTTTTATATTCTGGTAAAGGTAAATTTTTATCAAAACGTTTTACTTTAAGTTTCATAGTGTTCTTCAGCTCAACTTTTAACTGACTATATGGTACAACAACTCTATGTTGTCCGTTCCTGTAAATTCTGACACTAAAAAAACACCTGACGCTCAATATCGAGAAACACTTAAACTCATTTTAGAACACGGCACGCGCATTAAATCTCAAACTGGAACTGACACCATTACTTATATTGCTCCCCCATCCATGCGCTTTGATCTTAGCAACGGTTTTCCCATGATCACTGAACGTAATATGGCGCCCGACTTTAAAAAAGTCCCCACGGTCTGGAAACAAGCTCTGGGAGAGATAATTGGTTTTATTAATGGTGCTCGCACCCAAAAAGAACTCGAATCTTATGGTTGCTATTGGTGGCGATCTTGGGTGACTGAAAAAAAATGCCACAAACGAGATCTAGAAACTGGTGATCTTGGACCTGGCTCTTATGGAGCTGCTTTTCATGACTTTCCTACTGCTGAAGGCGCTAACTACAACCAAATTAAAAATATTGTTGAACAAATTATTGAATTGCCACACTTAAAAACTCACTTTATTTCGCCCTGGATTCCTCAATACATTGCTCGTGGTAAAAATAAAAAACAAAAAGTAGTAGTTTGTCCATGTCATGGCTGGATGCACATCATGATCCATGACAATAAACTCAACCTCCATATGTTCCAACGCTCTGGAGATGTCCCAATCGGAGTACCATCTAACATGATCCAATATGCAGCCCTGACTATGATGCTAGCCCAAGCTACTGGCTATCAACCAGGTATTTTTGTTCATACTATTTCTGACGCTCATATTTATGTCAATCAAATAGAAGCAGTAAAAAAAATAATTAAACGTAAATCACGACCTTTCCCTACCATGACTCTAAAAAATAACAGTAAAGACATCTTTAAATTTAGAGTGGACGATTTTGAGCTCAGTGATTACAATCCGCATCCAGGTATAAAAAATATTCCCGTCGCAATATGAAAAAAATACTTGTTGATTTAGACAATGCCAGAAACGATGAGCAACGCGCCGTCATGAAAAAAATAATCGAAGCTGGCCATTGCCCATTTTGTTTAGAAAATTTTAAAAAATATCAGCATCAACCCTTTATTAAAGAAAACAAACACTGGCTTCTAACCACCAATCGCTGGCCTTATAAAAACGTCAGACATCACTTGTTAATTATTTTAAAAACTCATAAAGAAATGTTGAGTGAACTAACTTCAGAAGAAGGGGCTGAATTAATAGAAATATTAGCTTTTGCTCAAAAATACACCAATGCCCCCGGAGGAGCTTTCGCCATGCGGTTTGGAGACACTGATTACTCTGCCGGCACCATAGCTCACTTGCATGCTCAATTTATCGTGCCAGAAATCAATGATCCTGACTTCAAGCCCACTAGATTCAAAATTGGAAAAGACAAGGTAAAACGCGAAGCAAGAGAAAATGCCCTAGGGCATAATAAAGAAAAAAGGCAAAAACAAATTAAACCTGAACTCTGATCAATTTTATACCATGGCTTCTCATTAGCTCTGCCCCATCCAAAACAGAATAGCCATCTTTATAAAACAGTCTTTTCACTCCTGAATAAGCTATCAACCTTGCACAAAATGGACAAGGGAAAGTAGTCACATATAGATCTGCTCCTTGAAGAGAGATGCCTTGCGCGGCTGCTTGAGCAATAACCACCTCTTCTGCATGAAGTGATGTTGAGACTTCAATCTCCTCCCCTCGACTAAAATTAGCTCGTGGATCACCTAAGATATATTGATTTTGGTCAGAGGGAACATGTTTATTATGAGCAATTGAGATTAATTTACCGTCTTTAGCTACAGCGGCAGCAGTTTGACGCCACCAATCAGAGCTTTTTTTAGCTTCTTTAGTAATCTTATCTATAAACTGACGGTGAAGTTCTGCTGTTGTCACTTCATCATCTGGAATTACATCTTTTTTCTGCTTTGTTTTAGCCTCACTCCACCTGAGAAAAATTGAGTCAATCTTAATTTTCTTGTCTGCAAAAAATTTTTCCTTAAACCAATCGCTGATTTCATCTTCAGGCATAACAATTTGTTTATAGTCGCCAATATCAGTTTCACTTTTAAAATAAATTATTTTTCTATCTGGCAAAAGAGTCTGCAAAGATTTAATTATTTGTTTTGTCGTTAAAGCCCTAATGTCTTTCTGAATTGAACGGAATTTTTTATTCAATAATTTTTTATCTATAATCACTAAATCTGCAGTAGGATATTTATTAAATAATTCTAAATAACCAGCATGAATCACTGGCATATAAGTTACGATTGCAATTTTATTCATCGCCATTTTTAAGTTCCTCAATCATTTCTTCCATAACTCTAATAAATTTTTTGCTTAAAGTTTTAGTGATCTCTTTGGCTGCACCAATTTGTAAACGACGCAACTTTGCACTAGTAGTGGTGGTGGCCATCGGTTCTAACACCACCACTCGCCCACAAATAGTCTCTAAATGCTTAATTTGTTCTTGATTGTATGTTTTCTTAGTTGCTACTAACACATCGGGCTTAATTAAACTAATTAAATTATATTTAGGAACTTTCAATTTCTTTAAAACTACATAATCAACTGCTGATAAATAAGTCATCATTTCTAAACGTTCTTTTTCTGGCACTACCGGCCGATTGGGTCCTTTACGTTTTCTGACTTTTTTATCACCATCCACCCCCACGATTAAAACATCACCGTGTTTTTTTGCTTCTTCACAATAACGCCCATGGCCAATGTGAACCATATCAAAACTACCTTGAGTTAAGACAATTTTCTTGCCTTGTTTACGTAATTTCTTAACAATAGGAATGATTTTTTTTGCTTGAAAAATGATCTTGTTTGATTTAATCACAGATTTTATTGTACAGAATTAAATCTTATACGGCACGTGGCGTTTAAACTCCATTTGTTTTACCCTTTGAATTACTTTTTTGACTAATTCTAAATCTTTTCCCTCAATCTCAGCAGCTGTTTTTCTCTCATCTATTAACTGTACTAAAACTTGATCTGCTACCTCATAAGAAAAGCCTAATTCTTGCTCATCGGTTTGGCCTTCCCATAAATCTGCAGTGGGTGGTTTAACTCTTATTTGATCTGGTAAATTTAAAAATTTACTCAACTGTCTCACTTGAGTTTTATATAATCCAATGATTGGCTCCAAATCACTAGCTTCATCCCCAAAGCGGGTGAAATAACCTAAATATTTTTCTGATTTATTCTCCGCCCCACATACCAACGCATTATATTTTTTTGCTAAATCATAGATCGTCATCATCCTAATTCGGGCCATTAAATTGCCAAATCTGATTTTATCATCTGCCTTCACTCCAATAGTCTTTGCTGCAATATCTACTATAGATTTAATATCTATCACCTGCCAATTTTCTTGAGGAATTTGATTAAATCTTAATATTGTTTCACTATCGCTTAAATCCCGATCGCCGTATGGCAACATCACTGGATTAATATTTTGTGCACCTAGCGCTTTAGCAAGTAATGTTAATGATAGAGCTGAATCAATCCCGCCAGAAACTGCAATAATCGCAATATCTTTTTTTTGAGCAATATAAGTCTGTTGAATAAAATCTATAATCTGTTTAATAGTTTGTTGGAGGTCTTGGATTTGTAAATTCATTTTTTGCTATTGATAAAGTTTATTATCAGAAATATATCGCTCTACTTTCGAATCAACAAGCTGCGAAATTGATTCACCAGCTTTTATTTTTTTCTTAACCATGATTGATGAAGCTACTACTTTGGGAAAATCGGTTAATAAATTCATCCCTTGTAGATCAGTTTTTAACTCAAATCCCTCTCTAGGATAGACATGAACTCCAAACTCATCAATAATTTTTTGATAATGACCCCAATCAGCAAATGTAGACAAATTATCAGCACCAATAATCCAAGAAAAATCATGTTCTGGATAATTATGAGCAAACTGTAATAAGGTGGGATAAGTAAAGCTCACATCTTGATATTCATAAAGATGAGTTTTAGGTGACAAAATCAATTCCACCATTTTCTTACGATGCTCATAGGTAGCCATCTGCCACTTTTCCAATCGATCCTCCCAAGGATGTTTATAAACTGGCACATACCAAACCTCATCAACAATAGAATGAGTAATCATCTCCTCAACAATGCGTTGGTGACCTAAGTGTGGTGGATCAAAAGCCCCGCCAAAAAGTGCAACTTTCATTTGTTTTTTTTAGACTTGTCTTTGCTTTTCTTACGTTTATCCATTCTAGCTTTACGAGCCGCTTGCATCTCCGCCCACTCTTCCTTGGTTAGGGTGTCACCTTTTTTAGGCTGCTTCCAGCTAGCCCAATCGCAGTTTGGATAATTAGAACAACCATAAAAAGTAGCTCCACGACGACTACGTTTAACTACTACCTCACCTTTTTGACATAATGGGCAACTGACTCCGTCAACTTTTACCTCAAAATTATCTGTGTATTTACAATCTGGAAATCGACTACAACTAATAAATTTACCAAAACGTCCAGTTCTAATTACCAACTCGCCCCCCTCTTTTTTACCACACTCAGGACATGGTTTATTTAATTTTTCTACTGGAATCTGGGTACGCTTGGCATTTTCTAAAACGTCTGCAATATTTTTTTCAAAAGGTTTATAAAATACTCCCAATACCTTACGCCACTCTTTTTCTCCCCGTGCAATCCGATCTAAATCTTCTTCTAGCTCAGCGGTGAAATCATAATCTACAACATTGGCAAAATTTTTCACCAAGAAATCACTAACTGTAATTCCAATAGCAGTTGGCTTAAACTTTTTATCTTCACGATCCACGTAGCTTCGGTCTTCCAAAACCGAAATAATACTGGCGTAAGTACTCGGTCTGCCTATGCCCAATTTTTCTAATTCTTTAACTAATGAAGCATCGTTGTAACGTGCTGGAGGTTGAGTAAATTTCTGTGCAGCAAACAAATCTTGATAGTATAAATCTTGTTTTTCTTTTACATCTGGCAAAATAGCATCATTACCACTGGGAAATAGCTTCATCCAACCATCAAATCTTAGTATTGATCCATTAGATTTCAGTATGGCTTTTTTATAACCTTTCTTCTCTTTAACCGTGGCCTCAATCATAATTTTAGTTTGGTCATAAATGGCCTTAGTCATTTGACTGGCTACAAATCGACGCCAGATCAAATCATAAAGTCTTTGATGACGAGCAGTAAACTTGGTGCTTTTGGCTTGAACTTGATCAGCTGTAATTTTAATTTTAGTCACTCGAATCGCTTCATGAGCTTCTTGAGCATTCTTTGATTTATTAACAAATACTCTTGGTTTTTCAGGCACGTATTTAGCCCCATATTCATCGCCAATATAATCCCTAGCCATGGTAATAGCTGCTTGAGATAAATTGTTTGAATCTGTGCGGTGATAAGTAATTAAACCTTCTTCATAGAGATGTTGAGCCAAACGCATGGTTTGCTTACTGGTAAAACCCAAGCGATGGGCTGCTTGCTGCTGCAGAGTAGAAGTAGTAAAAGGTGGCAGACTCGAACGACGACGCTCTTTTTTTTCTACTTCTTTAATTTGATATTTAGAAATCTTCAAAGTAGACACTACACCAGCGACATCTTTTTCACTAGTTGGTTCATATTTACCACCATCTAGCTCCACCACTCGACCTATTAACAAATCGACGGGTAAATCCACAGGTAATTTACCTTCTTCAAACAACGAAGCTGCTTTTTTATCCTCAACACTTAAAGCTACATCAACTTCCCAGTACTCTTTTGGTTTAAAAGCCTCGATCTCTTTTTCACGCTCTACAATTAAACGCAGTGCTGGAGATTGAACTCTACCCGCTGATAATCCTCGTCTGATTTTACGCCATAGAACTGGAGATATTTTATAACCTACTAGTCGATCTAAAATTCGCCTCGCTTGTTGTGCGTCAACTAAGTCTAGGGCAATTTCACCCGGATTTTCTATGGCTTTCAAAACCGCAGTTTTAGTAATCTCATGAAAAGTAGCACGTAAAAATTGCTGTTTCTTATTGGGTTTACCATTTTCAATTAAGTACTTAACATGCCAAGCAATAGCCTCTCCTTCACGATCAGGGTCCATGGCTAAGTAAATTTTACTGGCTGATTTGGCAGCTTTTTTGAGAGTAGAAACAATTTTTTTCTTACCTGCTACTATTTCATAAGTAGGTTCAAAATTATTTTCTACATCCACGCCTAGTTTCTTAGGTAAATCACGGATATGACCAACTGAAGCTTCAACTTGAAAATCTTTACCCAGGAAACCTGATAGCTTTCTGGCTTTTGCAGGAGATTCTACAACGACTAGGTTCATAATCGTTTATTGTACACTATCAGCATTTTTAACAAACCAAGTGTTATTTTGTTTGTGTAAATACCCCTCTAATTCTAATAATGATAAAGCTGTATTCAAATTTGGAATTGATAGCTCAAGTTGTTTGGCTAGTTCATCGGTCGGGAGTGGTTGATTTAAGAGTTGTTGATAAACCTTCTGTTGAAGTTCGTCGCTAAAACTTGGTTGACTAATATTAGTTTTATCTGGAATCAATTTACTCCAATCAGCCCCATAGACCCCGGCTTCTTCTAGCACTTCCCTGGCTGAAGTCACTAATCTTGCTCCTTGATTTATTAACCATTTAGTTCCTTCGCTGTATGGATTGGTAATCGGACCAGGGACTGCACATATTCCTCGACCATACTCTCCAGCAAAGGTTGCGGTAATATGGCTCCCACTTTTTTTGCCAGCTTCAATTACTAGAGTAGCCAATGACATTCCAGCCACAATTCTGTTTCTCTCTGGAAAATTTCCTCGATGAGCTCCAACCCAAGGTGGATACTCGGTAATAAAACCATTACCTTGGGCTAGCATTTCATCAAAAAATTTTCTATTACTAACTGGGTAAAGATGATCAAAACCATAACCTAATACCCCAACTGTATAGCCACCTTGATTTATCGCTTGCCGGTGTGCCCAAGTATCAACTCCGTGCATAAATCCGGACACAATAGTAGCCTGAGAACTCACTAGCTCTGACACTAATTGCTCGCAAACTGTCCGACCATAACCCGAAATTTTTCTAGTGCCTACTACTGCAATCGGTCGTTGATTAACACCCGAAATACTCCCTTTTATATATAATACTAATGGCTTATCATCAATTCTTTTTAATAATTTAGGGTACCTTTTATCTTCGTTAGTAATGACAGTGATATTCTGTTTATTCAACCACCCGAAATAGTTTTTGGGTGTAAAACGCTTTTTAAAATTTCTCAAACCTTGCTGTTGTTTACCATTTAAACCACATAGTTCCCAAATTTGAGCAGGTTTTTGTTGCCAAAACTCTTCTAGTGAAACATTTAACTCTTTAAGTTGTTGCAAAACTCTTCTTAGACTCTTCCGCCCGATCCCCTCCACAGCTAAAATTGCTACCAAAAGCAACTGTCTTTCATTAAGAGAAATACTCATAAAATGAGTTTAATAAACTTAGATTTCACCAGGTGTAATAACTACTTCCCGTACATCCAGTCCACTATTTCCTTCACCGCTGGACCAGCGTCATCAGATCCCTCTTTATAAGGATTGTTCTCATCGCTTTCAATCAATGCTGTAATAACTATTTTCTCAGGAAAACCAGCTTTATTTATCTGCTCTAACCAAATTTCATGATTAGATTCTCCGCCCTCATTTACTAATTTTTTGATATCAGCAGTACCCATGATAGTTGTCAACCAGCCATGAGTTTTTCTATATCCTTTCTCATCTATTCCACCAAACTCAGATGTGCCGGTTTTACACGCTATAGCACCATTTTTGATCTGTTGCTGTGAACTCATGTTCTCTGCTCGATAAGATTCGTTATGAGAAAAAAATGGATAAGCTGTGCCACCAGTAGAACAAACATCTAGCATGCCTAAAAGAACCAACTCCAAATCATCATCAGCTATCCCCAACTCACTACAATCGCCATGATCGCTTTTAAGTAGGGTGGGCTGACAAAGAGTACCATGATTAACAATTGTCTGAGTCATTTGAGCAATTTGAAGTGGGGTAACCGTGATATCTCCTTGACCAATCCCCATATGATAAGTATTACCTAAATACCAAGGCTCACCAATTACTCTCTCTTTCCAAGCTGGATCAGGAACTATTCCAGTCGCTTCATTGGACAACTCAACCCCGGTAACTTGACCAAATCCTAACAATCGAGCGAATTCAGCTAACTTATTTGGGCCTAACCACTCTGCAACTTTGTAAAAAAAGATATCATTGCTTCTTGCTAGAGCTCTTCGCAAGCTAATTTCACCTTCTGTTCTACCAAATTGAGTGTAATACCAGTTGGTATATTCATATTCGCCTA
Source organism: uncultured Pseudomonadales bacterium (assembly GCA_964423285.1). Classification (GTDB taxonomy): domain Bacteria; phylum Patescibacteriota; class Microgenomatia; order UBA1400; family PJMF01; genus JABBGTR01. The sequence goes on along the minus strand of CAYREI010000005.1, from coordinate 19,466 downwards.
CCTTAAGAATACCCTCGTCTAAAACTGTAGTTTGGGCATCAATTGCTGCTTCTTCTAACCCACCCAGAGCAGTAACTAATTTAAAAACTGATCCGGGAGGATAAGTCCCGCTTAAGCTACGATTAAAGAATATCTTTAAAGGATCATTTAGTAAAATTTGAAGTTGTTGTTGGCGTTGTTTTTCTAAAATCACATCAGCCAATCGAGTACTAAGAATATTAGCATCAAAACTTGGGCTACTTACTAAAGACAAAATTTCGCCGTTGCCTGCATCCATTATCACCACTGCCCCAACCTGTTTTGCTAAAGATTTAAGTGCTACTTCAGATAAATAAGGATCAAGAGAAGTAAAAATATTTTGTCCAGATTGGCCAGCCTTTTTAGAAATCAATCGCTGGCGCCTACCTAAAGCATCAATTTCATAAACCTCTGATCCGGCTTGTCCTCTCAATTGCTGATCAAAAGTTTTTTCTAGCCCAATTTTGCCAATAATATCACTAACTTTTAAAGATCCATCTCCTATTAAATCCTCTTTGCTTACTGGACCTATATAGCCTAATACATGAGCTGTTGATTGAGGAAAACGATAATATCTCTCTAAACCATATCTAATTTGAGCACTGTTGGTCGCTAATAATTGTAAGGCCTCTTCTCTAGACACAGAAGTGGTTGGTGGATGCAATGCAGCTACATCATCAGTTTTTAAATAAATACGCTTATTCAATACTAATGGCTGTTGATAGCGATCAAAAAAAACTCCTCTTTCAGCGGGGAGTTGAATTGTAAAATAACGATTATCATTGGCTAAATCTGAAAAGTATTGGCCGTTAAATAATTGAATATCCACTAATCGAACAATAATTATAAAAAAAAAGAGCGCTATTCCCAAAATTAAACATCCAGCCCTAGCCGAAAAAAAATGATGATAATAATTTATGTGTCTCATTTTAAATGAAATCGATATCGTTTGAACCAAATTATACAGATGAAAATCGCGATTAATCCATAAACCAATTGTCTTAAATAAATTTGACCATAGCTAAAAATAACTAACACCACTGAACCAACTAAACTTCCTATAATTAATCTCATAACTCTACTGGGCAATAACTGTTGAGCGTGTTTAGCCCAAATATAATTTAAACCTATCACTAGCCAAGTTATAGAAAGTGGCGTCATAAATAGAGTTGAGGTCAATACTCCAACTGCTAAAAGTAAGCCCCAACGCCATCCTTGATCTAAACGTGCCGCATATAAACTAGTTAGCATCATTACTACTACCGGAAAACCCATGACTCTTTCAAACAAACTCACTAATACAATTAACGCCAATTTAATTAACCATCTACCTAAATTAATCATGGCAACACCTCCACAATTAAAGCCTCATAAAAAGATATTTCTTGATGAATAATAGCCTGTCTGATTGGAGAAGATGGTTGATCAATTAATTGTTGGATTCTGCCAATAACCAGCTGAGGTCGAATCTGTTTTTGACCAACCGTAACAATTAATTCATCAATTGAAATCTCGGCCTCCTTAGGTATTTCCGTTAATAAAATATCTCTACCATTTCCCATTACTAATCCTTCCACCCCGCTCTCTGTTTTAACCAAGATAGGTGAAGTGGTGTTTTGAAACAATAAATCAACCGTTGATTGATGAGTACTAGTAGATTTAATTAATCCCACCAACATCTCAGCGACCAATACCGGCTGACCAATCTTCACTCCATCAGTTTGTCCAGCACTAATGCTGGGCTGACCATACGAAATCACCGGCGCAACAATCACCGGCAAAGTCGTTTTCTCCTGAGCATGAAGAAGTCGTCGTAGTTCTTGATTCTCCTGTTCTAAATATTCTACTTCTGAAATTTTAGCTAAAGATTGACTGTATTCTTGCTCCAATTCCTGCACTCGTCGAGCTGAATTAAAACTTTTTTTAAATAAAATAAAAGGCTGATTACTATTGATCATCAGTCCACTAGTTTTAACTATTGCTGGTTGGAGCATGTGTTCAAAAAATGATGTCGCTGGCTGTACTAATCTCAACCATTCACCTAAAACAGCCACCATAAAAATAATTGTGATTATCCCTAACTCAAACCACAGCTTTTGATAATTATTAAACATCAGTTAATCCCTTTACTACGTCTAATTGAGGGGTGGAAGAAATAATTGCTGGCATTTGCCAAAATTCTTTAATCAATATTTGCCAATCTAACAGCTGGCTTTCACCCCCAGTCAAATAAAATCCTTGTTCTTCTAATTGAGTAACTATTTCTGGTGGCAATTCATTAATTATGGCTTTTAACTCTGATAAAAGAGTTTTGGCTAAACTATAAAACTGAGTCTGAAAACTTTTAACCTCGACCCTAGCTACTTTTACCAACTGAGTTTGAGCATCTTTCCCCCTAACAGTCATCACTGAAGAATTTTCAGTGCTAAAATTTAGTTTTCCAGCTAATTGATATTTAATCTGCTGCGCTGCTCTCCAACCAATTTGAAGTTGATATTTAATTAAAACTTGATTAATAATAGCTTGAGTAAAATTATTTCCAGCAGTACTATTTAAAGTAACTCCTTTAAATAACTGTGAGCCAATAAATATACCCATATCTACGGTCTCAGCTCCAAAATTAATTATGCCGTGACTTTGAGTAATTTTTTTAAAAGGAGTCAAAGACACTACTGCTTCAGCTTTGCTCACTGCTTTTTTGACTTTTAATCCAACTCGATCTAAAACTTGACGTAATTGATCTTTTTCTAGTGGTGAAGCATCGGTGGGTAAAGCCACTCTACAATTGCCCATCATCCAAGTAGAAATTTTTTTCTGCTCACGAAGTTGAGTTAAAACTGTCTTTAAATAATACTCAGCGTAATCTAATTCAGCGACTACTCCTTTTTGAATAGGAGCAATTAACTCAATATAAACCGGTGTCTTTCCGCGCAATGCCGCTGCCTGCTCACCGATTGCTACCACCGCCTGCAAACGATCGTGCCAAGCCAATAAAGTAGGTTGATTCCAAACTAACTTATGATCAACCATTATTCGCGTCATACTTGAACCAAAATCTAAACTTAAATTAGTCTTAAACTGACGAATTAACAAATTGGTATTAGCTATTAATCTATTAAACCGACTCATGGTAGTCAGTTTAACATAAAGGAAATAAAAAATATTATTGACCGATGGCGTTTAATATCTCGATGGCTTGATGCCAATGGTCTTTTTTAACTAATTGTTCAGCTTCATCTAATTTGGCTAAGAATTCTGGCTTACCCGAATAGTATTCACGCATGCCATTAATACGCTCCCACATCATCTCTTCTTTAAGCTCTAAAGCTTTTTCCATCATGATATCTTCTAAATCAGGAATTAATTTTTCTAAATAGACCACCATCTCTTCTTGAACATCCTGACCATCACCTTTAGCCATTATTTGACGCAATTGGGTCATCTCTTCCTCTGAAATTAATGCTTTAACATCACTTTCAATAAAATCTTCCCAGATTACTTGTTGAAGCTCATCTAAAAATGACTCTTTTTCCTCATCAGTGCCATCATCTACACCTAAAAGATAAAAAATATTTTGATCTTGCAACGACCCAGACTCTTTAGTTGAGGCTGGAGCCACTGGAGGAGCTGATGTGATTGGTACAACCGGAGGAGTTGGAGTTACTGGTGCAGCTGGAGTAACTGGAGGAGTTGGAATTACTGGCGCAACTGGAGTGATCGGAGTAGTATCTTTAGCTGGAGGTCGATAACTATCTACATAAGAATTATCGTCCTGTGGGGTTGGTTTAGAAATGGGGTCTGGGGCAGTCATAGATTCCTTTAAAAATATATATTACTCTATTGTCAGAGTTGATTTTAGTATACCAAGTTCAATTAAAGTTAGTGATTACTAATTTTTTTATTAAAAATAAAAAATTTAGTAATCAGGTAATGATTAATTATTTGATATCTTTTGATATAATATTAATACCGAGCAGTTTCACTACCCACCAAAAGGAGGTGTAAAGTTGTCTAATAAACAACATTCAAGTGATCGTCGGGAAAACCGTGAGAGTGCGCAGAAAAAATTTAATAATGCCTGCGCAGGAGCAAGACTTACAGCTAGTGAGAAACAAGCGTTCTCTAAATACTTCCACAAAATGGATAAGTATAAAAGGGAATACATGTCCTACGGCGAGATAAAGCGTCTCGCATCTGAATGGGCACGTAGCGCTCAAAATCCTTACAAATAAAGTTTAGCTTCATCAACATAATGTAGGGGTACTCTCAACCCCTACATTTTTCTTTTATGAAACTTTGCGATGTATCATCATAATAGATTAGCGTGTCATTAAATGATGTAATTGATAACATTCCAAATTCATTAGTTTGAAATAAAAAATGTAACTCATTGTTAAATTCAACCTTAGCTTTCAATTGCGAGATTTTGATTGAAACAATTTTAAGTACATTTTTTTTTAATAAATTTTCTAAAGCATACATTTTGTCATAGTATTTTTTGTTTGTTTCAATCTTTAATTGATTGCTAGAAACAATATTTTTATTTTTTTCAAAAAATTGCCAATCACCGTCAAGATATAGCACATATTCACCATCTTTATATGGTTCTTTAGACTTCATATCTTCCGAGAGAATAGTGGTCTTTATCTTTTTCCCAATTTTAAAAAAGAAAATACTATCAGCTACATAAGCGATTTCCCAAATTGGTAAACCGATAGCTTGGTTAAAATATTTTTGAGCTTGTGATGGGCTTATTTTTTTCTTCATAATTTCTATTACATTATAAATTAAATTGTTAAAAAAAACTTGATAAAAGACCAGCCTTATCGCAACTGAATCAAATTGCAGCTGATCTAACAGGCTTTCACCACCTTTTTTCTAAGGATTAAACCACTTGAGCTATGTATACTATCTATTATGAATAGCAAGCGCTTGCAAAAATTCATTATTGTCCTCTTTCATCTCCTCTTTATGACGGTGCCGTTCTTTTTCACTTGGGTTAATGAAGAATTATTTGAATTTCCCAAAATGCTGCTGACTTATGGTTTTACCACCCTCATCGTAGGACTTTGGGCTAGCAGAATGGTCTTAGAAAAGAAAATTATCATTCACCAAACTGTCTTTGATTGGCCAATTTTATTTTTTGTAGTTTCACAAACTCTTTCCACCATTTTCTCCATTCACCCCCCTACTTCAATCATGGGTTACTACACCAGATTTCACGGCGGCCTACTTTCTACTTTGACTTATGTGCTACTTTTTTATGCTTTGGTAAGTAATTTTTCTAAAAAAGAACTTCAAAAGCTGTGGCTAACTATTTTTATAGCTGCCTTAGGTGTAACTCTCTATGCTATTCCCGAACATTTTGGACACTCTCCAAGTTGTTTATTAATAACTAAAAATTTTGATGTAGCTTGTTGGGTTCAAGATGTTAAAACCAGAGTTTTTGCTACTTTTGGTCAGCCCAATTGGCTAGCAGCTTATGCGATTACTCTTATTCCTTTAGGAATATCATTCTTTGCTCAAAATCAAAAAAAATGGCAACAAATCTTATTTGGCTTGACCACTCTAACTCTATTTTTGACCCTACTTTTTACCCAGTCCCGCTCTGGACTCATGGGTTTTGGCGCCAGCATGATTGTGTTGGGATTAGGTTTGATCTGGCTTAAATATAAAAATAAGAAAAACAAAACCCTACTTATTAAAAGTCTGGGTTTAATCAGCGCCCTAGCAGTAACTCTAGCTCTAATTGGGAGCAGTTTCACTCCTTCGATCTTAAAAATATTTCATCCTAATAAATCTTCAGCTATTCCTACCCCAACAACTACTCAACCAGTAAACCGACTAGAAATTGGTGGGACTGACTCTGGAGAAATCAGAAAAATTGTTTGGCAGGGAGCCATCAATGTTTGGAAGCGTTATCCTCTACTTGGCTCTGGAGTGGAAACTTTTGCCTATAGCTATTACCAAGATCGACCCATGGCTCATAATTTAGTTTCAGAATGGGATTTTCTTTATAATAAAGCTCACAACGAACTCTTAAACTTCTTAGCTACTACCGGCATTGTGGGTTTATTGAGTTATTTATTATTATTAGCCTGTTTCGGGATCATTTCACTGCAAGCTATTTTCCATCCTCAGAAAAAAATGGATTTAGATGATCAAACAATGTTACTCGCACTTTTATCAGGCGTAATAGCTTTGAGTATTTCTAATTTCTTTGGCTTCTCAACTGTAGTAGTGAGCATCTTGCTTTTTACTAGTTTAGGATCAACCGCCATCATTGTTTCTCCTAAAAAAATTGAGCCAGCGACCACTAAACAAGCAGTTTTATCAATCATCCAACTCATCCAGCTAGTTGTTTTAAGTATTGTGACCATCGTCTTGATAAGTAAAATTGTCAAAATTTGGCGAGCCGATAAAATCTATGCAACTGGCAAATCATATATTGAGGCTAACTATGCTGCTCAAGGATTAGAACAACTTCAGACTGCCGTTGAGCTCAGACCAAAAGAGGCTCTTTATCACAATCAATTAGCCGATGCTTATAGTAAAGTAACTGTCGCGCTTGATCAACAAAGTCAAAGTACTGCCTCAGCGCAGTTCAAACAAGCAGCTTTAAACGAGTCATCTTTAGCTTTAAAACTTAATCCTCGTCACCTCAATTTTCATAAATCTAGAACTCGAATTTTAATTACTCTCTCAGCCATTGACTCAACCCTAGTAACTTCAGCCAAAGAAGCATTGCTCATAGCCATAAAATTAGCCCCTACAGACGCCAAATTGATGTATAATCTAGGCCTGATTGAAATTGGTCTTAATCAAACAAAGACTGGAATTAAAACATTAGAAAAAACAGTTGAAATGAGACCAAACTATGAAACCGCCCGGATGGTTTTGGGCAAACAGTATGAAGCACAACAACAAAACCAACTAGCTAAAGAGCAATATCAATACATTTATGATCATATTACTCAAAATAATCAAAAAATAAATCAAAAATTAATTGAACTCAAATGAAAATTATTACCATCCCTCATCCCACACTAAGAAAAACTGCCCAAGCTATCACTAAAGTAGATGAACAATTAATTAAATTTATTACTGAATTAGAAAAAACCCTCGATAAATCTAGAAATCCACGCGGGGTGGGTTTAGCTGCACCTCAAGTAGATAAACTATGGCGCATATTTACCGCCAGCCTCTCTTTCAATGAAGATCTTGGCCAACCCGGAGACCGTCCTGAAGGAAAAATACATCATTTTATTAACCCTATGATTGTGAAAGCTTGTAAAAGAAAAAAGGTTTTAGGCGTTAACCCCACTGATCCAGATCTCGAGGGTTGTTTATCCATACCTGGACTCTATGGCCCTATACCCAGACATCGCTGGGTAGAGCTTGAGTTTCAAACTTTAGAAAATGGTAATCTTCATGATCATAAAAAAAGATTTGATGGTTTTAATGCTCGAATCATGCAACATGAACTGGATCATCTGGACGGAATTCTTTTTACTGACTATTCTTTAGAAAAAAAATTACCAGTCTATCGTTATAGTGATGATGGTAAAAGAATGATGGAGATAGATAAAGAATTAATTAAAGTTATTTAATGTCATATTCTGTTGCCGTTGCTGGCACCACCAACCACACCTTGCTGTATGCTCAGGCACTTTTAGAGCATGCTAAATTTGAAATTTCACTTATTATTACACCGGAAGCTAAACCAATTGGCAGAAAACAATTGCTAACCCCAAATCCTATCCAAAAATTTGCTGATAGCAATCAAATTCCAATAGTGCTAATAAAAAATAGAGTTGATGAGTCAGTTAAAAATAAAATTTTAGCCCATAGAAAACCTGATTTTTTACTAGTGGTAGATTTTGGCTATTTGGTGCCTAAATGGCTCTTAGATTTACCTAAAATCATGCCCATTAATATTCATCCCTCTGCTTTACCAAAATGGCGCGGTAGTTCTCCAGCTCAATTTGTATTATTAACTGGAGAAAAAACTTCAGCTATCAGCATTATTCAAATGACTTCCCAATTTGATCAAGGTCCAATTATTTGGCAACAGCAATTTGAGGTTGATCAAGACTGGACGCAAACCGAATATTATCAACATAGCTTTCAGCTAGCCACCCAAAACTTAGCCACAGTGATGCTCCAATTAACTGAGAAAAGTATCTCTCCTACTCCGCAAACAACTGCCTCGCCGACACCGTTGGCTCACAGACTAACTAAACAAGATGCTTTTATAACTTGGGTTAAACTCACCCAAGCCATGACCACTGATCAAAAAATTGCCACCCAACTGGAGCGAGCCAGTCGCGCCTACTCTCCTTGGCCTTTACTCTGGACTAAAATACAAACCAACAAGGGTCAACGTCGCATGCAGATCATCAGCACCAAGCTAAATCAAACAGGATTGTTAAATTTAGAAAAGGTTAAAATTGAAGGAATGCCAGTTAAGCCCTGGCAGGAAGTTAAAAACGTCGTTAAAAATTAATCTTTGACTTCTGGTTTTTTCCAATGAGTGGTTACTCCAGATTTCTTCATCATTCGCAAAACTTTAGTCGGAACACGCATTCTCTTTTTTTTGCCATCAACTATCACGGTCACAGTATGAAGATTGCGTCTGAAAATACGAGAGGTACGATTCTTGGCGTGAGAAACTTTATTGCCCACGTGGGCCTTAGATGGATATTTAAAATCAAAGCTTGCCATATAGATTTAGTATTTTATCATATAATATACATTCATGCTTAGTATTCTATTCTCCAACCCCATTATTTTTCTAATCCTTTTTCCTGGCTTACTACTAGCCATTACATTTCACGAATTTGCTCATGCATGGGCAGCAGATCATCTTGGAGATCCCACGCCTCGAGCTCAAAATCGACTCACCCTTGATCCCCGAGCCCATCTTGATCCCATGGGGACTATTGCCATTTTGCTCACTAGGTTTGGTTGGGGTAAACCAGTCCAGTTTGACCCCTACAATCTCCAAGATCCAGTCCGAGACAGCGCTTTAATTGCCCTAGCTGGCCCACTAGCTAATTTAATCCTGGCAGTTATTCTTTCTTTAGTAATTAATTTCAATATTTTCCCTTGGGAATTAGTACAGTTTTCACTCATTCAACTCCTGATTATTAATGTCATGTTGGCTATCTTTAATCTCATTCCAGTCCATCCTTTAGATGGAAGTAAAATTATAACTGCTCTTCTACCTCAAGAAGTTGCCTATAATTATGAAATGGCGATGGAGCGCTACGGCACTTTAATTCTGATTTTTCTAATTATGCCTTGGGGAGGAATTTCTCCGGCCTCACAGCTCATCTCTCCAATGATAGATATAATAGTGCGAATGCTAATTTAATTACCCATGCAGATTGAAACTTTTAAACTAGGACAGCTTGATACTAATTGCTATTTAGTTTGGTGTGAAAAAACTCAGTCAGCAATTGTGATTGACCCAGCCGATGAGGGTGGGTTTATTAGTGAAAAAATCTTAGAACTTGATTTAAAACCTACAGCAATTATTCTCACTCACGGTCACTTTGATCACATTCTGGGATTACTGGAGCTGAAGCTTAACTTTGCCCAAACACCAATCATGATCCACAAAGCAGATCTATTCCTGGTTGAAAGTGTTCAAAAACGAGCCCAACACTGGTTAAAGATGAAGGTAGATCCAGCTCCCAAGCCAGACAAATTTCTTAAAGATGGCGAGAAAATTAAATTTGGGCAGGAAACTTTGACTGTCCTTCATACTCCTGGGCACACTCTGGGGAGTGTCTGTCTATATAATAATCAAGTCATGTTCACTGGCGATACGCTGTTTGCCGATGGTGCCATTGGCAGAACAGACTTAAGTTACTCTAGTCCTAAAAAAATGCAGCGATCTCTAATGAGAATTAAAGAACTGCCTGGCTCAAGGCAAATGTACGCCGGACATGGAGCTAGTTTTTAATTAATCATAAAAACTTCTGGAGGAAGCTGAAATTCTTCAATAATTGGTTGGTTTTGTTCATCATCTTTGACTAAAATTAACACAAAATCATCCACATACACTGGGATCCAAATTTCATCTTGAATTCTTTTTATTAAAAATGGTTGTGCCCAAGGAGTAAAGTCATGGCGATAAAAGAAAATAGTTTCAAAGCTGTGCTCTTGGTCTAACTGTTGCCAGACTACCTCATCTTCCTGAGCGGCAATGTATTTAGAAAAAAACTCTGTGGAGTAAGCCTCTGGTCGATTATCGACATAAACTCTTTGGTTGGGAAAAAACTGATAAATTAAATAACCGCCTAGATCATAATTATTAAAGATTGGCCCTGATAGATTGTACTGTTTAAAAAACCGAGCTGAATCTTCTACTGTGGGTAGTAATCCAACTCCAAGACCATGGTTAAGAGGTGATAAATAACTTTTAGTGCTAATAAAAACTAATAATAAAAAAACTGAAAAAAATGGAGCGAGACTCTTTTCTAAAATCTCGTTTTTACTCAACCATTCCCCCACTGCCCATGAACCAAAACCAACTAACATTAATCCCAGCATAGGGACAAACCGATTCATACTGAAAGCAAAAACTGAGAAAGAGATTAACAATAAAGCTGCAAATAAATATTGAAAACGGTGGCGCCAAATCAAATAACTACTAGTTCCTAGACCCAAAATAACTGCACCTAATCCATGCCAATATCTTAAAGTACCAAAACGCTCAATCATAAAAGATAGAGTTTGATTTTCAGCTAGTTGGTAACCAAAATTTTGAAAGATAAAAAAGGGCTCAATCACACCTTTATAACCAAAGGGGTTAATAAAACTCGCACTCACCACTATCCCCAATAAGATAACTAAAAACTTTGTTGCAACTTTATTTTTTTGTAATAACTGCTGAATCAACATCGCCCCTACTACTCCCCAACTTAAAAAAAAGAAGAGATGAAGATTAACCCACAAAATTTGAATGAAACCAAAGGTCAACCACACCCACCACTTAAGCTGCTTTTTTTCTAAAATGGGCAGGAGTAACCAAATCTCTAGACCTAGAAAAATTAAGCTAAACACCTCTGGTCTGACTTCAGAGCGTAAGCCAATGAGTGGTAAAGATAAAACGGTGGTTAAAATTAGTGGCCACCAGCCAGAATGGCTTTTGCCGATCAAAAAAAAGAAAATAAAAGCAATAGTTAATAATGCAGCATAAAATATTGATAGGCCATTAAAACCAGCTAGTTGAAAAATAAAATAAAAGATAACTCCAGATAACCAGTGATGATTGGTCACTAGTTGATCCTGCATAGTGTAAGAATAGTGATTGGTGGAAACTAAAATACTTTGTTCTTCTAGAAGTTTGCCGTTAATTAAATGGCGACCAATATCGGCTGTAATGAGATTAATCTTATTAAGGCCAAAAAGAAAAACAATAACACCAAAAAATCCGAGTAAACTAAGTTTAAGTAGAAATTTTTTATCTATCGTCATATTTAATCAAAATGAAATTTTAACTTAGCACCAAGACCGCTGGCTACCTTATGTAAAAAAACTAAAGAGGGATTATAATTTCCTGATTCTAGGCGTGAAATCGCAGATTGTTTGGTACCAATTTTTAATGCTAACTCACGCTGAGTCATGCCTTGTTTTAAACGTTTTTCAATCAAAGACTCAATTAATTTATATTCTGAAGCCAAATCTTCATAAGCTAACTTAATTTCCTTATCTTTTAGAGCCTCTTTTTTAAATTGTTGGTAATCTTTCATAAAACGAAATATAACATATACGTTATATTAATTCAAGTTTAATTTGAGCTTTTTTAATTTCCTTAGCAGGAATTTTCTGCTTTTTTTTAATAAAACCGTGCAAAAGAATAATCTTTTTACTGTGAGGCATCTCTAATCTGTAACCAAAGTTTTCAAGCAAATCTAAAGAGCGTAAAACTTTAGAAAAAGTAGGTTTGTCTAAAGAGTTAATAAATTTTTCAACATCGGGATGAACAATGATTGTGGTTCTTCTCATTTACCCACATTACTACTCCAATGATTACTGGAGGTGTAAAAAACGTGCTAAATCTTAAAGTCTCGTAATATTATCACCGCAAACCCCACAAAAAATAAAAACACAATTAACATAATGAATTTGCGAATCAAATTTGGCTGATAAACCTTGGGGAGTTTCTTTCTGTTTAATAAAAATAGTAATGGCAAGGAAACCATCATGGCCGCGGCGTTTAAAACCGCACCCAAAGTTAACAAGAAGCGCGGCTCACGAAAACCCGAAAAATAGATGAAGATGCCGAGTAAAATTTGTGCCCAGAGAGCAAGATAGAACCCTAGGCTCAAGTTAAACTTCCTGCCATTTTTATAGAATAAAAGAACCACATTTTCCGAGATAATCCGTGATGATGACTCCAGAATCCCCATTTGGGTAGAAAACAGCATTAATGCAGCTACTAGTAAGAAAAAGGTGCCAATTAGAGGTGTGGTGTGACTAGCAATAGCTGCAGACTCAATATGAAGAAAACTCAAGCCAGAATTTACACCCTGGCCAAAAAACTAAGAATTTAGCCAAGAGCTAGACCTAAAAGGATAAATGATGGACCAAGAGTACTAAACATACCAGGCGAAGTGGGAAGATTCTGACGGGAGGAAAACCTTGCGGGCATTGAAAATAGTATAGCGGAAAACTAGGAGAGGATGATGAAGATAGAAAATTAATATTTTTTTAATAAAATACTGATATACTGATTTGAGTTTTTTATGAAAATTTTAGTAATTGAAGATAATAAATCTCTAGCTAAATCTTTGCAAAACTGCTTATCTCAAGGCTACGTTACAGATATAGCCTTAACTGGAAAAAAAGGTATTTACGAAGCAATAACTAATGAATACGACCTAATATTACTAGATCTTAAATTGCCCGATATAAATGGAGCAGAAGTCTGTGAAGAATTAAGAAGAGAAGGTTTAACAACGCCAATATTAATTCTCACTGGGGAAGATTCGATTAATAGTAAAGTTAGTCTTTTGAATACAGGCGCCGATGATTATGTTATTAAACCTTTTAATCTAATTGAACTTAAAGCAAGGATTAGATCGTTGTTAAGAAGGAGCCTAAATATTAAAAATAATATTATAACTATCGGAAAATTATCAATAAATTTGAATACTAAAAATATATTTTATGAAGGTAAAATTCTTAAATTTTCCAAAAAAGAATATCTAATACTTCAATATTTAGCGCATTATAAAAATACTCCTATCTCTAGATTAAGACTATTAGAACATGTGTGGGAAGGTGAAAAAAATTTTAATAGTAATGCAATCGATGTTCATATTTTTAACATCAGAAAAAAAATTAAAAATATCTCTGATAATAATATTATCAAAACAGTTCATGGGATAGGATATAAACTTTGCGACGACAAATCTGATAAAGCTAGTTAAAAAATGAATAAAATAAATAATTTTTTTAGCGAATCAGGTTCCTCGATAGTTAAAAAAGTTGTAGATTATAAAAAAAGACAAATTTTCCATGTCTTATTAACAGGAGGCTTATATTTAGTTGGAACAGCTTTAATTATTACTTTATTTACCAGCTTATTTTTAATTAGTTTGACTCATCTTCAACATCAAGCCTTGCTACCTGTAGACAATAGTTGGAGGGTTGAAAATGAAGATATATTTAATGCAATCACAGTCTCCATATCTATATTTGTTATTTTTCTAGTTAGCTGGCTATATAACCGCAAACTTCATAAAGTATTAGAAAAAGTAATACTATCAGAAAAATTATTAGAAAAAGAAAAAAGACTACTTAAAAAAAGAGTTAAAAAACAAACTAGGCAAATTCGATTAGCTCAAATAGAAAAAATGATGCAGTGGCAGCAATTTGTTGAAGTTGGTCGATCTGCGATTGAAATCTTTCACGATATTAAAAATCCATTAACTAGTGCCTCTTTAAACCTAGAGCAGCTTTACAATAATAGGGATTTGTCGAAATCAAAATTAAAAAAAATTAAGCTTGCTTTTGAAAATATCCAATTCATTGGAAAATTCATCAATTCTACCCAGCTACAATTAAGCAATCAAAATCAAATAATAAAATTTTCTCCAGCTAAATATATTAAACAAGCGATCCGAATTATGTCTCCAAAAGCAGATATAAATCATGTTGACATAATAATCCGAGAGCTTGATTCTAGTCTAATATTAGGACCAGCTAATAAATTTGCTCAAGTTATAATAAATTTAATATCAAATTCCATAGATTCTTACTATCAGATTGAGAGAAAACAGAATCGACAAATTATTATTAATTTTAGTAAAAATCAAAAAAAATTAGTATTAAAAATACAAGATTTTGGAGCAGGAATTTCTACTAAAAATAAACAAAAAATCTTTGAACCAATGTACACAACTAAAAATCCGAATATGGGCATTGGGTTAGGATTAACAATAACTAAAAATACTATTGAAAATATTTTTAAAGGAACTATTAGTTGTAATAGCGCAATTAAAAAAGGAACAACATTCACTGTTGCTATTCCTATTTAGCTAAATTAGTTCGCCCCTGCGCGCCCTTCAACCAAGCATTCTACTTATTATTTCGTCTCATATCACCATTATTAATGCTACAATGAAAAAATAAATGGCTAAACCTTACCAAAACGCTACCGCAATCTGTACAGTTTTAACCATTGTCGCTTTTTTAGGAATTGTCTTTGGCATTCTTCAATCAAATCCTTTAATCACTATCATTTTCTTATTTCCAACTGTTATCTATGAAGTATATCGAACCGAAGGAAGATCAACTAAGTGGGCATCTTGGGGGCTACTAGCTGTTTTAATCGCTGAGATTTTTTTAATTGTTGCTAACATAAGTTTTGACCTAGCAAAATTTTTAGACACATCTAAAGAAACAATCGGTGGTTACGCAATACCTTTGGGAGATATTAAAGTGGTTGGCCCCGCCGTTATGGCAGCTCTAAGTTTAATTCTTTTTACTAATACTCGTGGGCGCTATACGAAATGGCTAGCGATCATCATTTTTGTCACCTCGTTTGTGATTGTTTACACCCTAGACCCCATGATTTTTAAAGAGTTGCTACAGCTTGGTATAAAAGAGGGTTTAAAACAAATTCAATAGTGAAGAGGGTCTAAATCTATTCTTCTTCCTATTTATCATCGTTAAATTTAACCAATCATTGGAAATTGAAAACTACAGAATGTGAATGGTTGCGACAGTATTACCTTGGAAATCGAGCACAGTTTTGTCTTTAGTGCCATTTTCTTTTAAAACAAAATGATTATTCCAAACAATTTTCATTAAGTTGCTTTCATTCTCCGATTTTAATAAAAGTTGAAAAAAACTCAATATCGCACAATTAGCTTCCCTACCCTCAGCTATCTCTACATTGTTGACTTGAAATGGATTAGCTTCAGATTCTTTTCCTGACACATCAACTCCTTTAATAAAAAATGTTTAAATTTAATAAATAAACGAAAAAAGAAGTATACCAGAAAATTTAAAACTTATATCAAATAAAATAAGCGAATGGTGTTGAAACCTATTTTCGCTTCTTATTATGGTAATGGTGGACAAGGTCCATCTTTTTTCTCTTTTGAATCTTCTTTTGGGCATAAAATAGCTACAATAACTTTTTCATCAACACCACAATTTTTTAAAAACTTAATAATTTTTCCTTTCCAAAAGAAAGGACCTCCCGTCTCTTCAATACTTTTATCGCTTTTATAACCCTCTGGGGATTTAAAACTCATTCTTCCTCCAATTCTAAATAGAATTAGTAATTAATATATTCTACCAAACTAGACAATAAAAGTGTCAATATATATCAAACTATATCGCTACAGGGACTAGTGGACGATGTTAGAACCTATTTTCGTTTTTTATTATGGTAATGGAGACATTTCCTCATTCTTTTCTAAAGAAGAACCTTGGACTTCTTTCCATGAAAGTTCAAAAGTATATCCAGGCAAATTAATTCCTCGGTAAGAAAAGGTAGTTACTTCTCTGTCCTCATCTACAGACTCAACCCATGGACCATCTGATATAGACTTAAATACCCCATTAGAAAGACGCTCAATCTCTGCTTCTATTTCCCCTTCATTGAGAGGTCTCCTCACTACTCTTTCTTTTTTAACAGGGTATTCGTTTTCTTCAAACATAGGTTCTTTCAAATTAATTTATTTAGCTCACGCTATCCATTCCCAAATAAGCTCAGTCCATTTATATATCTTTTTTCTCAATGTTAACTTGTTCAATAAAACAAGACTCATCTGTCTCATCTGTCTCTCTAGATATTATTTTGGACAACTTATTTTTATCAATATTTGAGGCAAATACAAGCCCATTTAAAATTGCAATCCAAGTACCTGGTTTGTAACCATCAAATTTACCACTTTTTTCCATCTTTTCAAAAGCTTGATAATTTGGGTCCTCTGCTAATTTATATACTTCTTTATTTGTCATAAATCTCCAATTTTTTAATTTGTAAAAGATGTATTATATTATAACAGAATTCTATCAATATATATCAAACTATATCATTACAAGGATTAATGGGTGGTAGTTAGAACCTACTCCACTTATTTTGTATAATACAATTAAATGAACAATGAAATTAAACATTCAAAACCGCCAGAAGATGAAGGAGATGATGGGGTCTATGATAATAAGACTATCTGCATAATATTACTGGGAAAACTAGAAAAGATGTTGATTTTACCAAAAAATAGAAAAATAATTCAAAAAATCAGGAAAAAAGATAAGCTAAAATAATAGTTTGACCAATCTTCTAGACTTAAATTTAAATGATGAGTAAGGATCATTTTAAAATAGTGACTGATTTGAAACTTTTTTATTTATTTGAAATATGGCACGAGTGGACTAGTGGACGGTGTTGGAACCTGGATTGTGGGATGCGATAACCTGACAAATACTGTTTAAAGGCGTTAATAGCCTGGGGGTGGAGTACTCTCACCATACATGAAGTCATCACCTGATTCTATCAGTTTTGCTTGATGTTCCTGTATGTATTCAAGAATCTCTTCTTCGGTAACATTCTCGGGATATGTTTTTACAATCTCACTCAAATAAAAAAGCACGATGTTATTATTACTCTTATCTTTACCTATTCCATAGCGTGGCGGAAGTATTTTTGCCATTCTTCTCAAATAAGCTTCTTCTTCAGGAGTGTATTGATTTGGATTTGGATTTAATTTAAGTGTCTCTTTTTTACTCATACAACTTTCTCCAACTTCAGATAGAGTTAATAATTAAATATTATACCAAACTTAGTTGAAAAAGTATCAATATATATCAAACTATATCACTGCAGGGACTAGTGGACGATGTTCGAACCTATTTATCTAACTCATTTACATCTAATCCAAGTTTATTCTGTAAGTCTGATAAAAAAGACTCTAACACTTCAATTGTTTTTGGACCGATAGTTCTAGCAGACTCTAATTCTATTAGAGATAGTTTTGCTAAATCTTCGGCATGCATAAAACCATTCACTTCTACCACGAGCTTGCCTCTCAAAAGTGCATTAAAGGCACGAGTAGACAAAGTTAGTTCATGATCCCCATCCCCTCTTCCGAAATATATTCCATTGAAAATTCTAGGATCTTGTCCATTTCTATAAAATGGAATTTTTTCTTGATTATTCATTGATTGAATGAATACTGAAGCTAATTCTGGCAATCTATATAGCGTTAGCAGCAAATTATCAATTTCTGACTGACTAATATCACTATCATTCTGTGCTAAGTCATGTAAATATTGTTGTTTCCAAAAATAAATTCGTAACAAAAATTCTTTATAATCTCCATTGCTGTCAGGAACAACACCTAGTTTCCGTAAGGTCCAGGCATCTTCTGGAGGAATTTGACCTGCCTCATGTCCAACTTTTATACCTGACATAAATTCATTTCTAACTTTAGAAAATTTATAACTCATACATTCTACAAATTTAATTGAGTTTTATCAATATATATCAAACTATATCGCTGCAGGGACTAGTGGACGATGTTGGAACCTATTTCAGTTTAAATACAATTCTTTATATAAAGCAATTGTAACTAAAGCAACAATGTATTCTCTGCCTTCTATTCCAGCTGTAGACCCATTTTTTAATTTATCTAAATTCTCAGGACTTAACACTAAAGTTTTATTATTAACTAAGTAATCAATTGTAAAATGTTTATTAGTCTTTGGATTAATTAGGTCTTTACCCGTATATGAGTCGTGTGATTTATGATCTTTAGGAATATGACTGGATGCATACCTAACCATAAAATAAGCGAAGATTTGGAGATTGCGCAATAACTCAAATATCTCACCATTTTTATCAACGGCAATGTCAGGGGCTAGTTTGGGTAAATACCATTCAGAATTAAGTCTAAACACAATTTCATTATATCAAAATATATCGCTGCAGAGGTGCGTAGACGATGTTGAAACCTATTGCTCAAAGTTTAACTCACTTAATCACAATAATTTTTGCATTTGGTAATGGAGCGAGATCATAAAAACTGTTGGGGTCTAGGTTTTTCTTTGTTACTTCAATTATTCTACCCACGCCAGCATGACTGACTATCAATACATTATCTTCTTTTTGCGCTAGTTCATTTAGCAAATTATGCACGCGATCTTGAAATACATGCGGATTCTCTGCTCCCACAGAAGCAGCTAACTCCTCAGAAGTGATCTTGTGATAAGCAGTTCCCGTTAGCTCTCCCATGTCGTACTCTGCTATTCTCTCGTCGATTTCTACCCTAACGCTCAATTTTGCTTGTTTAGCAATTATCTCGGCAGTTTCGCGGGATCTTGCTAGTGGCGAGGTAATGATTCGATCAATTTCAAAATTATGATTCAACAAGTCTAACGCAGCTTGTTCAGCTTGTTGCCGACCTAATTCAGTTAATGGTGAATTATTTCTCTGACCTGCAAATGTACGCCTTACATTTGCCTCGCTCTCTCCATGACGAACAAAATATATTTTTCCCATATATAAAAGATATTATACCCAATCTAAAAAATATTATTTGATAATAAAAGATATATTTTGATCTATTTGCAGGGACTAGTGGACGGTGTTGGAACCTATTTCTTTTTTAGTAAAGAGGTTTTCTAAATAAATATTTAAATTTACTCGTACCTTAACGCATCAATGGGATTTAACTTAGCAGCCTTTTTAGCTGGATAATAGCCAAAAAGTATACCTATACTAGCTGAAACTATAAAGGATATTAAGATTGAAGACAGCTTAATAATAAATGGAATACTCATAAATGAAGATGCTATGAATGCTGCTCCCATGCCAAGCAATATTCCAATTACCCCCCCTAAAATAGTGAGAACAAGTGATTCTATAAGAAATTGACTTAAAATATCTTTATCTTTAGCTCCAATAGCTTTAAGAA
>CAYREI010000004.1:28363-42327 GCA_964423285.1 uncultured Pseudomonadales bacterium | reverse complement strand
AGACTGCTTGAATAAGAACACCATGAAAAAATTAGGCTCTGCGGTTTTATTAACTCTCACTGTGCTACTCCCTTTATTAGTCTTACCTCTGGGCGAAACTTTCGTAACTGAAACTAAACAACTTTTGGCTTTATCAACAGCTTTAATACTCTTAGCGCTAATGGGCATCAAGATGCTAACTAAAAAAACTATCAGTCTTACCCTATCTCCATTCGCCACTATCTTGACAGTTTTTGGAGTAATCATCGCTGCTGCGGTGTTATTAACTAATAGCTATCCAGTTAATAACTTACTGGGATTTGGTGGTATTTATCTGAGTTTAATTTTGATTGCTGGTCTGGGAAAAGAGCTAGTAGATAAAAATTTTACTCGAGTTTTTATCAAAATTTTAGGAGTTAGTACTGCCTTGATGAGCCTATTATCTATTCTTCAGTTTATTGGCTACGGACCGAGCTGGATTTACAATGCCATCTTTAAAACTGACTTCACTCATAATCTATTATTTAACTTAGTAGAATCCCCTACTGTTGCTGCTCAATTTTTAGGAATCATCTTAATTGGTTATATTGCTTCAATTATTATTGACTTTAAAAAAAGTAAAAAAACTACTCTATTTGCCTGGATAATAAGTGCTGTCATTGCTGCTGGCTTTGGGATCAATCTTTACTCATCCTTACCCGCACAACCATTTTCATCAACACTCCCCCCTTTAGCTGCAAGTTGGTCGGTGGCCGTTGATATGCTGCGTGTACCTCGAACCGCCATTTTAGGTGTTGGGCCCAATAACTATCATTTGGCTTACACTCAATTTAAACCTGCCTGGTTAAACCAAACCAAGTTGTGGAATGTTCAATTTACTCAAGGCTATAATTTACCCCTAACCCTTCTTGTCTCAACTGGCATGCTCGGTTTAGCCAGCTGGATATGGCTGGTATTACAAATACTTAAACAGGTTAAAAACAACTCCTCTTTAAAAAATTCGCCAGTGACTTGGATGCTATTAACTTTATTAGCAACACAATTAGTTTTGCCACCCTTTACTTCATTACTAATTCTCTTTGGCCTAGTTTTGGCTGCCTGGTTATCATTACCAGAGCATCAATTTAACCAAATTAAACTTAATCATTTAACTGCTCAATTTTTAGGAATCATATTATTGCTCAGTTTTGCTTTTGGTAGTTATGGCTTGGGTCGAGCTACCGCCGCCAACTACACTTTTTTTAAAGCTAATCAAGCTGGCCAAAGTAATCAAATTGTTGAAATGTATCAACTTCAACAACGCGCCATAAATCTCAATCCTTATTTAGCTAATTATCGTCGCCGTTATGCACTTACTAATTTCTCATTAGCAACTGCCTTAGCCAATAAAACTGAGCCAACTAAAGATGAGCAAGCTAATGTAATTCAACTTATTCAGCAATCAATTAGAGAAGGTCGGGCTGCGACTGAGCTTCAGCCGGCTGACGTCCGTAACTGGCAGATTCTAGCCCAGATATATAATAATCTTACCGGCGTAGCTACTGGTGCTGATCAGTGGGCAGTTAATTCTTATGTCCAAGCCATTCAAACTTCACCTACTAATCCAGATTTGAGAATTGCCCTGGGTAGTATCTTTTATGGAGTGGGTCAATTTAATCAAGCTGAGCAACTCTTTGCCCAAGCTGTTCAACTTAAACCAAATCACGCCAATGCTCATTACAATTTAGCCAATGCTTTAATTAAACAAGAAAAATTTGAGGCGGCAGTAATTTCCTATGAAAACGTCTTGGTTTTAATCGAGCCTAACAGCCAAGACTATCAAATAGCAGCCAAAGAATTGACCACGGTCAAAGAAATTTTAGCTAAACAAACAACTCAAATTGAAGAAAATACAGCAGATATTCAACAGCCATCTTTAATTGAAGAAAACTTAGGACTAGATAAACAACAACCGGTGACACCAGCCAGCGACCAAGCCCTACCCTAACTTGCCTATTAAAGCATCTAACAAAGAGTCAAGTTTTTCTTTAGTTGCAGCACTAAAAATAAAAATCTCTTGATCATTTTTAGCAAAAATATCTTTAATGGCCTGAATCAACTCAGTCGAGTAAATATCAAGTTTATTCACCCCCACCAAGTAAGGTTTGTTGATTAATTCTTGACCATACTCACCTAATTCCAGATGTAATTTAACAAACTGTTCATAAATCTGCTTAGCTTTTTTAGCAATTGATAGTTCGTCATTAAACACTGCCTCCTCTGTTAAAAACAACACAAACAAAAGTAAGCGACAATGTTCAACATGACGTAAAAAAGCATGGCCTAAACCCTTGCCTTGGCTTGCACCTTCAATTAATCCTGGAATGTCTGCCACTACTACTTCTTTATCTTTAATCGTCATCACTCCTAGATGAGGCTCAAGAGTGGTAAAAGGATAATTGCCTATTTTAGGTCTAGCTTGAGTTAAAACTGAAATCAAAGTACTTTTGCCAGCATTAGGAAAACCAACCAGACCAATATCAGCCAATAATAGTTGTTCTAAAACTACTACTTTATGTTCGCCTAAAGTCCCTTGCTCTGCCTCTGTAGGAGTAGTATTTGCAGGACCTCTAAAAGCACTATTTCCTCGTCCGCCGAAACCTCCCTGACAAAGCACCAACTGCTGATTTGCGGTGGTAATTTCCATTAAATGCTGTTTGGGGAGTTTTTTAAAATCAATGTCTTTTAAAATATCTGTAGAACTATTAATCACTGATTCTAAAGCTTTAAGTTGATTTTTTAATTGGGCGTGATCAGACAAAATTGGAATAACTTCATTCAATGGATATGGAGGTATAGTTCCTCCTGTTGGGGGCAGATAATACTTCTCAAATTCCACCTCATCCCGATTTAACTTATAGTCCAGACTGTAGCGTTGACGACGAGTTTGACTAACTTCATTTTCTGCCAATAACCAAATCCTAGTTCCTACAGGAACTTTGATAATTATATTTTCCCCTTTGGATCCTTTTCTTTTCTGATTTCCGCCAGACTCTCCTGCTTTAGCTACATACTCTTTAACTCCAGTTAAATATTGAAGAGAACTAAGATTGTCTGCGCCTTGAATAATGATATTGCCACCATCACCACCATCACCACCCGATGGTCCACCTTTAGGAACATACTTTTCCCGACGAAAGGCCACTCGACCATTTCCGCCGTTGCCAGCTTGAAGATGAAGTTTAACTAGATCAATCACAATTTATCTTTCTTAATTTAAAAAACTAAGTGGATTTAATAATACTCCGCCCTGTCTGATTTCAAAATGTAAATGGGTGCCGGTAGAGCGACCAGTACTACCCATGCGGCCAATTAAATCACCGCGATTAACTTTCTGGCCAGCTTTAACTTGGACTGTGCTCAAGTGAGCATATAAAGTCACATAGCCATTGCCATGATCAATAATAATTCGATTTCCATATCCATAACCATCTAACCATCCAGCCCCAATGACCGTACCACTATCAGCTGCCAGGATAGTACTTCCACCTTTATTGGCGATATCAATTGCTTTGTGATAAAAACGATATCCTTGAGTAATTCTGCCAGTGGCTGGCCAGACAAAACTGCCTGTAGCAGTTACGCTACCTGCATCTGGAGTAATTTGGATCTGACGTGCCACCCGCCCAGTGGTACTAGTAACACTAGCTTTAACTCCATCTGGCACTACCAAATATTGACCAGTAGCTAAATCAAATGTTTCATCATTAAGAAATTCGTTAAAAGGATAATCAACCATCACCTGAATCTCAGATCCCTCTAATCCATATTTTTTACCAATTGAAACAATAGTCTCTCCTCGAGAAACTTTATGACGGATACCATCTAAAGGTAAAATTTTTAATTCCTGACCAGGCTTAATTTTGCTGGTTTCAGTTAAATTATTTTCCCACATAACAGTGGTCATCTGTAAACCGTAGCGCTGAGCAATACTAGACACTGTCTCGCCTTCTGCTACAGAATGAATAATGATTTCTCCACCGCGATACTGTCTTACTTCCTCTGCTTGCAGGGTATTGAAATCGGTTACATAAGCCGAAGCAGTCAACACTCCCCCTACCATTTCCCCTCGACCTTCATCTTCAGACTGAGACAAAACTATTGGTCCAAAAGTAATTACAATAAAAGTCAAACCAATTGTTCCAAAATGCAAAAAGGGGCGAGCATATTTACCGCGCTTTTTATAGAGTAAATCTACAATAGCGCCTTTACCCAACTCAAAAGTTGAAAACCAATTATAGCCACGACCACGAAAATATCGAATAATAAACTTTAAAAAATTGTTCCAATCTTTTAACACGGCTGGTATCTTAAAACGAATCTGTAAACGTGACATAGTCTCAACCTTATTTTACCCTTGTTTAAGACTAACTAAAAACTTTTTATTACTTTTAGTTTTTCTCAGCTGAGAAATAATGGTTGAAGTTCGCTCTTCGTCATCCTTTAACATATCTAGCATTCGATGCAAAGTGAGGACAGACTGATAAGTAATATTATCAAATAAGAGATCATCCCTTCTGGTACCAGACCTTTGGACATCAATCGCTGGATAAATTCTGCGTTCTGCTAAATGGCGATTAAGATGAATCTCTTGATTACCAGTACCCTTAAATTCTTCGTAAATTAAATCATCCATTCTAGAGCCAGTTTCTACTAAAGAAGTCCCAACAATAGTTAATGAACCTGGAATTTCAAAATTACGAGCTGCACCAAAAAACTTCTTGGGTGGAAATAGTGCCATTGGATCAAACCCACCGGACAAAGTTCTACCAGATGTAGGAATGGATAAATTATATGCTCTAGCTAAACGAGTAATTGAATCTAATAAAATAATCACTTCTCTGCCCGTTTCAACCATTCGCTTGGCCCTTTCTAAAGCTAATTCAGCCACAGCACACTGGGACTCAGGGTTTTCATCAAAGTTGCTTGAGGCAACTTCGCCTTTCCCATTAGTAATGGTATCAATATGACGACGAATGTCGGTCACTTCTTCTGGTCTTTCTCCAACCAAAACTGCCATGATATGCATTTCAGGATGATTTTTAGCTACGCCAACAGCAATATCTTTTAGAAGAGTCGTCTTGCCTGCTTTGGGAGGAGAAACAATTAAACTGCGTTGCCCTTTGCCAATTGGAGCAATCAAATCAATTATTCGTAAAGACAACGGCTCTTCTCCTGTTTCAAGATTAATTTTCTCATCAGGATAAACTGGAGTTAACCGATGAAAATCTGCTCTATCTAGCTTGAGAAATTCCTCTACTGACATCCCATTAATTCTAGTTACTTTTAATAATCCCCAATAGCGCTCGTTATCTTTAGGTTCTCTAGATGGGCCTTCTATTTCATCACCCTCTCTCAAACGAAAACGCTTGATCTGAGAATTAGAAATGTAAGCATCTTTTCGTCCTCCAGCATAACCAACCCTAAGCACGCCATGTCCGTCTCTAATCTCAAGAATACCGCAAGTGGTTTTAGTAGGAGCATTCATATCGGGAATATTCTTTCCATCAGGTTTAATTGCTTTAACCTTATGAGTATCAGATTTACCATTGAGTGGCATTACTGGCACGGGCTTGGGATTAATCATAGTCTTAATTGGTTGAGCTGGTTTTTCTACAGCTGAAGTACTTTTTATTGGTGCGCCGACTAAATCGTCAGCAGTGTTTTTATTTAACATAGAATTATTGAAGATTATTATTACTTACTACCCGAACTAAAATTGCATACTCTTATTTTTTTTGAAGGGAGTTAAAATTTCCTTGATAGGAACCAGCCTATTATCGCAAGCACTCCCTTAAAAGTCAACCTAAGTCTGAGTATTCTGATCTAAATTGATCAAACGAGCATAACGAAAGTGTCTTAAAGGTGAATTCAAAAACTTGCAAGTATATAGAATTAAATTAGCTTCATAGTCAGTAATTTCTTCCCCCTGCTCGCCAGCATAAATTTCATAAATCCATTTGCGCTGATCGGCAATAATTTCAACCATGTCGCCTGGTTCTAACTCGGGCAAATTATAAAAAGAATGATATTTCCAATAATCGGTCTGCCACCACCAATCCCAACCAAATCGATGGGCAGCTAGAATGATGGGTAAATTATATTCATCCCCTGGTTTGCCGTAGTCTGGAGCCATCCATACGCCTTGTTTTAAAGCTTCAGCTGGAGCTAGAGTAGAATTAAACTCAGTTCTAACCCCGATTCGAGGAATAATTAGCCAACTCCCAGTTGGGAGATTACTGTTTTTAATTGGTAAAGCCAATTTTTCCTCAACTAGCTGCTTCTTTTCTTGAGTACCTTGATCAAAGTCTCCCCCCAATGGAGTTCTCTTTTCTAAAGTCATAATTGGCTGAATATCAGCTGGGAAAACTCGATAGTATATGTCTGGTACCATCAACAGTCCCGCCGTTAAAAAAGACAAAGTGGAAATAATTATTAAAAAAGCATTGAGTGTTCTAGTAAAAAACGATTTTTTAAAACTTTTTTGATGCTGATCAGCTAAATTTAAAATTAAGACTGGTTTGGGTCGATTATATTCACTCCCCACTAAAAGCAATCTTGTCTGAGCAAAAGAAATCCTTAAAAAACTGGGAAAAAGAGAGAGGTTTATCTGCATATCAAAAGATCAATTATTATATCAAAATATGACTCAATAGTCAAAATTATAGGATTAAATTTATCGAGGTAGAAAAAAGTCTCTTCTTGAGTAAATAGATGCTGAGTGGAGACTCGGCAGCCTGCCCAACGGCCGAACCTCCACTCAACAGCCATTTTGTTTCACTTGTTTATATTTTACTACAATAAGATCCAATTTACACTGATATAAAAAGCTGTTAGCGTAATCACCATCGAGTTACAGATGTTCTGCAAAGACCATCTTTC
Source organism: uncultured Pseudomonadales bacterium (assembly GCA_964423285.1). Classification (GTDB taxonomy): domain Bacteria; phylum Patescibacteriota; class Microgenomatia; order UBA1400; family PJMF01; genus JABBGTR01. The sequence goes on along the minus strand of CAYREI010000004.1, from coordinate 35,427 downwards.
TCTCTAACAGAAAAAGCATTATTATTCGTGGCTCTGCCCAGCGGTAATAATGCTTTTTTTATTTCGAACCCTATCTTTTTTGAGTAAAGCGAAGAAAAAGTAGTAGGTGCGAAAAATGCTGTGCATATTTTAAAATCTATCTCAAGTATAACTATTTCCTATTAACTGTCAAGACCTATAACTATCTTAATATTTATCCTATATTGTTATATAATAACAAATTATCGATAAGAATTAACTACTTATCCACAGGCATAATAATTAAATAACTAATGTTGAAAAGTAATAGTAAACTTATTCGGTAAAGATTCGTCTTATCCAAAATTACATCTCCTTTCAATAATAAATAACCCGCTATAATATCTATATGCCCGCCTCACACATTCTTTTAGAAATCAGAACCAGTCAAGATAATCAAAAAACTGCTGAAGCTGCTGCTCAGCTTTTTTCAACCTTTCCCAAACTACATGACGAATGGTGGTGGAAATTAATACAAAAAAATGAACATTTGAGCTTTGAATTAATTGTCAGCAATCAAACTATTTATTTTCAAGTTTATACTCCCTATCGCCTAAGCGAATACATTAAAGGTGCAATTAATGCCAGCTACCCTGAAGCTTTAATTTCTGAGCTTGAGGTTGACCCTTTGAAATCCTTATTTTCAAGAGATTTAGAGCAAACCTCTCCTACATATCTTAGTTTGGGTAGTCTTAAGCTTAAAAACCAGCAATACTTACCTCTCAAAACTTATCAGGACTTTGCTGAAGTAGATCCACTCGCTTCAATGCTCTCTGCTCTATCTAAATCTCAAGCTAATGAAGAGATGGTGATTCAATTTATCGTTGGAGATGATGGCGACGGCTGGAAAAGAACTGGCTTTTCTCAAATTCAAGGCAAAAGCACTCAGCTTGAAGAACTAGCTGATTTAGCTAAAAAATCTGGCTCTCATCCTCAAAAAGCTTTAATTCAAAAAAAACTTAGCACTAGAGCTTTAAAAACCTCTATTCGTGTAGCTGTTAAAACTCAGAAGAATAAAAGAAGTCTTCTTTTATTAGAAACTATTGCCAGTAGTCTTAGAGCCATATCTCAAAGTGAGGGTAATGAGCTGATATTAAGAAAAATTTATCTCTGTAAAAATAAATTTGCCGATGTTATGTATAAACGCTGTTTTGGCTTAACACCCAAACAGCACCTCTCTTTAGATGAGCTGGCAACTCTTTATCATTTCCCCAATGAAAGTCTTAAAGGTGTACCCAATGTAGCCTGGGGTAAAAATTTACTCGGGGAACCTCCAGAAAACCTACCGATTGTTACCACTCGAATGGATTCTAAGCTAAAAAATGAAATTAATCCTTTTGCCAGGACTGATTATAAAAATACAACTCATGTTTATGGCATTAAAAGAAAAGATCGCCGCCGCCACATGTATGTAATCGGAAAAACTGGGACTGGTAAGTCTACCCTCCTGGCTAACATGGCTATTAACGATCTAAAAAGAAATGAGGGAATTTGCGTGATCGATCCTCATGGTGACTTAGTAGAAACATTGCTTGACTACATTCCGTCTCATAGAATTAATGACGTAGTCTACTTTAATCCTGCCGATACAAACCGGACAGTACAGATCAATCTTTTTGAAGGTGAAAATGTTGAACATCGTGAATTGATTGCTTCTGGTATTATCTCTGTTTTCAAAAAATTATATGGTTACTCTTGGGGGCCAAGATTAGAATATATTTTACGCAATGCTTTATTAACCCTACTAAAGATTCCTCAGGCTAAACTATCTGACATCCTAAAACTTTTAACTGATGAAAAATATCGAGCAAAAACTATCGAAAATCTTGATGATCCAATCCTAAAAAGCTTCTGGGTTGATGAGTTTAATAAGCTTCATCAACGTGAAAGAACTCAGCAAATTGCTTCCATTCTTAATAAAGTTGGTCAATTTGTCTCTTCTCCACTAGTCAGAAACGTAGTTAATGCTTCTTCTAGCTCATTTAGTATTGATGACGTGATGAACAAAGGAAAGATTTTGCTAGTCAATTTATCTCAAGGTAAACTTGGCGAAGATAATGCAACCCTTCTTGGAGCCATGCTTATTACTAAAATTCAGTTAGCTGCGATGAGCCGGGTCAATATAGATGAAGAGAAGCGTCGTGATTTCTATCTTTATGTAGATGAATTCCAAAACTTTGCGACAGATTCATTCATCAAAATTCTTTCTGAAGCACGAAAGTATAAATTAAATTTACTACTAGCCAATCAATATATTGCTCAAATTCCCGAAGAAGTCCAAAAGGCGATTTTTGGTAACTGTGGAAACATTGCTAGTTTTGTCATGGGAGCGGAAGACGCAGGTGTATTTGAAAAAGAATATGGTCAAAAATTTACTACAGAAGATTTGGTTTCTCTGGGTCGATACCAGATTATTAACAAGATTACTGTAGATGGGATTTTATCTCAACCTTTCCCTGCTAGAACTTTGTCCCTAGCCAAAAGTAGTAATAAAAACAAAAATAAAGTCATCCAGGTTAGTCGAGAGCGATACGCGAAGAAGAAAAGCTAATAAATAAAGTTACCTTTACCCCTACTATATTATGATATAATTTGAATATATTATATAAATAAAAAAATATGCCAAAAAAAGAAATGACTATTAATTTAGAGCACAATAAAAAAAAGATTGGTAGTATTGGTAGTATAGGATGGTTTTCCATACTTCAAAAACTAAAAGCAGAAAAAGGCGTTGTAGATGCCACGCGCAAAACTGATCGGAGTAAAGAGAAAACAAAAATTTCCGTTACCGTAGAGTTAAATGATAAAAGCACACTAACTGAAGAAGAGGCCTGGGTATTAATTCAAGGACTAGCTGGTAACACCAAACTAACAAGAATTTCTTAATTCTTTCTTACAAATTAATTGCCGCTAATAATTCTTTGATACTTTTGTGGGTTTTTTTCGAGTAAACTTTCTTAAATCCTAGTCTTTTGGCTTCTTTAATCCGCCGATCTAAATAATTAACCTGACGAATTTCTCCCAGTAAACCTACTTCTCCAATAAAAACCGAGTCTTTGGGTAAAGATTTATTCTTTAAAGAACCGACTAATGCCATCACTAAACCAAGATCAACTCCTGTTCCAGTAACTTTATAGCCTCCGGCAGCACTCAGAAAAATATCATAACTTCCCATAGGAAGTTTACAGTGTTTTTGTAAAACAGCTGCCAAAACTTGAATTCTAGATAAATCTATCCCACGACCAACCCGTCGTGGCATCGCCAACTTTGATTTCACCATTAAAGCCTGAACCTCGATTAATAACGGCCGAGTACCTTCCATTACACAAGTGGTAGCTGAGCCTGGCTCTGTAGTTTTAGCATGTTCTAATAGAAACTCACTAGGATTACTCACTTCTGCTAACCCAACTTCATCTACTCTAAAAACCCCCACCTCATCAGTAGCTCCAAAGCGATTTTTTAAAGTGCGCAATAATCTTAATTCCCCTGTTCTTTCCCCACTTAATTCTAATACTGCATCCACAATGTGTTCAAGAGTTTTGGGTCCAGCAATAGTTCCTTCTTTAGTCACATGACCCACTAAAAACATCGGGATATGTAATCTTTTAGCAACCTCAGCCAACCTATTAGTTGATTCCCTTACCTGCCCCACACTACCAGGCGCACCGGATAATTCTTGGGTAGTCATTGCTTGAATACTATCCACTATTACCAACGATGGTTGCTCAATTTTAATAATTTCTACTAGTTCATCCACATCAGTGGTGGTGACAAACTCCAGGGATTTTTTTGAGATCTTTTTTTGTTCTTTAGCTAAAATTCGATTGATTCTTAAATCAATTTGCTGTGGGCTTTCTTCACCGCAAACATAAAATATCGGGTTTTCTAGCTGACCATCAACTAGATTTAGCACCACTTGAGTTAAAAGTGTACTTTTACCAATGCCTGGCTCTCCACCCAAAAGCATAACTGCTCCAGGAACAATGCCTTTCTTTTTTCCTTCACTCCCAAGCACCCGATCAAATTCTCCAATCTGAGTAGAAATTCTTTGATTGTCGTGTTTTTTGGCTTTAACTTGACTCCAACTAACCAATTTATTTTTAACCTCAGTCTTAGAAAGAGTTTTAACAGCTGCAAAGCCCTTGGGGGCCAACTCTACCACTTCCTCTACAAGAGTATTCCATTCACCACACTGAGCACACTGCCCTTGCCATTTGGGGTGACTGGCTCCACAACTCTGACAATTATAAGTAGTTTTAGTTTTAGCCATATTTAATAACTTTCCATAGCTTATCACTTTTTTTGATTAAGCTGAGATAAAAAGTTAGAAGTGGAAATTTTAGGATTAAACTGATGAACTATTTTTAATTCACCTCCAACTAACTCGATTAGTTTTCTCTTCTGGTCTAAAAACGGAGTGTGAGAAGAAACAGCCAAAATTTGTGGCTGGATTAATTTCAATAAAGCCAAGTGTTCTTGAGTAGTATTAAACTTTTCCGGTAAAATAAAAACCAAATCTATATCTGAAAAAAGTCGAAGTTTTTTTAATCTTTCTTTTTCATTGTTGGTTGGACGATCAGCTCCTTTAATTTTTTTAACTCGATCATCAGACTCTATGCCCACGATCAGCACATCTCCAACTTTTTTTGCTTTAGCCAAAAATTTTTGATGTTCTTGATGAAGAATATCAAAAACGCCAGTAACTAAAACTACTCGCTGCCCGTGCTTTCTAGCTTGTTGAATAAAAAGTTTTATTTCTTCCATAACTGCTGCAAAGAATTATACCAACGCTGATAAATTTGACCCTTGGTGCTGCGAGGATGAAAATAAGCACTATCTAAACTCACCTTTTCCCTACTCATGTGCGGATACATATAACAATATTGAGGAATAAAAATTAATAAATTTAGCAAATCTAGAAATTTTCGACCAATAAAACGTAAAACTGGCGCTGGTCGACATTTGTTTGATTTAAATTCTGAAATAGCAGAACTATTCTTATAATTATTAAAGAAATAATGAGGCAAAAAATCTTCCACCCAAGAATTGGTTTTATAAAAAGTTTTCTTTATTTCAGCTTTATCTAAAACCCACTTAGCCTGACAAACCTCGTAGGCTGAATATAAGTTCCTTTTATATTGAGGGAGCTTTAAATGTTGATCATCAAGCCAGAGGTTAAAACACCAGCTATCTTTCTCATTTCCATACCAAGTTCGACGCTTACCTGCCCATAAAGTTGACAGAGATACTAAAATTCGAGACAACCATAGTCTTCTAGAAGCTACAACTATCATTAGATCAATATCGCCATCAGGTGTCACATTATTAACAGCCAAAGAGCCGGTCACAGCTATGCCTTTAATCCAAGGAATCCAGTCTACCGCGCGTACTAAATCTTTTACTTCATGCCATTTCTTTTGAGAAATTTTTTCTCTATTTGGTCTAGTTTTCCAATCAGCGCTACCAAAGTTTAATTTCCAAAATTGATGGCGAGATTCAATTAAACCAATCTCTCTCAGCCATACTAGGTTCTCTCTTAGCTGATCCTTGCTTAAAGAAACTTTTATTAAACGACGAGATATCTCTTCTTCAGTTAAAGGAAAGTTGAATTGATCAACATAAGCTATGGTAAGCAAAACTGCCGTCCCCCTATGAATAGGCATGGGCTTATTCTACCCCGTATTGACGAAGAATTTGTTTAGTCCCAATAGTAACTGTTTCTAAAGCCTTTTCAATTGATTCGCCGTTTAAAACTGCATTGATAGCATCTTGATAATATTTGATTAATAAATCATTAATTCCATTATCATGAGTATAAGAACTCAAGTACCAACTAGAAGCTGCTGGAGCATCTTCTAAAAATGGTGATACTAGTTCATCTCCGGCTAGATCGTTGGCTAGATCAACTCGAGAATAAATTTCTCCGAAAGGTCTAATCTTGCTTTGAGAATTATAAAGTTCTTGTTGAATTTCTTTAGAACTTAAAAACTTCAATAGTTCCCAGGATTTATCTTTATTTTTAGACTTACTACTCACCCCCTCGGCCCAAAAACTTGCCCAAGCCAAGCGATCATCTCCTAAACGAGGCACTGGCACAATCCCAAAAGCTAAATTTGGATTAATGGTTTTTACTTCGTGAGCTCTCCAACTAGGAGCTAGCATCATCGCAACATCTCCCCTGGCAAACGCCACTGTGGAGCTAGGTAGTTTGTCATCCCAAACCCTATCCTCTTTGACAAAATTGGTATAAAAAGCCAAAGCGTCTTGTGCTTCTTTAGAAGAAGGATCTGCTGGATCTGCGCCATTTTGAAGCATAAGTAATCCTAAAATATCAGCAAAATGTTCAACATTACTAGCATTACCAATTGCCACACCGCCTCGCTTTAAATTATTGCCGTCTCTAACTGTCAATTTATTAGCTAGTATTTTAACTTCTGCCCAAGTACTGGGTGGTTCTGAGTTAGCTGCTGTCATCATTTCTTTGTTGTAATACAAACCCAATCCCTCATACATTAATGGGATGCCTACGATTTGTCCTTCAATATTTAACATTTTGGCAGCTACTGGATAAAAAATTTGCTGATACTCATTTGCGGTCATCACTGATTGAGGCATAGAAGATAATTCTTCTGACAGCATTGGTGTCCAACTCGCATGATATCTAAAAATGTCTGGCCCATTACCAGAAGAGACTGCTGTTTGCAATCTTTCCCGATAATCTTGATGAGATTGTTTTACATAACTTATTTTTACACCTGGATTGGCTTCTTCAAATTTATCGAGAGTACTTCTCACAGCATTATCTGGCTCCCATAGTCCCCAATAAATTAAAGAAATTTGTTCAGCTGGGACAGTTTTTCTAGCTACTGGAACTTGATCAGCTGCGTCAGAAGAATCTGATTTAGATGAATTACTCGTAAGTTTATTGATTACAAACCAAATGATTCCAATTAGAATCAATCCTCCTATTATAAAAGGTAGATACTTAAACGGAGATTCTTTCACAGTAGCAAAGGTGGTTTTACTCTTTTTTTGAGAATCTTTAT
>CAYREI010000004.1:0-28263 GCA_964423285.1 uncultured Pseudomonadales bacterium | reverse complement strand
GGAGTAGCTGGAGTAGTTTTTTTATCTGGAACTGGAGCTTGAACTCTAGCCGAGGGCGGCATTTGTGACCCACCACCAACTTTAGGAACTGGATCTTTTAGTGGGACTGGTTTAGGCAAAGACTTATCTGACATACTGGAACTGAATATAGTATATAGTAGTCCTGATTATGATCACAAGTGAAAAGATTCAGCCATGGTTAATTGGCTTTCTCCTAGGAATTCTTATCTTAACTATTAGTGGCAGTATGTTTTTTTTCTTTCTTTTTCAAGACAGAATTTATCCAGGAGTTAAAATTGACGAAATTGATGTAAGTGGTCTAACCAAAGACCAAGCCCAACAACTCTTAAAACAAGAGCTCAAGTTTCTGCCAGAATATTCCATTGTTGTTAAAATTGATAATATTAAACTAGCTTCATCGTCTTCTCAGCTTAAAATAAAACGCGAATATAATCTGGCCATCGCTCAAGCTTATGAAATGGGAAGAGTTGGTTTCCCTCTCAAAAAAATTTGGACTCTGACTAAAGCAACATTTAACCCACTTAAATTTAAAACTCATCTTACTTATGATCAAACTGAGTTAAACAATTTTATTCAAGAATTAAAAAATCAAGTTGATTTAATTGGCCATAATCCTAAAGCTATTTTAAATTACAGTGGTTACCCATCTAGTTTAATTATTGACGAAGGAAAACCAGGTAGAAAATTATTAGACGAAGAGACTGCCCAATTAATGCTTTCAAATATTGGCAATGCCCAAGCTTTAGAAGCTGAAATTGCCTCAACTAGCACTATCCTTAACGAAGAACAAATTATCAAAGCTCGAGAAAAAGCCAGTAAATTGATAAATAAGAGGCTAATTTTACGCGCTGAAAATGTCAGGCTAGACCTAAATGATCAAAAACTGATTTCACTCTTAGAGTTTCCAGAAGGATTCAATCAAGAAATAATGACTTCTTTGCTTGAATCTTGGAAGGACGTGGTGTCAAGACCAGCCCAAAATGCAGAGTTTGAGTTTAATCAAGAAACATTGATTGTTGATAAATTTATCCCCCACCGCGAAGGTTTAGAGCTAGATCAAACTCCAACGATTGAACTCTTAACAAATACTATAAATAACTTCACTACTAAAGACATCGATGGTACGCCAATTGGAATTCATAATCAATCTAATTTCGAGCTTGATCTTCCAGTCAAGACTACTCAACCAAAAATTACTTTGGCTGATATTAATGATTTGGGGATTAATGAAAGAATTGGCTTTGGTGAGAGCGAATATGACTATTCTATTGTTAATCGAATTCATAATGTGGCTCTAACTACTGCTAAAATTAGCGACATTATTATTCCTCCAGGAAAACAATTTTCTTTTAACAAAGCTTTGGGAGAAGTATCGGCTCGAAACGGATTTCGATCAGCTTACGTAATTAAAGATGGTCGAACTGAGCTTGGAGATGGCGGCGGTGTTTGCCAAGTCAGTACCACTACCTTTCGCGCTGTCTTGGACGCTGGGTTAGAGGTTACGCTTCGTCTTCCCCACAGCTATCGTGTTAGTTATTATGAGCTCAACTCTAAACCAGGCATTGATGCCACGGTTTACGCCGGCAATACTGATCTGCGTTTTATCAATGACACCAATCATCACATCTTAATTCGCGGTGAGACTGATAGTAAAAACTTATATATGAAAATGGAAATTTATGGTACCAGTGACGGTCGCACTACCGAGATTAAAGATCACAAAGTTTGGGGTTATATCTCCCCTCCTCCACCAGAATATTATCCAGACCCATCGCTTCCAACCGGCACTAAAAAACAAATTGATTGGGCAGTGGGTGGTGTCAAAGCTAAATTTACCCACGTCATTCGCAACGCTAGTGGTGAAATCACTAGTGAAAAAATTTATAGCTCCAATTATCGACCTTGGGCAGCAAAGTATTTAGTTGACGAATAAATCATATTATTAGCTTCATTCTTTCTTAATGCTATAATTCTTCTCATGGATAAGCGTTACCAACATCAAGATCATGAACAGAAAATTTATGATTTGTGGGAAAAAAACAACGTCTTTAATCCCGATAGTGAAAATCAGCCAGCCAAACGTACTGGGGGAAAACCTAAGCCTTTTTGCATTCTCCTTCCTCCTCCCAATGCCAACGATCCGCTTCATGTGGGTCACGCCATGTATGTAGTTGAAGATATTCTAATTCGTTATCATCGTATGTTGGGGGATGATACCCTTTGGTTGCCCGGTACTGACCACGCCGGCATAGAAACCCAATTTGTGTTTGAAAAAAAACTTAAAAAAAATGGTAAAAGCCGTTTCGATTTTGATCGCGAAACCCTTTATCAAATGATCTGGGACTACGTCCAAGAAAATTCCGATGTGGCAGTAACTCAACTTAAAAAACTAGGTTTCAGTTTAGATTGGTCTCGTTTTAAATTTATGTTAGATAAAGATATTGTAAAAATAGTTACTCAAACCTTCCAAGAACTAGCTGATCAAAATTTAATTTACCGAGACATGAAATTGGTTAACTACTGTACTCACTGTGGAACTGGCTTTAGCGAATTGGAAATCAATCATATAGAAGAAAAAGCTCCTCTCTACTACTTAAAGTACGGGCCATTTACTTTGGCCACTACTCGCCCAGAAACTAAATTTGGTGATACTGCGGTTGCTGTCCATCCAGATGATAAGCGCTATCAAAAATACATTGGTCAAGAAATTGAAGTCGAAGGTCTAATTAATAGCTTTAAACTCAAAGTTATTGCTGATGAATACGTAGATCCGGAATTTGGGACTGGGGTGGTTAAAATTACCCCCGCTCACGATTTCAATGACTTTGAAGTTTGGCAGCGTCACCAAAACGAAATTCCTGGCCTCAAACAAGTAATAGATTATCGCGGTCACATGACCGAGCTGGCTGGCCCATATAAAGGGATGTATTTACAAAAAGCCCGCAAGGAGATAGTCAAAGACCTAGAAAAAAAAGGTTTACTGGTTAAAGTCGATAAAAATTATCAGCACAATATTGGCGTCTGCTATCGCTGTGGCACAGTTATTGAGCCCTTACCTCTCCCCCAATTTTTTATTAAAGTCAAAACTTTAACTAAAAAAGCTCTTCAGGTTTTAGAGGAAAATAAAATCAAAGTTCATGGTGCTGGCCATGACAAAATTCTCAAACACTGGTTGGAAAATCTTCATGATTGGAATATCAGTCGCCAAATTGTTTGGGGTATTCGCATGCCGGTTTGGTACTCAGTAGACAACCCCAGCATTCATCTAATTTTTATAAACAAAAAAGACCAGCGCATTGAAGGATCATTAAATGATATTTTAGACCGATATAAAGGCAAATATTCTCTAAATGAAATAAAAAGTGGTCTTCAAGAATTACGTGTGCCTATTAATGTCAAATATGTCATCTCCCCCACTTCGCCAGGAGAAAACTACCTTCAAGAAACTGACACTTTTGATACTTGGTTTAGCTCTGCTCAATGGCCTTACACTACTCTCATGACAAATCAGCCTGATGATTTTGATCGCTTCTACCCTACTAGCGTCATGGAAACAGGCTACGATATCCTCCCTTTTTGGGTAATGCGAATGATAATGATGGGACTTTATAAAACCGGCGGTATTCCTTTTCTCGACGTTTATCTCCACGGTTTAATTCGTGATGCTAAAGGTCAAAAAATGAGTAAAAGTAAAGGCAACACCATCAATCCTTTAAAAATAATTGAGCAGTACGGCGCAGATGCCCTACGCATGGCCCTAATAATCCGCTCCAGTGCTGGTTTGGACAAATCTGTAGGCGAAGGCGAGTTCAAAGCAGCTCGCAATTTAACTAATAAACTTTGGAATGCGACTCGTTTTATTCTCATAAATGAAAAAAGTGAAGCTACAGGAATTGAAGATGAAGAATACATAAAAAAACTAACTGCAATCACTCAAAAAACCACCCAACAACTCAATAATTTTAAGATTGGTCTAGCCGCAGAGACTCTTCATCATGAATTTTGGCATTGGTTTTGCGATGAATGTATTGAAAAATCAAAAAAAGGCCAAATTTCTCGTCAGGCATTAATTAGAGGTTTAATTACTTTTCTCAAACTCTTTCACCCCTTTATTCCTTTTGTAACAGAAACAATTTGGCAATCATTAATAGAGGAAAAAATTATTAAAGACAATCAACCTCTTGCTCTTTCCAATTGGCCATAATTTAACAAACTAAACATATGAGCTACTTATTTTTACCATTTTTCATTTTATACCTTGCAATCTCGTCTATTCCCTCTTTATTGCTTTTATTTACCATTAAACTTTTTCCCTATCGTTCCTCAATCGCTTCTTTTTTTATATTTAGTATAGCTGCCATTATTTTATTTATTTCTATTTCATCGCCATTAAAAACAACATTGCCGTCTCCAAAAATTAAACTTATTGAACAAAAAAATCAGTTAGAAAACTGGCTAAATAAACAGCCCACTCATCGAGATTTGCTCTTAAATTTAGCTAAGGTTCATCAATCTTTAGGGAACGAACAAAAAGCACTCGAGTTTCTAACTCAAGCTAAAAATCTTGATCCTAACAATAATATCTTTCAGGAAAACTAATCTTCTTTTTTCTCAACCTTTTTAGGAGATTTTTCATCTTTTGAAGTCTTGGTTGCTTCACTTTCCCCTTCCTCGCCCTCTCCTTCTTCAGCAACTTCCTCGCCTTCCCCTTCCTCGCCCTCTCCTTCTTCAGCAACTTCCACCACTTCTTCTATTTCTTCTTCACGTTGCTCTTGAACTAAGACCACTGGATTTTCCCAATCTTCATCATTTTCAATTTCAACTAAACTAATTTTAGATTTATCAAAATCTAAATCAGCCAAGGTAATTGATTGTCCTATTTCGGTTAAATTTTCAATATTTACTTCAAATTTTTCTGGTAAATCTGTGGGTAAGGCCTCAACCATAACGCTATTTTTAACCTGCACCATCACTGCTTCTTTGATATCAAACTCACCGACTAATTCAATTTGAACCTCAACCTCAATCTTCTCTTTAAGATCGACTTCTTTGAAAGAAACATGAACAACTTTTCCAGTCACTGGATCTATTTGAACCTCGTCAATTAAAGTTGGCCTGTCCTCCTTTGAATCATCGATCTTTAAATAAACTACTCCAGTATCACCTACTTCTTCATGAAGTTTATTGAACTCTTTTTCAGGAAATTGTAATGCTACTGACTCTCCCCCAGCCACATATACATTGCCTGGAACTATTTTTTGGGCACGCAATTTATTAACTTTCTTGCCCATAATGTCCCTAGATGAAATAGGAAACGTAGTTTTAATCATATTTTTTTACTAAATAATATCTAATGAGATTGGCATTATATCAGGTTATCGTATTTCAAGAAACTGTCTACTAGTTTTCACGTGAAAATTTTTAATTGATCTTCTTTTAATCTAGTTCACGTGAAAAAATAACCTAGAATCTACTCAAAAGACACACCTACAAACAAATGACCCATATCTTTAGAAGGATTAAATATAATCACGTCACCCTGAACCTCAGCTTGTGGAGCAATCAGGGAAGGGGATAAATCGGGATCGTGTTTTATAAAAATTCGTGGAGAAATATCTCTAGCACCAGGTTGTTTTTGATCAAAAAATGTATAAGTAAAAGGTGTTTGATATTCATGTGACAATGAATATTCTAACTCCAGCTTTAATTCTGATTTGACAGCTACTTCAATTAATACTCCTACAACTTTTCTCTTAAGCTCATTTTTAATTATCAATTGATCGGAACTAACATTTTGATTATTAATTTTTATGTTCTTAAACTCTGATTTCTCGGGTAAATAAAACCTTACATATGATTTATAGGGGCCTTTTGGCCAGGCATTTGTTTGAGCTTTATTTTTAAAAGTGATCACTCGTTTATGCGAAACTTCTTGCGAAGTTATAGATACGCTATGATCAATCTGCCTCTCTAGATAATAATTAGCTTTATTTACTCCCACATTAGCCTCAACTTGCATAAAAACATCAACTAAACATTTATCGTCATTGAAAATTGTAGGACAAGCAGGCTCAATCATCGACCCATTCCATCCCAAGGATTCAAAAGTTGTTTGAAGATTATTATCAAAAATTGTAAACAGCAACTCTTTAGAGTCAGCCATTTCTGTAAAAGAGGAGAGGAGAGGAACCACTTGTTCTTGGGGTAAAGATTGAATTTTATTTAATATTTTAAATAAAACTAGCTCTGCATAATCTCGATTTTGAGCTGTTTCTACCAGTTGAACCTCTGAATGAAACTCCATTCTTTCATCAAGATTTCGCTTAGTTAGCACCTCATTATATTCTTCGATTTCAACCTGATCTAAGACACCTACAGTTTCTGCTAAAACCTTGAGATTGATTCCAATCACCCCATCAACATTAACGCCCATACTCTTAGTTAAAAACCATTTAATCTGTGAAGCAGTCTGAGGAAAACTAGGACTCCAATTACTGTCTCTTAAAAACCATTTTTTTTCACCCAGAAATTTCTGAATTTCATCGGGAGGGCTAATAATTGCTTTTAATTGTTGGTCTAGAGTATAGACATCTTCAACTTGGAAGGCTATCAATGAATTTTTCTCAAAAGTTAATATCGCTACCGCTTGGATAAATCCTCCAGTTGGTCTTAATTCTTGATTATTTTGTAAAATTAGAGCATAAGTTTTTACTTCATCCTGAGCCAATAGTTCTGGTAGTAGTGGAGAGAGCTGCTGAAATTGATTAATTTTCTTTTCTTGATCTTTAACTAAATTTTGATAGTCAGAAATTAACTCAACTTGCTCAGGAGATAATTTATCTAACGAATAATTTTTTAACTCAGCATTTAATAAAGAAAGGGTTTTAAAAACTTCAATGCTCTGCTCATTAACTGCTTCCAAAGAACCTTCTCCTTCTTGTTTCATTATTCGTTGAAAAAAAGAGCTAGTCGCTTGCTCTAAGCTCTCAATCTGAGTAGATAAATCAACTACATACTGACTAATTTCTATTAGTTGAAAGGCTTGAGAAAAAAACGGGGTAGAGAACCACATATTAATCAAGGCTAGTTTGTTCCCGATCTTGCCAGTTGTCGATTTTAGTTCAGCTAGTTTTTTCTGCTGAGCCGTAATGGGCATTGTTCTTGATTCTAAATAAGATAAAAAGCTTCCTTTAACTCGAGATAGATTTACAAAAAATATTCCAACTGAAATTAAAACACTCAGAGCAATTCCACTAATCAATATCCCTCCGCTGAATAAAAACTTTTGATTTCTGATCTTACGAAACCCTAGCTTAGTGCTTTTAGTTAGCTTTTGCAGGTGCTCTTTTTTTTGTTGATGGCGATAGTTTTTAAAAAGAGTGTTAATTAATCCAGGTTGTTTATCATCAAGCTTATCTTTTATTTCAGCTTCCGGCTCTGCATCTAGTTCTGAGTCATTCTTTAAATCGTGCTCTAAATCTAATCTAAGCTTTTGAGGAGCTGTCTCAACTTTATTCCAAATTTTAATTAATTCTTTTTTGACAGGAGGTTGCAAAAAAAAATTTTTAGCACTATGTTTTTTCTTTTTCTTGAAAATAACAGCATTTGAAGCTAAAATTTCTTTAGAAATAGAGCTAGCTTTTTCTGAATTTTCTTCCACCGCAACACTTCCTGAGATATTTTTAAAAATTGGGTGATCTATTATTCTCAATTGAGTCGTTTTTATTGGTAAACTGATTTGATAATGACTTAGATAAAGCTCTTTTATCTTTTGCAAATAATTACTACTAAGTCTAGGCTTCCCTTCAATTACTTTTACTATTCTTTGTGGTTTTAAGAGGGCAGAAGAAAGAATGGTGGCTAAACTACCAACGGTTTGTAATTTCAACTCAATATTGGGATCAATTAATAGTCCTTGTTGAAACTGACTAAAAAAAAGTTTTATTGGCTCGATATTATTTTTCACTAAATCTGTATAAAAAATAAATCTTGATATATCAATATTTTTAATTAGTAGATTGAACAAACCTAATTCTTTTTTAGATTGTTTGTTCCAATCATCGGCCCCATCATTGCTATTTTTAATAGTAGTTGTTAGCGGTGCTATTACTATAGTTTTTTTTGGCAAAAAACAAAAATTTTTAATCAAAGATGAATCTTCAATTAAAGGATGTTCAAATAACAAAACCACTTTATACCAAGATTTACTAGCGAAATTTGTAACATCAAAATCTAGTGGGGAAGCGAGCTCAACTTCAACCTCTGCTTGCTGTTGAATTTTGTCGACTAAAGAATTTGAAAGCTTGGATGATTTTGCAATTAGCAAAATTTTTAAATCATCATCCAAAGCTTGAGTTATGAGGGCAGACATCGGCCTTATTATATGGCATCTAGGGCCTTGTTGACTAATGCATCGGCTTGCTTATTTTGCTCACGTCTCACATGAGAAATTTTGAATTCACAATCTAGAGAAGAGAGAATTTTCCAAGCCTGTTGAGCAAATTTTAAAAGTCTTTTTTCTTTTATTTTCCAGTTTTGATTAACTTGCTCCACTACCAACTTTGAATCTAAAAACCATTCAATTTTAGTAATTGAGGTTGATTTTACATATGTTTTAAGCCACTCCAGTGATGCTAAAAAGGCTTTGTACTCTGCTTCATTGTTGGTTGCCGATCCAATAGACTTTGACTGCGAAAAAACCAGCTGTTGCTGTTGGTCAATCACAAAAACTCCAATTCCGGCTGGACCAGGATTGCCACGAGCACCGCCGTCGGTATAGATCTTTAATTTATTCATCTTGAATTTTTAAACGAATAGTTAAGTAGCGCTCTCTACCTTCACCCTCTGACTCACTCGTAAGGCTTGAGAAGCGTTTGTCTTCGGCTAAAATTGTATGGGTTAAAAAACGATCATGAGCAGATAAATATGAAAAAGTGTGGCTTTCCCCAGTTTCTAAAACTCGTTGGGCGGTATTAATTATTCTTTCTTCTAGCTGGCTTTGGCGTTGTTCTCGATAATCATTGACGTTTAACTTAAATCTTTTTTCACCCAACTCATCGTAAAAAGAAATTCTCACCATGCGTTGAATTGCCTGTAATGTTTCTCCATGAAAACCGATAAACAAACCGCTTTCATCCTCCGGTAAAACTACTTTAGCGCTTATCGATTCATCATCCTCTTCTAACTCAATTTTAAACTGGTCATCAGTTAGACCGACATGCTTACAAAGATTTATTAAATACTCCTCGATTTTCATATTTATCTCCTAAAAAATTATTTTCTATTTAAAAAAGTTTGAGCTTTTAATAAGTGACTTTTCAAACCACCCAAGCCACTAACCATATACTGTTGCCCAATACTAAATATGGTGGTAACTACCCAATAAACAGCTAATCCCGATGGAAACCTAGCGGCAATAAAAACAGTCATAATTGGCATAATAAATAACATTTGTTGCTGCATGCTAGCTGCCATTCCAGCCATGTCTTCTTCTTTTTCATTTTCTTTTTGTACCTTCTTGCTTTTAGCCTTGTTCGGAACTATGTCTCTTATTTCTCCTCCTGGAGAAATCATTAAAGATAAAATAAATTGCGAAACACCAGCAACAACCGGTAAGACATATTTGGCGTCGGGCTGAGTTAGATCTAGCCAAAGAAAAGTTGAGTTAATTGAGGCTCCATTAATAACATCTTGACCTAAAAAGTTAATCAGGGTTCGATACAAAAAAATTAAAACAGCTAGTTGAACTAACTGAGGAATGCAGCCAGACAGAGGATTAACGTTATATTTTTGATAAAGTTCTAACTGAGCTTTTTGCAAAGATTGCTTATTCTTACCATGCTTTTTCTTGAGTTTATTTAATTCAGGCTGAATTTCAGTAATTTTTTTTCTGGCTTTTAAAGAGGGGAGAGTCAACGGAACTAAAATAAATCTAATTAATAAAGTTAAGGCAATAATTGCCAAGCCCAAGCTTCCAGTGAATTGGTATAAAAACAATAAAATTTCAAAAAATTTATCTGTAAAAAATTGCATAAATGATATTCTACCAACAAGTTAATAAACGACTAAATCCTTTCCAAAGTCCTCTGATTGTACCATCTTTTTTAATGCATTGAAGCGTATAGTCGCTACATTTTGGAGAATGATGACAATAGGAGCTATAACCAAATGCACTCACCAATAAAGTGTGTTTAAAATTGGCTAATGAACGATAAATTAAATAAATAATTTTCACTTCTGACCTAACTTAAAAAAAATTTCTCTAAGATCTTCAGCTACGTCTTGTCTTTTAGCTGTAATTATTTTTTTGTTCACGACCACCACTAAACTTAATCCTTTGAATTTCTTCAATAATGGCAGGCTCAAACTATAAATTTGGCGTTTAATTTTGCTTCTTTTAACTCTTAGCTTGATATGTTTTTTTGGTGTAACCACCACTATTTGTGATTTACCCTCACTTTTCTGACCATAAAAAACTAAAAAATACTTTGAATAATAACGCTCACAATCTTGAAAAAAATTAACTCTTTTTCTCAACTTAAGCTTATAAATTGTAGGAATCATTTAAAATATTATAAAAAATTAAACTTTAGGCCGCTAATCGTCGACGCCCTTTAGTGCGACGGCGCTTTATAGTCTTTCGCCCATCATTAGTTTTCATCTTAGCTAAAAAGCCGTGTTTTCGAGCTCTTTTTTTCTTTTTAGGCTGGTTTGTTCTCTTGGACATAGGTGAAAAATTATAACATACTACTCGTTAACCCTAAACGGCATCACCACATATTGATAGTCTTTTTGGTCTGCTGGTCTCAACATGGCTGGAGTCAGACTCTCATTCATTGAAAAACTCACTTTTTCTGGCTTTAAAGCAGAAATAAAATCTAATAAATATCTAGAGTTAAAAGCTATTTTACCATCGCTTCCCTTAATTATTTCAGCTGCCATTTTTCCCTCCTGTTTTCCATAAGAAGATGAAACAGCTGTAATAATTAGTTCTCCTTTAAAAATCTTAAAACGAATAATATTTGATGATTCTCTAGCAAAAATCTGAGCTCTTTTAAGCTGATTTTCAAACTCGACTCCGTCTAATTCTAATTCAAGAGTAAATCCATTGGGAATTATCTTTCTAAACGGAGGATACTCACCTTCAATTAATCTTACGTATAACTGTGTGGAGCCAACAACTATTACCACCTGCTTAAGTTTTTCAGAAATTTTTAGTGAGACATCGCTTGCGTCTTGATAAAAAGACGCAATTCTAGTTGCTTCTGTTATGGCTTTGGCTGGAATTAAAAAATGAACATCTGTTTTTAATTTCTCAGCGGCTAATCTTAAAGTTGCTAATCTAAATCCATCCGTTCCTACGACCAACAATCCTTCCTTATCAAACTGGAAAAGAAGCGAGGTTAGAACTGGTCTAGTTGGATCAATAGAAGTACTGAAACCTACCATGCTCTCAATATCTTCTAGACTAGATACGCTTAGTGAGTGAGCTTTTCCATTCATTTTTGGAAATTCAGGAAATTCAGTAGCGTCGAGACATTGAATGGTGGTTATATTATTTTGAGATGTAATTGTTAGAGTATTTTCTTTAAGCGAGATGATTAGCTTTCCGGGATTAAGTGAAGTAATAATGCTATAAAAAATTTTCCCGGGAATAGCGACACTATTTGGTTTAGTTATTTTTCCAGAAACTGTAGTTTTTATTCCTACATATAAATCAGTTGCAGAAAGAGTAATCAGATTTTTATTTGCTACCAACAGAATCGAAGAGAGAATAGGCAACTGGGGTTTATTAGGAATAATACGATAAATTTGATTTAAAGCAGCGCTGAGATTTTCTTGTAAGATTTCTAGTTTCATGAGCTTTATTATATATAATATAGTTTTAGTAGTAATAGGGAGGGTTAATAAATAGGAAACCTGATAAAAGTAAATCGAGTAATATCGTTAATTTCGTTTGTTGATAACATTGATTATGGGTGTGAATATCTAGTGTTAAAAAGGTTTGAACAAAATGGGGAAAAGTAAACTTATGAAAGTTTTTAACAAAGTTATTCATTTTTTTCCAGTATTTTTAAACATAGTTTTTAACAGACTTATTCACAATTGTGAATAAGTTTTTAGTTTACCTCATGCCAGACAAAGACATTCTAATGGCAGAAACTTCTTGTTGGACGGAGTCATCATTCAGAACCATTTCCTGAATTTTATGATAGGCATGAAGAACCGTTGAATGATCTCTATTAGAAAACCAATGACCTATTTCTGCATATGGCTCCCTCAAGTCTTCTTTACAAATATACATCGCTACATGTCTGGCTAAAGCAATTTTTTTCTTACGGCTCTGACCTTTAACCGCTTGTTGTTTAAGTCGATAGTGATCGGAAACTGTTTTGATCACATCCTGAATTTTTGCATTTAATTTAGGTCTTTTTTGATCAGCTTCAGTTATCAGGATTTGTTCAATTAATTCTGGAGCTAACTCTTTTCCTTTGAGCTCAATTGCAGATTTAATACTATTGAGAATACCTCCGATTTTTCTTGCACTATCAACACGAGCGGCAATCATTTTGGCCATTTCAATCGAGATTGGAATATTTGAAGATTTTGCTTTAATTAATAAGATAGCGGTTCGAAGTTCAAATGATGGCTGTTGGATATCAATCATTAATCCCGCCTCTAATCTTGATCTAAGGCGATTTTCTAACAATAAAATTTCATGAGGAGGTCTATCTGAGGTCAAAACAATTTGCTTGCGATTTTTTGTGAGAGCATTGAAGGTATGAAAAAATTCTTCCTGAACGCTATTTTTTCCAGCAATAAATTGAACGTCATCTAAAAGTAAAACATCAGCGGTGCGATAACGATTTTTAAAATTAATGGTTTTTTTAGTCTGAATAGCATTTATGATCTGGTTGGTAAATTCTTCGCCAGTAGAATAAACAATTTTGGCTGCAGGTTGATTGAGAAGAATATTGAGACCAATGGCATGCATTAGGTGGGTTTTACCCACACCTACACCGCCATAAAGGAAGAGAGGATTGTAGGCTTCTCCAGGATTTTGTGAGACCGCTGTTGCAGCTGCGTGAGCCATTTCATTACTAGAAGAGACAGCAAATGTTTCAAAGATATAATCATGGCGTAGTCCAATGTTTCTAGCTCTAACTTGAGCTTGATTTCTTTTGCCAGATTCAACACTAGCTTCTGAGAAAAGATCTTCTACACGCGGAGACTGTGGGCTATTTTTTGAATGCGAAAAATTATTTTTTAGAGCAGGAGCTAGATTGCTAGAAGCAGCTTCGGCCTGAGACCTTTTCTTTTTTTGTCTTAGAGAGGGATCTCCGACTTGATAGTGGATCTCAACTGATTTATCTATAACACCCTCTAAAACTTTTTTAAGATGAACTCCTAATTTATTTTTAAGATTGGTGGAATGAAAACCTGTGGGACTAATAATGGTGGCAATTGCCTTTTTTCCAGAAGAGGAAATTTGAGTAAGAGGGTTAGGTAATATCCAGGTGTTATAAACACCATGACTTAGTTCTAGTTCTAATTGAGCACAGGCTGTTTGCCAAACTTCTTTAACTTTATCACTAGACCAATCTTGAGACGGCACGTCTGCTTCTTTCTATTTAATTGTTTTTATGGACAGCTATTGGGAGGCGTTGTAGTTATACACAGAGTTTTCCACAGTTGGCAAGAGCAAAAAAAAATTGATAAATCAGTTTTTGTCTTTAAATACCTCTGGGGGAGTATATTGATCAACAGTATAGCGAACTCGTTTAGATTTTTGAGGTTTCAATTTTTTTCCACTAAAATTATTTTTGGTTAAAGAATCATTTTTATTTGTACTTGGTTTAGTTTTTGTTGACTTGTTATTTATATTTTTATCTGAAGGGTTTTTTTTATCGACTTTTTTGTCAACAGAGTAATATTCTTGAGGCACCTCTTTCTTTTTTTGGGGGGATTGCGGCGATTGGTGCTTAGTTTTTAATAACGATTTTTCTCTAGGGTAGAGGGTGGTTTTAGTTTTAGGAGCAGTTTTTTCCATTTCTTTTTTAATTAGCTCCTCTGGATCAGTGGTAATGATTGAGTGTTCATCTTTACTTGCAACTACACGCAGAGCAACATGATTTTGACCAGCAAAAAAGATTCCTTCTCCTACATCAGCAGCCATTAGTAGCTGCCTTTCTCCTTCTGAAAGGTAGAAAGTATCGGTTAAAGTAGGCATTGAGGCAGTTGATTGCTTCATTAGAAACTGAATCGAAGAATTACTCACAATAGCTTTTCCATACTCGTTTTGTAAAAAGTCTTCTACATCTTGAGTAATAGTAGTGATACCTAAATAATATTTACGAGCTCTTTTAGCCATGCTATGGATAAAACTAGCGCTATCTTGATGCTTCATAAAATACCAAGCTTCATCAATAACTAAAATTCTTTTTTTAAGCTTTTTTTTGATCCTAGTCCAAATGAAATCGAGGATAATATACATAGCAATCGGTCGAAGCCCTTCCTCCATTTCTTTGACAGAAAAGACTGTGAATTGATTGACAATATCTATATTTGAAGCATGGTCAAAGATACCCCTAAACGAACCAGTGATGAATTTTTCCAAGCGCATGGCTAGATCGTTGGCGGCATCATCTTCAAAACCAATCAAGGCTTTATAAAGATCTTCCATGAGAGGAGGCTGATTGGTTTGAGTAGCGGGATCTGGAGTAATCCCTTTGGCTTTATAAGCAGCCACAAGAGATCTGTCTAAAATCGCTTCTTGTTGGGATGTCATGTCGCCAAGCATGACCTTGAGTAGCCCATGAAGAGAGATAATTTTTTGGCCTAGTTCATTTTCTCCTTCTTGATAGACGGCAGAGAGATCAAAGGGATTAATTTTAGCATCAGATCCAAAAGTGAAATTAATATATTCACCACCGACAGCTTTAGATAGTTCTTCGTATTCATGTTCTGGATCTAAAACAATTACCTCAACTCCAAACATTATCTGGCGCAAAATTTCTAGTTTAACAGTATATGATTTACCAGCACCAGATTTAGCAAAGACGACCATATTAGCATTTTCCATTTTGAAACGATCAAAAATAACTAGAGACTCATTGTGCTCATTGATGCCATAAACGATGCCGGTCTCCATAGTTAGTTCAGAAGAGGTAAATGGAAAGGTAGTAGCCAGAGAAGTAGTGTCCATATTGCGGGTGATATTAAGTTTATCTATGCCCATAGGAATAGTAGTTTTAAACCCCTCGCCCATTTGGAGAGTAGCTTTTTTAGAAACAATTAATAACGAGCCTAGGGTTGATTGAACTGCCTTAGTAACACTGTCGAGCTCCTTAAGTGTTTTAGCCTTAATAGTGATATAGAGTCCAAACTGAAAAAATCTTTCAGCTCCTTTGGCCAGCTGTTCACGAATGCCACGAGCGTCTTCTAACTTAACCTCAGTATTAATGTTGCTAATTTTTCCCGCTCTTAAATCTGATTGTATTTCAGCCTCCATCTCAGTGATTTTTCTCTTAAGATTATCTAAAATCTCTTTAGAATCAACTGGAAAAATAAACATCGAAGTATTGATCTGATGAGGAAAATTAATTAATGGAGACAGCCAGTTGGCTGGCACAGATCTGGGATATCCCGCCACAAATAACGTCCTAGTATAGGTTGAGTTGATTTTTTGATAAGTAAAATCAAGCTCAATAGCCTCAGGAGCAATGATGTCTTGAATAGTGACGAGACCTCGACTAAACTCTTTAATTTTTTCTAGATTTTTTTCCTTATTATCTTTTGCTTGTTTTTCTTCGTCACTTTTTTTCTTAAATGGTAGGGGCAGATTAAACAAAGACATTTATTGAGTTGGTTTTTCAGTCAGTTGGTTTAAAGTGT
This sequence comes from uncultured Pseudomonadales bacterium, assembly GCA_964423285.1. Lineage (GTDB taxonomy): Bacteria > Patescibacteriota > Microgenomatia > UBA1400 > PJMF01 > JABBGTR01. The sequence goes on along the minus strand of CAYREI010000004.1, from coordinate 12,348 downwards.
CATTAATATTTTTTTGAGCCGCAGCATCTACGATTGGATCTACAACTGGAGCTTTAGGAGGAATGCCCGAGGTTGGTTTGATCACAGTTGAATCTAATGGAGCCATGGGCTGAATTGGTGTGGACATAGTTGACTCAGAAGAAGCCTTAACTATGGGATTTGGTTTTAGTTCTGGCTTAGTAATCTCCACTGTTCCTGGCATGGCTGTAGAAATATTAGGCATTATTGGTGCTGATGGAGTTGCAGACATAGCTGGTATTGAAGAAGCTGAAGCTGACACCGGTGGCTGACTTGGTGCGGGCATAGGAGTTGTTCCAACAGACATAGGTTTTTGTAAGATAGGTGATTCAGCTACATTAACATCTTTTACCAAGTCCTCTTTTTCTTCTTTAGGTTGTTCTGATTCAGCTGGTTCAACCGGCATACTTGGAATTGCAGCTGGTACTTTGGGATCCACTGGAGTCGCAGCATTATCGGCTGGAGCTGTTGGTTGAGCTGCTGGAGCTACCTGTGTGGGCTCTAGTGAGCTTTTAGCTTGATCGTTCATATAATCTCCTCTGATTTGAGCTTGCACCAAGGCTGTGGTGTAGCTCTGACTATTTGTTATTTGTTGACCCTCAGTTGCCTCAGGGTTGTAGTTAGTATAAAACAATCTAATGATTTCTTGGGTTGATAATTGTCGTGCATAAAGACCAATTCGATGAAATTGAGCAATCAAATGATCTTTCTTTGGTTCAAGCAAGTTTTGCGCTTTTTCTAGAATCACGCTTTTTTCTATACCTTCAATCGACTGTTCTTTAAAACCAGAAACGATATTTTGGGTTGGAGTGAGACCCATTTCTAGAGAACTAGCAGGAATAACCACAAAAAATTTTTTATCTAAAACATTGTGTTCTTTGATTAAATCGCTGACAAATTGACTATAGCGTCTAATCCAAGCTCGTTTAATTTCGTCTTTAGTTTTTTCTTCTCTTTTTTCTAATAATTCCAGATATGAAGAAGCATCTTTAGTTTGAGATTGAATTAAGATTTGTATGGGGTAGTTAATGGAATTAAGCAATCCAGCATAAGAATAAATGACCGTATCTTGTTCCTGTTCTGCTAAAAGGCCAAAATTCATAGCATTAACAGTAAGTACTATCGAGGTAGAGCCATTTTTAAGAATAATAGTGTCATTAGTGATGTCATGGATATCTAAAAAGTTTTGGCTGGTGGAAGAGATGGTTTTTTGATTTGACATAACTATAATTTATATTTTAATATTAACAGATTTTTAACTTAAGCTTCTTATTTCAATTGGATCAACCAATTTATTTTTTAAAACAATTTCTTGAGGGTTAAATTGATATCGAGGGTGATTAATCACAACATTATAGCTACCGCTTTTTAGAGGCGTGCTGATAAAAAATTGTCCAAGAGCATTGCTTTTTACCGCTCTAATAACTCTGTTTTGTTCATTTTTTATTTCTACTATTGCTTCGGGAATTAATTCATTATTGGTGGTTAGAATCATTCCCACTAATTTATTGGGCTGGGTTGGTTTGCTGGGAAATGGGAGAGAAGCATTAAAAACAACCCCTTCTTCATCTAATTTTTCTTGATTATTAATATCAACGCTAGCGACATAAGCAGTTTGCTGTTGATTAGCGGAAGCTGCTTTTTCCTGGATCACAGAGTTGTTGGTTTCAGTCCGGGTAACTTCGATTGCTGGTACTTCAATTTTTTTAGCAACTTGAGTTGTAGAAAGTAGGGTTTCTGTTTCTGGTTGAGTAGTTTCTGTGTAAACAATAACTTCTTCTTCAGGCTGAATTTTTTCTAAGCTTCTAACCCTAACCTTTAATCCTGGTTTTTCTATTTGTTTAGTAATTTCTACTTGATCCGGATCAATTTTTTTAAAATTCTGCATGATATCGCTAATTCTTTTTTGTGTATCTTGATCATATTTGTCTTGATGCTTAGAAATTGATTTAACCGAAGCTAAATATTCTTTAATTCTTTTTCTTCTAGCGGGAGTTAAATCTATCTCATCTTTAGCCTCCAAAACTCCTTTTTCAGCTTCAAAAAGAAAAAAATTTGGAATCTTGGATGATCTTTTCCAGAAAAATTTTGTTGGTTGATAGAGAATTTTACTAAAAGTAGTGATCCAATGATCTAATGGTCTTTCTTCAATGGGTAGAAAGGCAGTTGCAGCTCCAAAAGCACCAGCGGTAAAAATAAGTGGCCATTTGATTATTGTTGGGAGATTAGTTGCATAAATAATCATTCCCAATATGACGCCGATAGCTAGTTCCGCAAATTGTTTAAGCGTCATGCTACCAACAATATGAAAACGATAGCCAACAATATCCTGTGGGATAGGATGTTCTCTCATTAGTTTATGGTAACAGGTTTAAGTTGAGGAGTGGAGAGGTGCACTATTGAGGAATGAATTTTTCTGGCCCTTTTTGTATTTTAGTGAGCTCTTTTTCCCAAGATTTAATAAAAGTTTTTTGATCTGTGGGGACAAAGTACCATTTTTGTTCTACAGCACCATTTTGTAGATGAGCAATAATAACTAATCCTTCTTTCAAAAAAACATGGGCTTTTACTGCTTCACTGATCATTGGTGCGTAAAGACTAAGATCTATCTGGCCATATTTTTCTACATATTGATTAAGCTTGTGACTTTCATCATAAGCTAGATATTCTTTAATAAAAATAATTCGATTATTTTTATCAATTGCTATTTCATGAGGCATGGTGGGAAAAGAGGAATCATATTTTAAAACAGAATAGTTGCTATATTTTGAAACGATATTTGGCTCTCCCAATTTTTTTTGGACATCACTGGCTAGACTCTCTCCAGGGGTTAATTCTCGCCAGGTATTTTCTGTCATCATGGTGTTTGGAGTTAAGAGCCTAAGTATTGTAGAAAATAATAATAGAAATCCTAAGAAAAAGAAAAAATATAAATATTTATTTTTGACAGCTTTTAATTTTTTGATGATTAATTTCATTTAAATTCAACTCCTCCGAAGACATTGTCTTTTAACCACTCATATTGATTAGGGTATTTACCAGGGAAATCAAAATATCCTTGTCCAGTATAAGAAAAGTAATAGGTTTTATGAACTACATATAGAGCAATCGATTCCGCAAACGCTTCAGCTCCAGAACACATTGAGGGAAATGGATAGGTATAACATTTACTATCTCCTCCTGGGACTTGTAGATATTGTTGTCTTAGTCCGGGATTACGATAATCAATGATGTGACCTAATTCGTGAACCAAGGTGTATTCTAGGCTACTTTCTTTAAAACTTAGACCATATTCATAAAGTCCAACTTTTGTCCCGACGAAAGAAGATGGAGCCCAACCCCCATATCCTTCATCAAATCCACCTTTAAGCAGAAATGTTTGCAGAGGAGTATTTCCAGCACAAACTAAGCTCATAAATTGAGTGCTAGTGCCAGCTCTCTTAGACAAAATAGTTAGAACACGATTCCAGTTAGACCCCGACCAACTAAGAGTCGGCACACCACCCCATATTTCTCCAGCAGCTCCTGCAACTAAGCAACCTATTTCTGGATCACCAATAATAACCGTTTCGAAAGCAGAGATGCTGTCCATGTCAATTACAGCACCAACTTCATCGATAGATTCAAAACTGAGAATAAAATTATTACTAACAGCAACATCTACGCCAGACATATCTACTGAGTAAGTAATAGTGACGGGATTACTTAAAGGTTCTTCACCGATTTGATTAAGAATTTTTTGAGTTTGATTTGGTAGGTTAATAGTATCGCCACCTAAATATGACCACTCATCTTTTGTTTCATTGGTGTTAATTTTAATAATATATTCATCCTTGGGGGTAACAACAATAGTGTAGGTGATGGTTGTATTTTGATTATTTTCAATTTTAGTAATATCTGCTGTTTTATTGAGCTCCACATATTTAGAAATATTTAGCTCAGCGTCAGGAATAATATCGGAGGCATTTTTTATTGGATGCAACATTGAAGCACCTGTGGTGGCAATCATCAGAGCTGAACCAGCCATGGTGCCTCCAATAGTGGCTGGAACTAATATGTTTGGAATGGCTGGGATAGATCCAACCCCAGCTCCAACTCCAGGAATTGCTTTAGCGCCAATTCCAGCTTTTGCTGCTCCAGAGCTAAATGAAGCTCCTACTCCTGCGCCACCAGCTTTGTCTATTAAAAGACCGATTCCTGTTCCCGCCGCTGCTCCTCCAACAGCTCCTAAAGGTCCTCCAAGAGCAAATCCAATAATTCCTCCGGCAATTCCTCCTATTAAAGCGATAAGACTTTTAGCAATAAATTGAATAAAAATAATTAATCCAGCTAAAAGAGCACCTCCTATTTTTAAGATCAAATCGCCTATTTTTTCTTCTGCTTTTTTTACAGCATCGCCAACAAATGGTAGCTTTTCTAAAGAAGACAAAATAGGAGCTAATTCAGGGGCAACCGCAGATAGAGCTAACTTTCCTAATTTTCCTTTACCTTTTGAAAATAACTTTTTAGCAAAATTAGCTTTTTTATTTTGATCGGGGGTAGGTGAGTCTAGATTGGCATATTGTGCTGCTTCAGAATAAATAAAGCTATCTGGAACGGGGAAATTATAATCAATTTTAATAACATCGACTTCGTAAAAAGCATAGATTTTTTTTATCTCATCCGGAGATTTGCCGGAAACAGTATTCCTCCATAGCTCTTGGTAAAGTTGCTTAATCCACTCCTTACGTTTTTGATCAATAGTTGTTTTATCAATCCCATCCTTATCTAGGTTGAGAGCCAAAACGCCATCTCCACCAGTTGCCCCAACATAACTTCTAAGTTGACTAAGACGTTGGGAAACTTCTTCTTTCTTTTTTTCTCCCAACCAGGGTTTAACAGTAGTTCCACTAATAAGATAATGAGTTCGGCGAACAAAGATTAATCCCAAGAGTGTAGATCGAAGCTGAGTAATATTAATCTGTTTTCCCTCTAGTGCAAAATATTCGATCAATTGTTTGTCTGAGAGTTGAGCCAAATATCCTTTTGGGTCTTCCGATAAAACCAAAATAGAATCTAAGGTGTTGCGAATGTTTAGGAAGGTTACATCATCATCTAGTTTTAACTGCCCCAATCTCTGTTGGTAATAGTTTTCTATATGATTATAAATTGTTCTATCTAATTGAAGCTTATTGAAGAGACTGAGTCTAATTTTTATTAATTCAGTCGTAGTGAGAGATGCTGGTGTCTCTTGAGCAATATATCTAGAGATAATTTCTCTAAAAGCTTCACCTTCTGTGTCAAAATATAATCCTAGAAAAGCAGTGGTAGTATCACGGATGAATTTATTTCGATCTACAATTTTTCCGCTGACTTGAGTAGGTTCGGCTGTCTCAGCTGTGACAGGAGGAACAATTGCTTTTTTTTCGGGAACGTCTACTTTGACTGCATCTATATCTAGCCCATCTGCAGAGCGAACAGCCTCTATTAATTCTAGGAATTGATTGGAGTATTGAGTAAAAAATTGTTTAGCTAAAAACTCGTTTAATTCTATACGTTGATCAACACTAATTTTATAGCGATTGCTTTCTTTATTTTCAGGTTCAAGCTTCGCTGTAATCCAATCATCAATTTCTTTTTTTAGTTTTTGTTGAACGCTTTTTTGATCAAGTAAGTCCTGGATATGTGTCGTTAGTCTGGTTAATAGCCAATCTTTTTGTTCACGGATAAGCTTTTCTTGTTTAATGATATTTTTGAAATGGGAAAGAAACATCTTTCCCGATCTCATGCTTAGAGCATCAATGGCTTTTTCAATAATTTTTTCTTTGGTGAAAAAATTTATTTGTTTATCATCGACAACCTCTTCTTCTCCGCCACCCTCCTCTTGATCGTCTTTGGTTTTCTCAGTAGTAGCCCCTGCCTCCTCCGGTTCTTTTTTAAGTTCTTCTAGAAGTTGGTCGATTAGTTTAATAAACGAGTTAGCCTCACCCTTGTCTTTAGGAGTGACGTTTTCTTCTTTAATTTCATTGGTGGAGAAGTAGGTTTGGTGAGGGCTAAATTTAGTTTTAGTAGAATCAGAAACTCTATCCCAGGGTTTTTCAGGGCCACCTGTTTTATCTAATTGGTTAGCTATTTGGTCATAAATAGCATTAATTGACAATCTAACATCAGAAACTTTAAAGTTTTTATTTGGAATGAGTATGACCGGAGTATTAATTTTAGCTTCGGTCAAAGCATTAGTTAATACTAAACCAATCCTCTTCCAAGTTTCCTCTGGTTCTTTGGCAAATTTTTCTTTAATTTCATTGATTAAATCGTCTATGGAATCATATTCGACGTCTTGAGTTTTGCTTTTTAGAATTTCATCGATTTTAATATAAAGTTCTTCTACTGCACTCTGTAGGTTCCCTTGAGCGAACTCAGCAATTGGCTTAGTGATGGTATTTTCACTTCTTCTTTCAACTGCGCTCTTCCATTTTTGTTGCAAAATAGAAATTTTAATTGCCCAAGAATATTCTTTGGTCTCTTCGGAGTAATATTTGGCCAACCATTGTCTTAGATAATCAATAATGGAGATGACGTCTTCGGGATAGAGAGTGCTAGCAATGTAAGGTGAGCCTTGCCCAGGAATACTGGCGTCTTCTTGTTTGAATCCATTAATGGAAAACTCTATATCTTGATGAGCAATGACTTCTCTACCGGCGATTATTTTTAAAATTGAGGGACTAGGATTATGTGCTTTTTTACTCCCCTTTTTAAAAGTATTAACTAGCGAGCCAATGAAAGTATCAAGATGATTGAGGACTACCAGCCGATCATTTTTAGCACTAGGAAGTAGAATTTCAAGACGTTTTAAATCTAACAATCCACTCTGTTGAGCTTGAGACAGCTTGTCTTTTTGTACATCCTCATCTGCCATAATTAAACTTATTATAGCGGTTTAATTGTAGCTTAAGCCATGACTAGCTGAGCTGAGTCAAACCGATGAATGCTAATAAAGTTTGTTATCAAATTACTAACCATCGCCCTCATTGATTCGATAGAGTCTTTGATTTGTCTTTTTTGAGCTGAGATGACAACCAGCCGATTCTTTTTTTGAGCAATGGCTCCATTATTTTGAGAAATTAATTGACTTTCTTCAACTAGATTAGCATCAGTTTTTTGGAGAGTAGCTATTCCTTGTTTATGTTTCTCTTCCTCTTTTTCAAGAGTCACTAATCGACTTTCTTGATCTGTTGTTAGTTGAGTAATTAATAATGCTCGAATTTGATCGATTGATTGTTTGAGTTGAAGTTGAGTTTGCTCAGTCGCCTTTTTAGCATTGACTAGGTATTCGCTCAGCGTGAGCCACACCTCTTCAGCTCCTGGTAGATAGGGGAGGCCAAATCTAAGCAAGAGTGTTCTGGCTATAGTTTGTTCCTCTAGAGATTCTTCAACAATTAGAGTTTCTTGTTCAAACGAATCTAATAAAGGTTGGAGAGAGCTAGTTTTCTCTAAACCTACCCCGATTTTATCAGTAGCAACAATATTTTGAAATGAACTTAACGACTGAGCTATTTCTAGTGGAAGCCTTGTGTCTTTTCCTGGGAAAATATGACTGTGCATATCTCTAGCATCGGTAGGGATATGTTGGTGTTCTTTTAAAGCTGGCATGATTAGCCTTTCTTAATAATTTATTATGTTGAGGAGAAAATGTTGCCTAAACAAAAAACTCCTCGTTTTGAGGAGCATCTTGATTTAAGTTAGCTGGGTAGCCTTAAACCGGGGATTCAAATTAAATCTGATGCTCGTCGATTCTCTGTTTTTAATCAGAGTGCATCTTCAGCTCGGACTGATCTGTTTAAAGCAGAAATACCGTTGCGGCACAGCGATGGATTTTCACCATCTTCCGAAGAATGCGTTTTTTAATCTGATTAAGTTGTAGCATGAAGAAAAGAGGAGTGTCAAATAGAAATGGCGAAGAGTCGTGGCTGTTTTTTTTATTAAAAGCTATCTAAGGTGAGATTGCTATCATGCATTTTTTCTAGATCAGTAAGCACATCAGAGGAAAGCATGTTTTTTTTGAAGATTTTTTCGGCAATTAATAAATTAGTCTGTTGCCAAACTAGGTTTTTTGCAGGGCTAGAAGAAATTGCTTCATGTATTTTTAATAAATATTCCCGTAAAGCTTTTTTTTGTTCTGTATGGTTTTTATTTTTGGCAGTTAATAGAATTTTTGAACTACCTTTCCAATTAAGTTTTCCCCCCAATTCACTATCGATTTTTAATAGTTCAGTAATTGCGCCAGAGTCATTTTTAAAATACTTAAAAAAATCACTTGTCGAGACGATGCTGGTATCTTCTTTAGATTCTAGATTTCTTAGAGATGTGGGGGAGTTATAGTCAGCCGCCATAACAACCGCATCTATTAATCGAGCAAGATCTGAGTTTTCCCAACCCTTTTTAAACCATTGTGCTAATTCTTCACCACCAGTTGCTAGAGCTTGAAAAGCTAATTTAGCCAATGCTTTTTCACCCTCAGTAAGAGAAAGACCCATTTTTTCTGCTAAAATATTAAATTTTTCACTAGCCGTACGTGCTTTTTCATTATTTTTATCAATTTCTGGTAAATCGCCACCTTCTATTTGTTTAAGTTCAATGAGCAATTCACCTAACTCTGGGAAAAGCCCAATGGCATGATCAACAAACTGGGGGAAGTCCATTCCCCGACTCATTTTTTCAAAAGTTTCAACTCTTTTTTTATCCACACCATAATTTGTAAGAGCATCTATCACTCCCTGTCTTCGTTTTTTTTCTTGTTCTGGATTTATATCTTGCTCTATTTGTTCTTCATCCACAATTTGTTCAGTCGTTTTATTTTCTTCAAGTTTTATACCGTCACTTTCTTGTTCTGGAGATTCTTTTGTTTCTGGAAGATCTTGTTCTGGATTACTAGCTTTTTCAGTCGATGCACCCTCAAGGTTTTTATTTGATTCGGTCATGCTCATACTATTACATACACAAAAGAGAAGAGTCAAGTTGAGATAAAGCCACATTTTTTTATATTGTTTTTTTTATTTGCTTCGCTTGATATAATCATTTTTATGAGTAAAAAAGAAGGTCCTTCTAATAGTGAAAAAGATTTAGAACGGAATATAAAAGAGTTAAAGAAAAAAATTAAAAATCTCAAACAAGATTTGAAAAAGATTGAGTTGGAGATAAAAGATGTTGATAGTGAGCAAGCCAGAAGTTTATTATTGGATAAACTTGAGGGGGTTAGGATTAATTTAGGAAAAGCCAGAGGAATTATTTCTATTTTAGTTGAGTTTCATCAAAACCAAAAGCTTCAATGGATTCCTAAAAAAATCAAATTAGAAAATCTTGATTTTAGAGTACAGTCTCTATATAGAAGAATTAAAGATGTTGTTTTTCCAGCCTCAGTTGTTGCTCCAACCCCAGTTGTTACTTCACTTGGAGGAGATCCAGTTGATAAGGATGAAAAAATTAAGAGAGGTGAATATCCACACATGGGTGAATATGACACCGCAAAAAGATTTTTATTATCTAAAGTTGCTGATTTATCTAAAGTTGTGAGTGGTTTTTCATACAAAGAAGTAAAAAAATTCGATTTAAAACAGTTAGTTGGAGCTTTTCAGTTGTTTGTCCATAGATATATTGTTAGAGAACTATTTGGTAAAACTCCATATGCTCCTTTGGACTTATTTAATATTACTGCTACTGTTATCCCTGAGGGTCAACCTCAAGCCAGAGTTTCTTTAGAAACTGCTGTAACAAGTTTAGGAGTAGAGACAAGTCAGGGTCTTTTAGATCATATTAATGCAAAAATATATTTATTTAATAAAGCTCATGCTCATCAGGGAATTCGCGAAAAGGGTGGTGCTGAAGAAATTGTAAAAACAACAACTTTTTCAAAGGGAAAGCTTCTAAATTTACTTAATCCTACTGTGGAGGGAATTGGGTTGCAATCTAGCGGCGTGCCAATGACAGACGCTGCTCTAATCAGACTAACGTGGTCTTCAGTTTTTAACCGTGGCCGATCTGTAGATGCCGAACAAAGAAAAGCTCGTCCTAGCCCCCTATTACAGGAAGATAATGAAAGACCTTCTTACAATAAAGCCAAAAAACAAATGGTGACAGGCATAGTTTCGATTTTGAAAGATAAAGGTGCTACTTTACCAGATAAAACCTTGGAGCAATTTGCAACATCGGTGTTTTATTTGGGTTTAAATTTATCAGATACAATGCTTTTAAGATCAGTTCAAGATGTGGGTGCATCTAGGCATGATGAACTAGATATGTCTCGTCTTTTTCGTTGGAGAGTATCTCAAGAAAAATATATATCTTCTGTTAAAGATAAGAGGGGGGAGGGCAGTAGAAAAGGCGCATCTGTGGGAAATTTGGAAATGGATGAAGCTTATGTAACCTTTTTTGAAAGCTTATATTTACCAATAATGATGCGTTTGAGGGTGAGAGTTTTTTATCTTTACAAAGATCAGAATGATAAAATTAGAGTTGATACTACTGAAAGACAATTTTTTGATATTCTAAAAAAAGCTAAAGATATTAGAGAAATAAGCCCTATTTCAGAAGCTGATGTAGAAACAATCAAGGGATTTAACAAAGAATTAAAAAAGAAACAAGATGAGATTTACTCCATAGAAAAAAGCGGCTCAGGCGCTGACGTAAGTGAGCAAGAAGAAGTTATTAAAAAGACTAATGAAGACTTAAATGATTTATTGAGAAAGGACCGCTACAAGGGGTTGATAGATCAAATTGGAACAGAAGACTCAACAAAGTCATTTCGTGGTGGGTTAGTTATTTCCTCTTTCAGAGATTTGATTGACGAACATTGGCCCAATGAGGCAGAGGGCCTTGAGAGAAAAGTCATTGGACACGCTTTAAAGGTTAGAGACACATTAAAAGATTTCAAATTTGATTTAGATTCATTAGTTGTAAAACGCGAAAGAGAGATAGGGGGTGGTACATATACTACTTTTAACACCGTTCTTGCTGATGAATTGAGAGGCACAATTCGTTCAGCTTTCTATTACTGGGTCATGGACTATCAAGTCAAGAAGCTCTCAGAGAGGGAGTACGATGAGTTTTGTAAAAACTATACACCTCCAAATGAGAATGATAAGGATAAATTTCCGGTCACTCCAGCTGGTGATGAAGTCTATGAGTTAGCCAAGGAAGAATATAACAGAGAATGGCGATGGCGAGGGATTCCACTGCGAATATTTAAGAGAGAGGAAGGTGGAGAAATTGATGATTTTGAGATTGATGAAAAAACTAAGTTGCCAAAAATTGATTATGCTGAGTTTAATCTCAATAAGTTGTTTAATTTTAATCAGGAATTTGATTATCGATTTACAAAAAATGAAATAAAATGGTTAGATCAAGATTTCAAAAGAGTGATGGGAGAACCAGATCAGCTGACTCAGGTTTTAAAGATTTTTGCGGAAAAAATTATTATGGTTAAGCTTAAACAATTTAAAGCCTCAGGAAAAAAATGGACACATGAGCATTCTACTGCGCTGATTGAGTTAATGTCTAGCGAATCATTTTATAAAAATATTGAGGGCCTTCGTGGATTAATTTTAGGAAAAAAAGCAGGCGCATATGGAAGATTAAAGGGAGAGGGGCAAGTTTATCAGGGTCAGGGTTCTTGGAGAAGAGATGAAGTAATTAATTTAATCAAGTCAGTGATAGGACCGTTAAAAATCTTTAGTGCACCACCAAAAGAAAAGTAACTAAATTTTATACTCCTCTTTCTTGGCCACTTTCTACTGGCTCTGCTCCTTGGATGAAATCAGACACTTCTCCTAAAGGTGTTCTAGAATTTTTTTTGATTATTTTTTTAGTTAGTTTAATGTGTGGAAAAAAAAGTGGGAATTTTTTTATGATTTTATTTATATTTATCATTCTATACTCCTATTTCTGTATCATTTCCTATATCACTTTCTACTGGCTCTGCTCCTTGGATGAAATCAGACACTTTTCTTAATTTTGTTTTGTCACTCATCCTACCACTTTCCATACCCTTAGGAGCAGACATGGTTGTTCTAGATTTTTGTACACCCGTTGGAACAATTGCATCACTTCCACCGGCCTCGTATCTGCCTTTAAGCTGCTGATATCCTTTCCTAATAATTTGTTCATTAGCTTGTTTTCCACTCCATTTGGTTACATCTGCAAGCGCAGGTATCTTAAGCCCAAGCCCCGGTACAGGCTCTCCTCCGTCTCTAATCGCTCCCTTCATCGTGGTTCCTATATCTCCAGCAAGCTCACCGAATATACCATCTTTAACACCAATTGCTGTTTTAGCCTTTTTAACAATTTCTGGCATGA
>CAYREI010000003.1:0-47029 GCA_964423285.1 uncultured Pseudomonadales bacterium | reverse complement strand
CTGCAGTACCACTTCTAAGTATTATTATGGCTTACTGGTTAGCGAAATGGGATCGAACTAAAATCCTAATAACTGTTTCACTAATTTTTGTATTTTTTATAATTTGGTACCCACAGTGGACCGCCATTCCCATGCCGAAAGATTTTGCTAATGCCGTTTACTATATAATTCCAAGTTGGAAATAAATTAAATAAGTTCTAAAAACTTTAAGCTTTTAATCTCAGCCATCACCTCTTTAATCAAATTTTTTAGATCATTCACATCCTCATCTTTGAGAAAAAAGTTTCGCTTAATTAATTTGCCGCTGCTATTTGGCTCCACGAAATCAAACTCTCCTTGCGTCACCACAGGGATAAAGGTCTCATCTAAATCTGTTAAAAGTTTATAAAAAAGTAACTGACGCTTGTATGGGCCTTTAATACTCTCCGGAAGTTGTTGCTCTCGTTGCGATAAACCTGCAGAGACTATCTTGCCTTCAATGTAGTTATCAGATTTAGCTTTACCAGTTTTATAATCAATTACCTTAACTAATTTTTTTTCTTTATCCAACCAATCCACTCGATCTATACGACCAGTGAGATGAATATCGCCTAAAATAGTTTTACTCCAACCAAAGCCAAAAAAGCGTTCAATAAATAATGGCTCAACTTCCGTTTCATCTAACTGCTGATAATATTCAGTCAAAATATTTTGACCATAATCTAAGCGTCGATCAAAATTTTGTGAAGTCATGAGTTCTTTAGTCAGCGACTCTTTAAATTCCTCTAAAAATATTTTTAGAGCTGGTTTTTGGCCTTCATCTTGGATGTATTTAAATAATTTTTCCAACGCCTGATGGACTGCACTCCCAAAAGCCATTGGCTCCGGCTTAGCCCTAGGAATCCTCAATAATACATTTTCTACAAATTCTTTTGGATTTCGTAGATAAGTATTTAATGCTGTCACAGACAACTTAAAATCTTTGACTAATTCTTGATAAAAATCTTTTTCTGAAACTTTTATTTTTTTAATCTCAGTTGACTCTAAAAGTTTAGCTAAATAAATATCAGCATTTTTAATAATTTCTGGAGCTTTAATATTTTTAAAAATTGTTTTTAATTTAGACTCAGTATCTTTGAGTTCTTCAATAAACATACTCCCAATAACTTCCTTGGTTCGATTATCAGTCACAATAGTTTCTGGAGATGAAATAGTGAGTCGTTTTCTAGCACGAGTTAGTGCCACATAAAATAAGCGTCGCTCATCTTCATTTTGTTCTTTGGCTGATAAATCAGTATTTTTTAGTAATCCTGCTGGCAAAGGTAATAATTCTCTAACTCGATTATTTCCCCATTTCCCATCTAAGCAATGCATTAAAAATACATAATCCCACTCTAAGCCTTTAGCTTTGTGAACTGTAGAAAGATGAACCGCGTTTTGTTTAACATTTAAATCTTCAACATTCAATTTAATGCCGTGATCTTTCATAGTCGCAATAGCTTCTAAAAAATCTTTTAAGTTTAATCTAGATCTACTTTGAGACAAAGCTTTTACTTCTCTAAAAAGTGAATTGAGATGAATTAAAACTGAAGCTTTTAAATCAGAATTAAGTACCCAATTCAAGAATTCACTTTCTTTAATTACCTGTTCGAACCACTCTGGGAAAACTACTCTTGCATCTAAACTTCCCCAATCACGAAGCTTGGAAATAAAAATAGGTAACTGTTCAAATTCTAACGGAGTAATTTTATTCCCCAAATCATACTTGGCAAACTTTGAATAACCAGACTCAATTAGATCAAAAATGCTAAGCTTAGCTTTGCCTGCGGCTCTGCCTACTTTCATCACTAAAGCTTGATCTAATCCCAACCACTCATAACGCATAATTTCAAACAATCGTTCATCTTCCTTTGCAATCCGTGCATCCTTAATTACCTGAAAAAAAGTTAATAGTTGTCGAATGGCTTCATTTTCCAATAGATCATTGCCTCCATCGATTTCATAACTCAAACCCCACTTATTCAATGTTTCCTGAATTTCAACTACATCCCGATTATGACGATATAAAATTGCAATTTTATCTAGTGGAATATCTTTCTTTTGCAATTTTTTGATTTCTTCTGCAATATAAATTGTTTCCAATGTCTGTGAAGGAGCTTGATAGAGATTAATTTCAAACTCCTGCTTAGTTTGACTTTTAAGTGGGTCTGTAAAAGAAAATTTAGTCAACTGCTCACTGACTTCAGTTAATTGATTTTGTCCAATAAGTTTAGCCGCACTGTTATAAATATTTTGTGAACAACGATAACCAATATCTAAAGTAATAATTGTAGCTTTTTTATAGTTTTTGACAAATCCTAAGACATTCTCAACTGATGCGCCTTGAAAACGATAGATAGATTGATTGGGATCACCTACTACAAATACATTAGCTTGATTCCCCCAATATGAAGCTAGTTGATCAACAACTTTATTTTGAGCAGAGTTAGTGTCCTGATACTCATCAATTAAAAAATAGTGAATATTTTCTTGATATTCTCGCAGTAATAGCTCGTGCTCATTAAAAGCTGCTACAACTAAAGCGATCATGTCATCAAAGTCGTAACGTAAGCTAGACCTTAGACGTTGTTGATACTTATCATAAATTTGAGTTAGTTCTTGCCATTTAGTTAAATTGCGCTGACGCTTGGCAAGCTCAGTCTTTTTTAGCTTTTCTTTTTCAGCTTTAAGCTGTTGTTCTTCTTTTACAACCACCTCTTTAAAATCAGCTGGCAAAAAACCCTCTCGTTTTAAATTTGAGATGGCATACATAATATCAGTTAAATAAAAATAGGAGCGATTAAGAGGCTTAATTACTTCAATATCTGTATCATCAATAATTTTTTGGAAAATATCATAGCGCTCTAGATCGCTCAATGGTTCACTGCCACGATCAATTGGAAAATACTCTGGGTGCATCTTAATTATTTGAGAACAAAAGGCATGAAAAGTACTGATCTGGACATAGTAACCAGTTTTACCAATCATTTTAACTAATCTTTGACGCATCTCTTTGGCTGCTGACTCAGTAAAAGTCAGGGCTAAAATTGAACGTGGTTTAGTATCTGTCTTAAGCAAAATGTTAGCAATTCGAGCCGCTAAAACCTGAGTTTTGCCTGTTCCAGGACCAGCCACCACCATTACCGGACCTTCAATATTGTCTACTGCTTTTTTTTGTTGAGGATTGAGTCGCTTATAAACAGCTTGAAACTGATTTAAGGTTGGCATTAGCGCTTTCCTGCTTTTTGTTGAGCCTGATAGCGACCAATTCTTCGACTCATCATCTGTTGTTTTAACCCTAGAGTCTTTTTTAAACGTGGATTACTAACACTATTTCTAGCCGCAGTTAATTTGCGTTGTTGTGAATACAGCGAATTTAGTTTTTGTTTTGAACTCATGTCGGGCTGACTGGACTTGAACCAGCGACCTCTCGCACCCCATGCGAGCGCTCTAGCCATCTGAGCCACAGCCCGTTTTTGAAACCATCTCTATGTTCTACTACGTTTTAAGTAATAAAACACTAGTTTCATACTTTTAAGCTATCTAATTATACAGTACTATGATCTCACATAAACAAAAGAAAACCCAAAAATAACCAATCAAACTGAAAGGAAATCATGGCTAAGAAAAAAAGCACAAAAATTCAAGATACTGTTAAAGTAAAAGAATCTGGCAAAGATCAAGCAGTCAATATTGCTATGCAGCAAATTGAAAAACAACATGGTGAAGGCTCAATTATGAAAATGGGAGACTCAATGAGATCTAAAAAAAAGTTCCCCTCTATCTCAACTGGTTCACTTTCTTTGGACCTAGCATTGGGAATTGGTGGATATCCTCGTGGTCGAATTGTAGAAATTTATGGACCTGAGGCTTCAGGTAAAACCACACTTTGTTTACATGCCATTGCTAACGCTCAAAAAAAAGGTGGAACTGCAGCTTTTATCGACGTAGAAAATGGTTTAGATCCAATTAGAGGTGAAAAAATTGGAGTTAATGTTGACGACATGCTCATTTCTCAACCAGATTATGGAGAGCAAGCATTAGAAATAGCTGAAACGTTAATTAGGTCTGGTGGAGTCGATCTAGTGGTTATAGATTCTGTTGCAGCTTTAGTGCCGAAAGCAGAAATCGAAGGTGAGATGGGTGAGCATCAAATTGGTCGTCAGGCTAGATTAATGTCCCAAGCTATGCGTAAATTGGCTGCAGCAATTAATAAAACAAATACGCTGGTAATTTTCACCAATCAAATCAGAATGAAAATCGGTGTTATGTTTGGTAGCCCCGAAACAACTACTGGAGGAAATGCTCTTAAATTTTATGCTTCGCAGCGCTTAGACATCCGTAAAATTGGCAATATTCAAGAAGGTGAAGAAATAATAGGAAGTCGCCATCGAGTCAAAGTCAAGAAAAATAAACTCGCTCCTCCATTTAAGATGGTCGAATTTGACATGGATATAAATGGTATTTCTTGGGTTGGAGATGTAATCGATGTCGGAGTTAAATATAAAGTACTCGAAAGATCTGGGAGTTTTTATAAATATCAAGGAGAAGTGATTGCTCAGGGAAGAGAAGCTAGCAAAGTAGTCTTAAAAGAAAACTCAAAATTGCTAAAAGAAATTGAGAAAAAAATCAAGGAAAAAGAAAGTGGACTCCATTGACTTAAACATAGTTGCTAAGTACAATAGTGACTACTTTGCACACAATAAAGTAATTTAGTGCATAACAATATCAGAGACATGAAGTATCAAGTTATTATTAGTATTAGTTTTCTTCATCTAGCTCCAGATAGTACTACTTTAAAAGAGTAAAATATCTCTTTTATATATCTTATTGTGTGTTGTAATCATTTATATATTTATGATGTGTAACTATAGTAAGGAGTCAGATGTCATTTTTCAGCAACCTATCAACTTTATTTGGAACTCAAGATACAGGCAAAGGGCAGGCCGTAGCTAAACCCAAGCTCAAGTCTATCCCCCCAACCCCTTTAAAGAAAAAAGCAGTTAAATCCAAACCTGTCCCAGCAAAAAAAGTAGTTAAAGCTAAACCTTCCCATATTGAAAAAAATATTAGTACTAATGAAACTAGACATACATCAGCAGAGACTCGAGCCCAAGCTAGAGAAATTATTGTTGAAGCAAAAAATGAGGCTCTAGCCATTAGAGTTAAGGCAGAAAACAATACTCGAGAACATAATAAAAAACTCCAACAACAGCAACAATCTCTTGATTTAAAATTATCAAAAATTGAAGATCGATTAAGTGCTATTGATCAAAAAGAAGAACGCTTAGATGCACAACGTCGACAAATTGAAAAGCTTAAACAACAAACCGATCAAAAAGAAACAGAAGTTATAGAAAAATTAGAAAAAGCTTCCAGTTTAACTACTGAAGAAGCCAAGGCTCAACTTTTTACTGATTTAGAAAAACGTTTAAGAAAAGACATGGCCCAATTAATTAGACAAAAAGAAGAAGAGGCTAAGCAAGAAGCTGATCAAAAAGTAAAAGAAATTATCGTTGGCGCCATGAAACATGGAGCAACTGACTACGTTGCCGAATACACTATTTCTACTGTCAAACTTCCTTCTGAAGATGTTAAGGGAAAAATTATTGGTAAATCTGGCAGAAATATTCATGCTTTTGAAAAAATTACTGGAGTTGATGTAGATCTAGATGCAGATCCAACTAGTGTTAGGATATCTTGTTTTGATCCAGTGCGCAGAGAAATTGCCCGTATTTCTTTAGAAAAGTTAATTAAAGATGGTCGCATTCAACCTACTAGAATTGAAGAAGTAGTAGAGAAAGTTAAAAAAGAAATAGGCAAAGTAACTTTTGAAGCCGGGAAAAAACTTTGTCACGAAGTGGGTGTTTATAACCTACCCAATGAATTAATGGGAATGATAGGTAGATTTAAATATCGTTTTTCATATGGTCAAAATCTAATTGCTCACACTTTAGAAGAAACTCGAATCGGAATTAAATTAGCTCATGAGTTAGGTATTGATGTAAACGTTGTTAAGTTAGGTTGTTTACTACACGACATTGGTAAAATTTCAGATGAAGTCGAAGGAAGCCATGTTGAATTGGGAATTAAAATTGCTAAAAAATATAATCTTCCCCAAGAAGTAATAGATTGTATTGCTCAGCATCACGAAGATGAATCATTTTCAGGACCAGAACAAATGGTCGTTTATATTGCTGATGCTATTTCAGGCGCAAGACCAGGGGCTAGATATGATAACTATGAAGAATATGTAGAGAGATTAGAAAAATTAGAAAGCATTGCCAATAGTTATGAAGAAGTAGCTGAATCTTATGCTATTCAAGCAGGAAGAGAAATCAGAGTCATTCTAAGACCTGAAAAATCTAAAGATGATGATGTAACGGTACTGGCAGCTAAAATAAGAGATGAAATTAAAGATAACGTTACCTATCCTGGGACTGTCACTGTGACTGTTATTAGGGAAACTAGATCCCACGAAGTAGCAAGATAACAACTAATTAAACTTTATACCCGGAAGGGCACATGTGAAAAATACTTTACTCATTACTCAAATAGTTTTATCGGTGATTATTACCGCCCTTATTCTTCTTCAGGCTCAGGGAACTGGTTTGGGTAGCACTTGGGGTGGTGGAGGTGAAACCTATCACACTCGAAGAGGATTAGAAAAAGTACTTTTCTACTTTACTATAACCACCATCACTATTTTTGCCGGTATATCTTTAACTATTATCATAATTTAAATACAAATACCCTGCTAATCAGGCTGGAAACGATTATAATAAAATTATGCGTAAACTGTATTGGTATATTACTACTTATTTTAAAAAACACGGTTGGGTATTAGGAACATCGATTATTGGTGCTCTAATTATTTTTTCCTTCTCTATCTCCTCTATTGCTCAAAAAATTGAGCAAAAACCGCGTCGATATGTTGGTTTAGTGGGTAAATATAGCTTAAATAATTTACCTATATTTATTCAAAATCAGCTTAGCGCTGGACTAACTAAAATAGAGGAAGATAACACTGTCAGTCCTCATTTAGCAGAGCGTTGGACAATTGAAGATGGCGGTAAGGTTTATCGATTTTTAGTCAAAAAAAATATTCATTGGCAAGACGGTAAAGAAATAAAGCCTGCAGACATAAAATATCAATTGCCAGAAGTAGAAATAGTTACTACTCCAAACGATATTATTTTTAAACTACCAGACGAATTTGTACCATTTCCAACTACGGTAGCCAAGCCTGTTTTTAAAATTGTTCAAAAAAAATATCTTTTATTTTTTAAACGACCAATGTTAATTGGAATTGGTTCTTACATATTAGAAAATTATCAACAAGATGGACAAAAACTTAAAGAAGTAATCGTAAGTGGACCAAAAGAAAAAATTATCTATCGTTTTTATTTTACTGAAGATGAAGCTATCTTGGCTTTTAAAAGAGGTGAGGTAGATGAATTGCCTGATCTTTCTTCTAGTTATGATGTCTCAAATTGGCCCAATGTAAAAATTTCTTCAAATATTCATGAAGATCGTTATCTAGCAGTATTCTTTAACAACTCCCACCCATTTTTTCCTAAGAATGTTCGAAAGTCATTATCTTATGCCATTACAAAACCGCGAGGAAAAATTAGAGCCTATGGTCCAATTAATCCGAATTCTTGGGCTTATTTAGAAGGGGAAAAATCTTATACTAAAGATTTAGATAGAGCTACTGAGAGACTCCTGGATGAAATTCCATTTGAGCCTCTCAATATTGAGCTTACCACCACCTATAACTTTACTTCTGATGCAGAGAACATTAAAAAAGAATGGGAAGAATTTGGAAAGCACGCCTATCAAGCTTGTCTTGAGGAAAAATCAATCACAGACAAGGATCAGTGCGTAAATACTCAAATTAAGGTTGATATTAGAATTACTAACTTCCCTGATACTAATAATTTTCAAGTTCTTTTATTAGGCCAAGAAATCCCTCCTGACCCCGATCAATATCATCTTTGGCACTCTGAGCAGGGTACTAATTTCACCAAATATAAAAATACTCGGATTGATGCTCTTCTAGAAAAAGGTCGTAAAACTGCTGAAAAAAATGAACGCAAAGCCATCTACCAAGAATTTCAACAATTTTTACTAGAAGATGCGCCCGCAATTTTCCTAAAACATCTAGAGAGTTATGAAATTATGAGGAAATAAAACTATAATAGTCCTATGAAAAATGTTCTCATCATCTTTGGCGGTAAATCGGGAGAGCATGAAGTTTCAGTCAAATCTGCTACTTCTATTGAAAAAAACATTAACCCTACTTTGTTTAAAACTACTGCTATGGGCATTACTCGCCAAGGTTACTGGCATTTTGGCCCTACCATTGCCAGTGTAACTAAAGACGGCAAAGTAAGCTTGCCCAAAAATCCTTCACTTATTCCTGATAAACAAATTTTAAAAGCTGATATCATTTTTCCGATTTTACATGGACCCAATGGTGAAGATGGCACCATGCAAGGATTACTAGAATTATTAAATGTGGCTTATGTTGGGCCTAGGGTGTTAGGCTCTGCTCTATCAATGGATAAAATTATTCAAAAGCAAGTCTGCGCTTTTTATAACATCCCTCAAACAAAATATGTTGGTTTTTCTAGCCATGAATGGCAAAATATTCCTGAGCTGATAACTAAAAATATTAATCAACAACTTCAATATCCTTTATTTACCAAGCCTGCTAATATGGGCTCAAGCGTAGGAGTAACTAAAATTAAATCTAAAAATGATTTAAAAGATGGTATTCTCGAAGCTCTCAAATATGACCATAAAATCATTGTTGAAGAAAGCGTAAATGACATTAAAGAAATTGAAGTTTCAGTCTTAGGAAATCATGAGCCTAAAGCATCTGTTTGTGGAGAAATTATCCCCAATACAGAATTTTATGACTATGAAACTAAATACATTACTGATGATATTAAAATATCCATCCCTGCAAATATTCCTCAAAAAGTTGCTAAAAAAATTAGACAAATTGCTGTTAATACATTTAAAGCTTTAGACTGTATTGGGTTGGCTAGGGTTGATTTCTTTTACCAACCTCAAACTGGCAAATATTTCCTAAATGAAGTTAACACCCTGCCTGGTTTTACTTCTATTAGTATGTATCCTAAATTGTGGGAAAAAACTGATCTTACTTACACAGATTTAATTACTAAATTATTAGAGTTTGCTGAAGAACGATGGCGAGAAAAACAGCAACTTTCCTATGAGTATCAACCATGAAAATAGCACTTGAAAAAATTATTTTGAGATGGCTACGCTTAGCGGCAAACCTGCAGTTAAAAAAAAATAATCCTACTATCATCGGCGTAACTGGTAGCGCTGGTAAAACTAGTACTGTCAGAGCCATAAATGAAGTATTAAAAACTAAGTACTCAGTCAAGAGCACCCTCACCGGCAACAGTGAAACTGGAATTCCTTTTGAAATTTTAAATATTCCAGTAAAAGATTGGGTGGGTTTAGATTGGTTATTGGTAATAATGCTGAGCTTGTGGAGGCTCATTACTTATTGGCCAAAATATGAGTTGTTGGTAGTAGAGATGGGTATCGATAGCGATCAAGCCCCTAAAAACATGACATATTTATTAAAAATAATTCAACCTATTATTGGAGTATTTTTAAATGTTGATCATGTTCATGGGCAAAATTTTTCAGGACCAAATACGATTGAAGCTATTACCGCTGAAAAAGGTAAACTATTGCTTTCATTACCTAAAAACGGATTAGCTATTTATTCCAAAGATCACGACTCAATCTTGAATCTATCAAAAAATGTTATCGCAAAAAAATTAAGTTTTTCGATCAATCAATCAGCTAATATGCAATTATTAAAATATCGAGTCAGCCTCAAAGGAACTGAGTTTGTTTTTATTAATTCTGGAAAACAATATTTGCTTAATATCAAAAATCAACTGCTATCCAAAGAATCATTTGGCGGATTCGCGACTGCATTAATGATTGGTAAAAATCTAGGAATAGAAATTAAACAAGGGATTGAATCTTTAGAAGCAAACTTCAAACTCCTTCCTGGCAGATCAACTCTAATTAAAGGAATCAATGAATCTATCATTATTGACTCCTCGTACAACTCATCTCTAGAACCAGCTGTAGCAGCACTTAATGTGTTAAATGATATCTCTGTACGAGGTAAAAAAATTGCTATTCTAGGAGACATGCGCGAAATTGGCAAGCAAGAAAAAGCAGATCATGAAAAATTAGCCGAGGTGGCAGCTAAAAATTCTAACCAGATAATATTAATCGGACCATTAACAGCAAAACATGTTCTTCCTAAACTAAAAAAGCTAAAATTTGCTGAAACTAAAATTTATTCTTTTGCCACTGCTCATGAAGCAATTAAAGATATTGAAAAAATAATTGAACCTCATGACTTGATTCTAATCAAAGGCTCACAAAATACTATCTTTCTAGAAATTATTGTCAAAGCTATTATGAAATATCCAGAACAAGCTACCAAGCTTCTCTGTCGACAAAATAAGTACTGGGACAAACAACGCCAAAACCTTTATACTCTCTAGATATGGAAAAAATTAATTTAACTATTTTAATTTTAGCCAGTAGTGTTCTCCTAACTGGTTGCACAAAAAAAGTTACGGAGCAAAATATAAAATTAACTAAAAATATTAATCTCGAACAGAATCAAGTACAACAAAAGGAAAATATAATGAAAACCATACAAGACTTTGAACCTATCGAAGCTACTCAGGCTACTCTAAACACCTCTAAAGGAGATATTACTTTTACTCTTTTTAGAGATCAGGCTCCCCTAACCACCCTCAATTTCCTAAACTTGGCTAAAGATGGTTTCTATGATGGAATTATTTTTCACCGAGTTATTGAAAACTTCATGGTGCAAGTCGGAGATCCTTTAACTAAAAATCCAGATATGGAAGCTCGCTGGGGTACGGGTGATCCTGGCTATCAAATAGCTGACGAGTTTCATCCTGAATTAGTGCATGATAAAGCGGGAATCGTCTCAATGGCAAACTCTGGTCCTAATACTGGCGGAAGTCAATTTTTTATCACTTACGAAGCTACACCTTGGTTAGATGGAAAACATGCTGTCTTTGGTGAGGTTACTAATGGCATCGAAGTACTTAATCAAATTGAACAAGGCGATAAAATTCTTTCAGTCAGTTATCAATAGTTTGTGGCACAATAGAATGAAGATGAATCGCTTAAAGCCATTTTTAATTGGACTTATTATTGTCATTTTTACTTATCCCACTATCCAAGCTAGCTGGACAGGAATAAGGTTAGCCAAGGCTGCTAAAAAAACCATTAAAAGTACTCAGATTTATACTCAAAATTTATTCTCAAATGATAAAGATGAACAAAAAAAACAAGCCGATCAGCTTAGATTAGATCTAAAAAAAATAGAACAAATTTTACTTAAATTTAATCATCAAATTTCTAAAAGTTGGATAGCTCAAAAAGTTGTCACTGATAGACAGACTCAGCTCGATTTAGCTCCAGATTTAATAACTATTGCTCAAAAAATACTGACAGGTGAACAAACTTATGTGCTATTGTTTCAAAACTCAGAAGAACTCAGAGCTACCGGTGGCTTCCTAGGTTCATATGCCAAAATTCAGCTACGAGATGGACAATTAATAGATTTTAAAATTGAAGATATCTATGTGCCTGACGGTCAATTTGGCTGGTTTATTGAAGCCCCGACTGGAGCCAAAGAATATTTAAGTGGTGGTGATGGTCTGCGCCTACGAGATGCTAATTGGCATCCAGACTTTCCTACTAGTGCCCAGCAAATTCTCACCTATTTAGCCTGGGGAAAAGAAGTTGGCATCAATGGAGCAATAGCAGTTAATTTGCCGATAATAGAAAAAATTCTTTCTGTAACTGGGCCTGTTTATATTCATGACTATGATCAAACTATTACTAAAAATAACTTTTCAGATATTGCTCGAGCAGATAGAGATGAATTTTTCCCAGGAAGTGTTCAAAAACAACATTTTTTAACTACATTTTTTAATCAATTACTAATTAAACTACAAAGCCTGGATCAGTCAGATCAACAACTTTTAGTAGAAAAAGTGGCTGCAAGTGCAATAGAAAAAGATTTACAATTTTTCAGTAATGACCAAAGTTTGCAATTATTATTTGAAAAATTAAAAATCTCTGGTCGGCTTACTCAAATTAAAGACGCTGCATATTTAATGTTGGTTGAATCCAATGTAGGTATTAACAAAGCCAATCAACATCTGGATAGAGCAGTTAATTTAAAAATTAAAGAGGATTATAATTTAATTGAAGTCATTTTTGTAAATCATAATCTACCACCTAGCTCTGAAAAGAAAAATCTTAACGAAGCCAATCATCTCGGCTACGTAAATTATCAGAGAATTATTTTATCCCCAGAAACAAAAATTGAGGAAATCATATTTGATGATCAAAAGATTATTAACTGGAATGAAGAATTAGTCTCTAATTCTGGTGGAGAGTTATTTAAACAAATAGGATTTTTATTAACTTTGCCAGAAAAACAAACTAAAAAACTATCAATTAAATTTGATAATTCAACATTTAACAAAAAATCTAAAATCTTTATTCAGAAACAAGCTGGTCTAAGTAAAATTCCCTATCATATTACTTATTATGATCAAGAATTTAATTTTGACCTTATCAAAGACACTCTCGTAAATTTGGATAATTGACTGTTACAATACCAACATGCATCAGCAAACTCGAGAAAAAATTAATGAACTCATCAATAAAGCTCAAAAATTACTTCAAAGTCTTAACTTAGATCAATTCAAAAATGAATTAAAAGAAATTCAAGGACAAACTTATCAAAATAATTTTTGGCAACGCAGTGATGCGCAAAAAATTATGAAACAGGTTTCTCAACTTCAAGCTAAAATTTCTCAAATTTCACAAGCCAAACAGCAAACTCAAGACATCCAAACCATGTTGGAATTACTAAATGAAGCAGATAAACAAAATACTAAATCCATTGAAGATGAAATTATAGATTTATTGCCTAAATATGAATCAACTATTAACAACTTAGAATTAAATCAGTTTTTAAATAATAAATATGATTCCTATGGAGCTATTCTTTCTATTCACTCTGGACAAGGAGGAACTGAAGCCATGGACTGGGCAGAAATGATCCAAAGAATGTATCTTAGATATTTTGAAAGAAAAAACTGGAAACATAAATTCATTTCTGAATCACGTGGTGAAGAAGCTGGGATTAAAAGTGTTGAATATGAAATTTCAACTCCATACGCTTACGGGTTTTTAAAGCATGAAGTTGGAACACACCGATTAGTTAGACTTAGCCCTTTTAACGCTGATAATTTACGTCAAACTTCTTTTGCGTTAGTAGAAGTATTACCTTTAATGGAAGCTAACAGTACAGAAATCAAAGTCAAAGATAGTGATTTAGAATGGCAGTTCAGTCGTTCTGGTGGTGCGGGCGGACAAAATGTTAATAAAGTCAACACTGCGGTTGAGTTAACCCATGCTCCCACATCAATTGTGGTGAAGTGTAGAGAAGAAAGGAGTCAAGCACAAAATAAAGAACGAGCCTTAAAAAAACTTAAAGCTATCCTAGCCCAGAGAGAAGATCGAAAACAAAAAATGGAATTAGCTGAAGTTAAGGGGAAACACATTGAAGCTACTTGGGGAACACAAATCCGTAATTATGTACTGCACCCTTATCAGCTAGTTAAAGATACTAGAACTGGGTATGAAACTTCAGACACAGCTGGAGTTTTAGATGGAGATTTGGATCAATTTATTAAAGAAGAAATTAGACAACTCTAGTCATCACTCGATAAACTTAGTATGATAAAACTATGAGAAAAATAAGCCTTAAAGATACTCAGCCTTCATCAGCTGCTCCTAGTTTAAAAAAAGAAAATATTGAAGAAATTGAGATTGAGACTAAAAGTGTTGTTGACGAAACTCCAGTCTCCGATAATAATGACAATCCTATGACATCATCCTTTCCCAAACTAGCAATTATTTTAAGCGTTGTGGCTGTGATCGCTGGAGTAGCTACTGGCTACGGTGGTTTTAAGCTTAAATCTAATCATGGCGGCATACTTCCACTTCCCGGTCCTTCAAATTTACAACGAGTAGCTGAAGAAGGCCAAATAAAAGTTGGTGATATTTTTGGAATCAAAGACGAAAAAACATTCAAAGACTCAGCTGAAGGATATTTAGAGGTTGGTGGAGTTGATGGAGAAGGCTCTCATAAAATTATTCGTCCCGGAGGTATTTCTCAAACCGTTTATCTTACTTCTTCTATCACAGACCTAGATAAATTTGCTGGCATGGAAGTTAAAATTTGGGGAGAAACGTTTAAAGGTCAAAAAGCTGGTTGGCTTATGGATGTGGGTCGAATTGAAATTTTAAATACCGAAGCTCAGGTCCCCAGTGAAGAGTAGTATTGCAATAGTCTCATTATAAACGCTACACTAGATCTGCCTATGATAATTTTTGATAAAGTTTCAAAAAAATTTTTTAATGACACTTATGGGGTTAAGGAAATTAGTTTTGAGATTGATCCAGGCGAATTAGTCTTAATTACAGGACCCACTGGGAGTGGTAAAACTACCGTCATGCGCCTTATAACCAAGGAATACTTACCCAGTGAGGGTCAAATTTTATTTGAAGGAATTTCTTTAGAAGAAATGAAGTCGGCATTGCTACCCCAACACCGACGCCGAATTGGAGTGGTGTTTCAAGATTATCGATTACTTCAAGAATCAAATGTTTGGGAAAATGTGGCATTACCACTATTAATTGCCGGCAAATTAGAATCTCAGATTGAAGAAAGAGTCACCGACCTTTTAAAACTAGTTAAGCTGGAAAATAAAGCTGAGCTCTTCCCTAGAGAACTGTCTGGTGGAGAAGCTCAGAGAGTCAGTATTGCTAGGGCATTAGCCACTGCCCCACCGGTCTTATTTGCTGATGAGCCTACTGGAAACCTAGACAAAGATTCGTCTCTAGCAATTGTTAAATTACTTAAAAAAATCAATGAGCTAGGCACAACGGTACTTGTATCAACTCATGATGTGGTGGTACTCGATTTAATGAATGACGTCAGACGCCTTGAATTAAAAAATGGAGAATTAATTTTAGACACTCAAAGAAAAAGGGGGAAGACTGAAAAAAAGAAAACAGAAAAAAAACAACCTCCTAAACCAGAAGAAAAAATTGAAAAATTAGAAGACAAACCTAAGAAACCTCGGCTTAAATTATCTTTAAAAAAACTTCAATTAAGAAAAAAGCAGGAGAAAAAATGAATCCTTTCTTAACAGCATTAACCAATATCAGACGCTCACCCTTCCAAAGCATCACGGCCGTGGCAATTACCACCATAACATTATTTGTAGCCTATTCTTTTTCTTTAATGATTGCGGGGACTCAGCAGATTTTAAATTATTTTGAAACTAAACCACAAGTAATTGGTTTTTTTGAGTTAGATGCGTCTATCAACGAAATTAATCAAGTCGGTGAAAACATGCAAAAAAAGTCTTATGTAAATAATGTTCAATTAATTACTCAAGAAGAAGCTCTGACTACTTATAGAGAAGAAAATAAAGATGATCAGTTGCTTCTAGAACTAGTCACTGCTGACATTTTACCTGCCAGCATTGAAGCTTCAGCAGATGAAATTTCATCATTAGTACAAATTAAAGATGATTTAGAAGAACTGGATGAAATTGAAGAGGTAGTTTTTCAACAAGACATTGTCAATTCATTGACCAGCTGGACAACATCAGTAAGATATATTGGTGTTGCAGTGGTGGTAGTCTTAGGTTTGACATCCTTTTTAATTATTACTGCTCTCATTAGTATGAAAGTCACCAATCGTAAAAAAGCAATTCAGATTATGAAATTTTTGGGAGCTAATAATTGGTTTATCGAAGCTCCTTTCTTTTTTGAAGGCATTATCTACGGCTTAGTTGGATCATTAATTGGCTGGGGAACGATGTATGTCATGCTGCTTTATCTGACCCCGTGGTTAAGAAACTTCTTAGGCACAATTACTCTTCTGCCTGTGCCATGGGAAATTTTTGCCATACAACTTAGTGTTGGAACTTTAGCTACTATTCTCCTGGGTGGATTTGCTGGTGTGACCGCAGTAAAAAGGATGATGAAATGACGCTATGGGTAAGAAAACTCAAAGACATTGGCTAATCAGCATCTTTTTTTTACTAATTGGACTGATTATTTTCCTTAATCCTAACTTTGTTTATGGAAACAGCTGTGAAAATTTCAACGAATGCAAACAGATTGATGATGACACTCAAAAAAATTCTTGTTTCGCTAATGTTGAATCATGTCTTGAAAACGAAATTGGCAAACTTCAAAAAGACAAAATAACTCTCAATAATACTATTAGTATTATTGCTGGCCAAATTTCAATTCAAGAATTACAAATTCAGCAAACTTTAACTAAAAAAGTTCAATTAAAAAAAGAAATTGAAGAACTAATTGAACGAATTAGTGGTTTGAATATCTCTCTAGATAGGCTTAGTTCAATTTTAGTAAAAAGAGTTGGAGAACAATATAAGCGGACTCAAGTTGATCCAATATTTTTATTATTCAAAGGTAACTCTCTGAGTAATTTTTTATCTGAATACAAGTATATTAAATTGGCTAAAAAACAAACTCTGGAAGCCATGCATCGAGCTGAATCTCAACGCTTGGTCTATGACGAGCAAAAAAACCTTAAAGAACAGAAGCAACAAGAATTAGAAACGATTGAAAAAAAACTAGAAGCACAAAGAGCTACCTTAGCTAGTCAAAAACAAGAAAAAGAAAATTTATTAGCAATTACTAAGCATGATGAGTCCAGGTACCAGCAGCTGCTAACAGCCACAAGAGCTGAACAACAAGCTCTAGCTGTAAAATTATTGTTTGAAGATGGAAAAGCTCATATTACTTACAGTATTGGTGGATTAACAAGTCGAGGACATGTTGGATCAGGCTCTCAGATTGGTATTATGGGCAACACTGGCTTTCCTGGATGTTCTTCGGGCGCTCATCTTCATTTAGAAAATATAACTGAGGGAAATTTAAACATAAGCGAAAATAGACTTGAGGGTGTTGCTTCTAACCCATTAACTACTTTACAAAATCGTACTATTCAATGGTTTAACGACAGCAATAAATTAATTGGTGTTAATGTTGGTTCGGGAGAAAACTTGTGGCCATTAAATTCTCCTATCATAACTCAAATGTTTGGTATTACTCCTTACTCAAGTCGATATGCCTATGGCTTTCATACAGGACTTGACGTTGTTGACCTAGATAACCGTACAATTAAAGCAATCAAAGAAGGAGAACTTTATACTGGTACGTTATTTTGTAATTCTAGTAGCTCACTAATTAATTTAGCAATTTTAGATCATGGTGGTGGATCTTTTACAACTTATCTTCATTTAAAATAAATCAGTCCAAACACATCTCGGGATGCTTGGCTGCATATCCAGCGGCGTCATAAATATAAGCGTAATGCATTGCACCGTTTTCTGACGCTATCCGATGTAAATATTCAATAGTTGGATTTTTAAACTCTTCATTAGTTACATAATAGGCTTCTTGTTTTTCTCTAACTGCTCTGCAGCCTGAATTTACCATTGGTTCTTCAGAAACCTTTAAATTATCTAAGCCCACCGCATGTTGAAATCCAGAATCCTCCTCTTTTCCCAACTGCACATTTTTCTGGTAATGATCTGGGTCAATCTGATTATAGTAAGCATAAGCCATGATTGGATCGGAAAAAAACGGTCTAATATAAATTGAGATCTGCTTGGGATAAGAGTCTAAAATTTCAAATAATTCTGGTAAATAGGACTGATAAGCCTCATCATATTTGACTGTGTGGATAGTATAAAAATTAACTAAGAAGGGGAGACTTGAAAAAATAAATAATAGAGTTAGTCCCCCGCCAATAATTTTTTGCCAATTAACTCTAGGTAAAAATTGCCAAATAACCTGTAAACCTAAAACCATGGTCAAAATTAAGAAAGGTAATAACGGAGAAAGTCTAACCATTTGAGGTTGCCCGGTTAAAATACATGAGATGGGTGCAATTAATAAACCCAATAATACAAATATCCGAGTATTATTTGCGGTTCTTTGGGTTTCAACTTTAAACAAGGCCCCTACTATGCCTAAAAATAATAGTGGTAATAAAATTAAATAAAATTGTCCAAAGTCTTCAACTGATTGATAACGGAGCTGTTTATTGCCACTGGTAAACAAAAACTGTGGAGAATAAGTGGCTACAAATCGTTGAATTAATTCCTTACCAATATAAAACGGTTTATTCCACAGTCCATAACAAATAAATTTTGGCAACTTAGCGGTACAAAAAGTGCGATTTTGATTAATTGCCATCACTAAACCTTCATCAGCTAGAATCCCAACTTGATTAAATCGAGCCACACCGCTCGTAGCTATCTCTGGATGAAAGAGTGGCAACACTAAAACTGAAAAAATAGCTATAAACAGCATCCCCTTTTGCCATTTAATTTGTTTAGTTACTAACAAAAAAATTAAAAACCCAATAGAGAACAATAATGTCACAGGACGAAAAGCAATATAGGTATACCAAGTTAAAGCCATTAAGAATGCTGATATAATCAGCCACCACCAACCTTTTTTTTGAGTAATTTTGTATAAAAAAATTAAACCTAAAGTAAAAAGTAATAGAGCAATATTTGCTTCATAGGCAAAACGACTCATGATAAACGTCCATGGGCTCAGAGAGACAATTAATGCTCCAAATAGAGCCAATTCTTCCTTAATTTTAAATTCTCGCAGTAGCCAATAGATTACCGCCACCAATAATGACCCAGCAATCACTGCTGGCAAACGCACCGCAACCGAATTTAAACCGATAAATTTTATAAATGGAATTAATAAGTATGCTTGAACTGGTAATTTTTGATCGCCAAAGCCTTTAAAAACAATTGGCCAGGAAATTCCATGTTCATCTCTCCCCGTCTCTATCAATGAGTAAGAAATGTACCCAAAATGAGCTTCGTCAATCAGTAAGCCTCGAGGTGATCTCTCTAGCCACCAAAATCTTAAACAAAATGAAAATAAAACAAGAATTAGTAACAAAAAACTACTATAACGCTTAATCAGAGTCATAATTTTATTTTAGTGCGCCAACGTTGGACCCACCAGTAGGGTTTCCATAATAAATATGCTATTTTTTGCCAAAAATCAGCCTGCTTCCAAGTAAAAATATTAGCATGTTTCCAACTCATCTGCTCCATCTTCATCTGGCCAAAAACGTCAGTATTGGTGGTCTCATGATTATGATCAACTTTTGCTTGAGGCTCAAACATAATTTTCCAACCCATTTTACGAGCGGTATAAGATAAATCAATGTCTTCCCAATAAGCTGGGTAATAAGCTAAGTCAAATCCACCAATTTTTAACCACTTATCTCGGCTAAACATAGCACTTCCCCCACTAGCCCAAGCAGTTTTCCCCAATTTTAAATTATCAGCTTTAGAATGAACAAACATTCCCCGCTCAAACCAAAGTTTATTTTTCCCGCTCTTAACTCCTCCATGCTGGTGGTCAAATTCTAGACAGCTTACTGCAAACATACTTTTATCTTTAAAATGAGGAGTTAATCTTTTAATTGTGTTTGGATAAGTACTAACATCATCGTTCACCAAAAAAATTAACGAGTGATTGGCTAACTCTACTCCCCGATTGCTATTAGCAGCAAAACGAAGACTAGTTTGATTAACTACATAAATAATCTTATTTTTTTTCTGACCTTCTCTATACTGACCACTATATAAAGTATAGTCATCATTCTTAACACCTTTCCCCAACCCATAATTTTTCTTTAACCACACTAATGTTTCTTTAAAACCACCGTCATCAACTATTACTACTTCATCACCGTCTTGAAGAGATTTTAAAACTAGTGGAAAATTTTTTTCCATCAAAGTTTTACCTTTATAAGTAGGAATAACAACTGATACTCCAGTTTGAATTTTTTTGCCCTTTTTCATGATTCAATCATCTTAAATAATTTTTGCTCAAAAATATCTTTTCCAAAAATCTTGACTTGTTGCTTGGCTTTTTGTTGATATTTTATTCTTAACTCTTGGTTAGTTATGATTTGCCTAGTTTTTTCCAAACATTCTTGTTGTTTGTACCATAACAAATCACTCAATTCTTTTCCTATTACTTCAACCTGGCCGCCCTTACCATAAACAATCGGTACACATCCTGCCGCCATAGCTTCGGCTGTGCTGGTTCCAAAATGTTCTACTTTTTCTGGATTTTTCTCTAAATCAACATCAAATCCAGCTGCATGCCAATAGAGACTGGCTTTACCATACCATTCCAACAATTTTTTTCTATCTAAATCATGATAAAACTCAACTGGCAAATTTCTTTTCTTACGTTTAATTTGAGACAAATATTTTCGATCTTCCACTGCACCAATAAAAACTAATTTCCAACCTTTTGTTTTTTGAGGATATTTAGTAATTAATTGACGAAAAATATCAATTAAAATATCTTGTCGCTTGCTATGTAGCTGACGGAAAAATCTGCCAACACTTAAAATAATTTTTTCCTTCTTAACCGACGCAGTAACACTATTGATTTCATCTATATCTACTAGAGGGTGGTGTATTAAATCAATTTTCACTGGCCAAGCAGTTTCAACTATATCCTTAGTAAACTGTGAGTTGGTATTTTTAATTTGCCATTTTTTTAATTTAAACTGCTCTATACATGAGCTCTTATCTAATTTTAGAGGAAACTGAATATGCAAAATATTTTTTTTAGCCAAACTAATAAATAAACTTCCATCTGTTAAGTAGTACATTACATCAAATTGACGAGTCCAAAAAAGCTTCTGAATAAAATTAGCTGTTGAACCCAAGGGTGAAGGAATAAAAGAAATATTATCTAAAGAACGATTTAGAAAAACTTCATACTTTTTAACTATTGAGGCATCACCTGCATATTGCTGTGGTACCGCAATGGAAACTGCATGCTTCTTAGCTAAAGTAGTAGCCACATCCAACATATATTTTTCACCACCGCCAGCGTGTTTAGGAATATATGGCGAATAAAGACAAATTTTCATTATTCATCCTGCCACATTTTTGAAATTTGCTGTTCTATTTGCTGATAAGTATTTTTTAAAGAAGGTTGCTGTTGTCGCTCCCAAAGCTGAATATAAACTAACATTCGATTAATACCTTGAACTATAGATTCAATCCAGCCTTCAATGCCATCCTTCTGGCCTTGTTTAAAAAATCCTCTACGCAAAAACTCCACAGCTCCTTTTCGCAGTATAGTCATAATCTTAACAGGCTTAGTATTGGCCTTAGCCAACAAATCAGCCTCAATCGGTGTCCAAGAAATGGTCTTTTTCAATCCATCTAAAGTATTGCGATGAGTGAGATGAATTAATGGTGAATTTAGTCTAATTTCTGGACCATTAAATTTTGGACTTTCATGGATGTCGCCATACCATTCCTGAAATTGATTCTTATTAAAAACTCTAGTCACAAAATCTTGATTCCAACCTCCATGCTGCATAATTTTGCCATAATGAATATTTTGACGAGACATACTTAAAGCAACAGCAGTTGAGGTTTCTAACTGAACCATAATTTCTTTAGCTAAAGTTGGCGTCACTCGCTCATCAGCATCAATATAAATTGCCCAGTCTGTTTTGATTTTTTTTAAGGCTTCGTTTCTAGTTTTAGCCATACTACGATTAGAAAAACCAATTACTCTCGCCCCAACACTTTCAGCTAATTTAGCAGTATCATCACTTGAAGCTGAATCAACTACTAGAATCTCATCACACCAACTAAGAGTATTAATACAATTAATGATCATCTCTGCTTCATTTTTAGCAATGATGATTGCGGTAATACTTGGGTGTTGAATGGTTTTAGATTTTATCATAAGGTTGCTTACCCATTTTACCAGTTAAAGCATGGGCGGCTGCTTTTTGCTCAACTGAATTTCCACCTATTAATGTTCTAATGGCATAAGAAAAACTAGTTAATTTAACTCTCCAAAAACCATGTCTTAATCCAATGAAAATTCTATTTCTAGTTTGATAGTAGGTGTGCAGTGATGAACCAGAACCGCCACTGGAACCGGCATTATGATGCCAAATAAATGAATCGGGACAATACAAAAGCTTGAAACCTTTTTTCTTAGTTCTAACACTTAAATCCACATCTTCATAATATAAAAATAATTTATCATCTAACATCCCCACTGTTTCTAGTATTTCTCTAGAAATTAAAATACAACAACCAGTACAAAAATCTGTTTTAGTTGTTTTGTTTAGCTGCCCGCGGTCAACTTCGTCTACACCCCGATGAAAAGCAATTAGGTTAGGCCAATCAATAGCACCGCCACCATACCAAATAATATTTCCCAATTCAGACTTAGGATAAGCCTTCTGATGATATTCAAAACCCTTAGCAAAATAAATTTTTGGTGATACCATTCCTCCGGAGTTTTCATGTCTTAAACTATTATGAAGATGGGTCAAAAAGTTAGGATCTACGGTGGTGTCATTATTTAATAAACAAATATAATCTGGATCATAATGCTCGGCTGCGTAAGTCACCCCTAGATTGTTGCCACCAGAAAAACCTAAATTAGACTCGCTTCGGATGATATTAATGTAATTTGCCTGCAACGATTTTGGAAGCTTAAGTGGCTTTTGAGAAGCATTATCAACAATAATTATTGAATAATCAAAATTTTTAGCTTTTATATGCTGTAAGGAGCGTAAACACATCTTAGTTAATTCTCCAGAATTATAATTAACCAAGATAATTGAGATATGATCCATGCAAATTATTATATCCTATTGAGGGGTGATGTCATTAGAACATTAGTTTTCGTCGTAATCGCCACACTAATTTCTTAAACCCACTAGAATGTTTTACCTTAGAGTTAGCTATCCAATAGGAAAGCTCTTTTTTAAACTTACATAAAGAATCAAGAGTCTGATTCAAAACTTGATTTCCTTGAGGAAAACCTTGTTTTTCCCATAGTTTCATTTTTACAACCGCATCGGCTGTTGATTGTAAAATAGATAGGCTTACTCCATGGAGACCATCCTCTATTCCCTCTTGAGAAAAGAGTCTGTGTAAAAAAGAACTAGCAAATTCTTCGATTACCTCTGCTGAGTCCAATTGTTTTTCAGCTTTCTTTTCTCCAGCTTGGATTGAACTGTAGCGATTGGAGCGCTCAATGAATTCAGAGATAGACTGGTAATTATGATGGAGTAAAGCAAACTGTTCTTTAGCGGGAAATTCTCTAACCTCACCTCTTGTAATTGGAACACTATGAATTTGATCAGACCACTCTACATGATCTTTTCTAAAAAGTCTTAATTGGTAATCTGGCCACCAACCAGTTCTTTGAATCCATGTTCCAAAAATAATGTTTTTTCGAGGTAAATAAAAGCAATCTGGTAATTCCACCTGACTCTCTGCTTTGATAATACTTGAAATAGTTTTTTTTAAACTAGGCGAAATTTCTTCGTCTGCATCAATGATTAAAATCCAATCCCCCGTAGCCTTGCTAATTGAAAAATTTCTAATTGGCTCCACATACCCTAAATTTTTGTGCTGATAAATTTTATCTGTATATTTTCGACAAATTTTAACTGTATTATCAGTACTTTGTAAATCTACTATCACAATTTCGTCTGCAAACTTAACCGACTTAAGTGCTCGTTCAATGATTGATTCATGATCTTTGGTGGTAATAATGACAGATAGAGTCATGTTATTTTGATTTTAGGCTTGATACTTCAACCCATATTTTCTTCCATCCTAACATTAACAAGATCAATACGTATAGTGTACTCACTGAAATCATCCCTACTAGCATCCATTTTAAACTTTGACTCCAAATTGATAAGCTCAGCCAACCAACGATCCCCATGATTAGGGCTGCTACGAACTGTGGCCAAATATTAGTAATCACATTTATCTGTACATATTTTTTCACATATAGAATTGGTAAAAATGAGGTAAAGGCAATGGCAAAAGCAGCTAGGGCCACACCATTAAAACCAAATATTAAAACTGATAAAGGAGTTAATGCCCAAGTTAAAACTGTCCATAGAATCATTAATTTAAGAGTTTGATTGATTTTTCCGATTGCATTGAGTGCGTTAATTAGTGGCGAAGAAAGAGCCGCCCAGCCAATACTAATTGTAAACAATACGAAGCTGTATATAGCCGGTTGCCACTTGGCATAACTAGGAACTACTATAGTTAAAGGTTTAATAAAAATACTCATCCCAACTAAGATGGGAAAAATAGCTAAAGTAATAAAAAAGATAGATTTTTCAATCGCCTTTTTAAGTGCCTGTTTATTATTTTGTAATCTAGAAAAGGTGGGAAAAGTTACTGCCAATACATTTTGTACAGTTAGATTATAAGGATATTGAGACCAAGTTTTTGCCCATTGAATAAACCCGAATTCTCGCAGTGGCAAAAATATGCCTAGAGCTAAAAAGAATAATTGATCTTTAATTCTAGCTAAAAAATCAACTAGTTGGAATTTTGCTCCATAGCCAATTAAAATTTGTAGAGCTTTTTTATTCAAAGCTAAACCAATTTTCCAAGGCTGAATCAGACTCATCGCTATGACTCCAATTACTGATCTAGCCATGATTGCATAAGCATAGGCCAAGGCACCTTTGCCTTTCCAGGCTAAAAATACCAAAATGGTATAAAAAGTAATTTGTTCAAAAATTTGTGGCAGAACTAATTTAGAAAATTCTAGTTTTCGTTCTAATTTAATTGAAGGAATAGTTTTCAAAGTTGCCAAAGGAAAAGAAAAAGCCAGACTTAACAAAACTGAAACACCAACCTGACCTGTTTTTCTCTGAACTAAGCCAGTAGAGATGATGATGCCTACCACAATTACTATCAACCAAGATAACAACTGTTGCACTGTAAAAGCGGTTCTATATTCTTTTAGAGTAGGCTGCTGTTTTTTCTGAACTAAGGCTGCCGCCAAACCGATGTCAGAAAAAAAGACTAATAATCCAACAATCTGGACCACAAAACCATAGATGCCAAAATCTTCTGGAGAAAAAAACGCACTTAAAAATAATGAGGCTACTAAACCAATTGCTTGTAAAACAGCTGTTCTGCCCACATAAGAAGCTGCGCCAACTACAGTTTTTCGCTTAATTTTTTGCAACTCTCCCTGATCTAGAACTTCTTCTAAATCTAAAGTGGTGTCTTGAGAAGTTAATTGAACCATATCAAACAACCTTTTTTGTATCTTTTAGCTCAAGCGATAGATAAATATAAACAGCCAAGCTAAATATACTAATTAAATCACTCCAAAGTCTAACTTTGCTTGAAGCAAATCTAGTTCCCACTAAATGCTCCCCCATAGTTACATCTGTTGCAATATTTCCTACTGAGCCCATCTTCTTTTCAGCGGGCTGGCCATCAATCTCCACTTCCCAACCAATGAAATCTGCCACTGCAAATTCAACTGTTTTATTGGTATTAAAATTAGTTTTAATTAAATTTTCATGACTCCTATTTACTAATACTTCTATATCTTCCTCACATCCATTTTCACACCAAGCAAGAGTCGTTGGCGGAGTTAATTTTTCTGACATCTGCAGTGGAATATAGTCAGGCAGAATACCACTCATTTCACGCTGAATCATTCCCTCATCAGTATAATAAAATTGATTTGCATCATCTAAAAATTCTTTAGGTTTAAAAAATTTAGCATTAAATAGTAATATCACTAATAGTAGTAAAGTCCACAAATATCTCAATTTTCTTTGTTTAATTAAATTGGCACTCATACCTACTAACAAACCAAGAAAAATAATCCCCACTCCTAAAAATCTCCAAGGAAATTGAGCATAAAACAATCCTGGCAAAGCATCCCAAAGAGGCTTCGACTTTAAAATTGTCATAAATAAAGATAGTCCTAAAAGAGTTCCAAATAAAATTGATAAAGCAATCTTGCTATCGTTGATAATTTTGCGCCATTTTTTATGTTTCAATACTCTAATTAACAACAGCAATCCTGTTATACCCAAACCAATTAGCTGTCCCCAGCCCAAGAAAAATGAAATACCATCGTCTGGCCCCCAAGCTGATCCTTCATAACCCCAATTTAATTTAAAAAACTGTCGAATATAAAGAAAATGATGAGAATAATGAAAATAACCAGAAAAAATCCTTCCAACCCTGGTTAAATCCTTTTCTAATAAAGCTGGAAAAATATAAAAACTAGATAAACCAACGGCAAGCAATAAAGAGCCATTTACACGAAGTAGAGTTTTAAGCTCACTATTTTTATTTTTATAAACAATCCATTTACGATAACCCAAAAATAAAACAGCAAATAACAAACTCAAAGGTACAAATAGCATAGTCATAATGTTATGACTCAGCATCAATAC
The DNA here is from genome assembly GCA_964423285.1 of uncultured Pseudomonadales bacterium. Lineage (GTDB taxonomy): Bacteria > Patescibacteriota > Microgenomatia > UBA1400 > PJMF01 > JABBGTR01. The sequence continues at coordinate 20,487 of CAYREI010000003.1, read as the reverse complement.
TACTAATGAAATAGTTAAAGTTTTCCAACCATTTTTCTCTTGCTTAACTATCTGAAGTATGCCCAATAACACCCAGGGTATAGCCATTATTCCCCATGCCTCACTTAAAGCTCCTCTAATAAAAAGATTAACTGCTCTATAAGGAGCTAAAGTAATTGCTGCTGCAGTTAGAACTGCTCCAGATCGGCCAAAAAATCTTCTGCCTAATTTATAAGCACCCCAGGTAGTAAAAATAGCTGAAAATAAAAATAGTAACTTTACAGCTAATAAAACTTCAAACCCCAACCAATGCAAAGCTGCTCCAAAGTAATAAGGTAGTGGTGCATAAAACTCAAATAATGGCATGCCATAGCCGTAACCAAAGTTTTCACTCCATCTAACTAAAAATTGCCCATCTTCTAAAGCACGGTACATTTCAATTACTCTAGCGGCATGAATGTAATCATGAGCTCTAAAAAATTGAGAGTGCATTAAAGACCATGATGAGGCCCCAATAATTAAAATCAGTAAAAAAGCTACTATAAATTTCCTCATTAATTTTATATTGTACTCAATAAATAGATCACAAACCACAGAGAGTTGATTTATGAGATAATGTTTCAATCATGGAATCTCATCAAGATCATCAACTAGAGACTGATCAGCCACAGACTCGAAAACAAATCTTTATAAAAAAAAGCTTTTTAGTAATTTTAATTATATTGACAATATTTCTGGTGGCTATCATAAGCATGGGTATTATTACTTATTCTAAATTTAATGACTTTTCTAAATCAGCTAATATCGCTAAATCAGATTTTTATAAAACGCTCATCGCTGGCTGGCAGCAAACTCCAACTGAAACCCAGGGATATAAAAATCTATTAATTCTCGGAGTTGATACTCTGAAAACTAGAGGTGACTCTACTCCTTTAACTGATAGCATTATGCTAGTTTCAATCAATCTTCAAACAGGAAAAATTATCATTCTGCCCCTGCCTCGAGATTTATGGAGCAAGCCTTATCAAACTAAAATTAATGCGCTTTATACTTATGGACTAGACCGTTATCCAGCAGATCCTCAAAAGTTCCCTCAAGAAGTTATTGCTGAAATGACTGATTTAAAAATTCATCATACTTTAATTGTTTCCATGGAAACTGTGGCTGAAGTTATTGACTTAATAGGGGGCGTAGAGATTGATGTTAAACAAGGTTTTATTGACGAAGAATTTCCCCGAACAGATGTTGATGTAACAATAGAAACAAATCCTGACAAGCTTTATGAAACAATTAAGTTTGAGGCTGGTCTCCAACACATGGATGGGCAAACAACCCTTAAATACATGCGTAGTCGTCATGGCAATAATGATCAAAACAGTGATATCTCTCGCTCTCATCGTCAACAAGATATCGTTCAAGTTTTAGCTAAAGAACTCCTTAGCCAGAGTTCTCTATTTAACACTTCGCTTATGGGCCAATTTTATCGTTATTATTTAGATAATTTTGCTAATGATTTATCTCCGGTGGAGTTAATTGCCATGGGTAAAACTTTATTCCCAATAAAAAATATGGTTCAGCTAGAAAATAAAGTCATTCCGATTTATCCCGATAATCCTATGGGCACAATTGAACATCCACCTCTATACCTTTATGATAATCAGTGGGTTTACTTAATTAGAGACAAAACTGAGTTTAAACTAGATATTAAAAATCAACTAACTAAGTAAACTAAGGAGAATAAATGTCACCTAAAAGTCCATATAAAACTGTTCTTGTTACTGGGGGAGCCGGATTTATTGGCTCTAATTTTATTCACTATTGGCTCAAAAAATACCCCGACACCAATTTAATTAATTTAGATGTTCTAACTTATGCGGGCAATCTAGAAAACTTACTTCAAGTTGAAAACCAACCTAATTATAAATTTGTTAAAGGTAATATTTTAGACCGTCAATTGGTAGATAAAATTATGGTCGGTGTAGATGCGGTGATTCATTTTGCCGCTGAGTCTCATGTAGACCGATCAATTATAGAACCAGCTATCTTTTTAGAGACTAATATCATAGGAACTCAAGTTCTATTAGAAGCTGCGCTAAAACATCAGGTCAAACGCTTCCATCATATTTCTACTGATGAAGTTTTTGGTTCATTAGAAATTGGTTCAAATAAGCAATTTAATAATGATTCTCCCTATGATCCTCGTAGCCCATACTCAGCAAGTAAGGCTGCCTCAGATCATCTGGTTAGAGCCTATGGTGAAACTTTTGGTCTACCATTTGTAATTACTAACTGCTCTAACAACTATGGAGAGTACCAATTTCCAGAAAAATTATTCTCACTTACTATTACCAATTTAATTGAAGGTAAAGAAATTCCCGTTTATGGAGACGGGAAAAATATCAGAGACTGGCTCTATGTTCAAGACCATTGCAGTGCAATCGATTCAGTTTTGCATCAAGGTAGTAATGGGGAAACTTATTTAGTAGGAGGCTTAACAGAAGATATTTCTAACTTAGAAATAGTTAAAATGATTGCCAAACTAATGAATGAACCTGAAAGTAAGATAAAATTTGTTAAAGATCGATTGGGACATGATCGACGTTACAGTGTAGATTGGAGTAAACTAAACAAAAAATTAGGCTGGAAACCTTCAGTTACTTTAGAAGAGGGTCTTAAAAAGACCATTTCCTGGTATCAGAACAATCAGCAGTGGTGGCAACCACTTAAGGAAAAATCCAAAGAATTTTTTAAAATTAATTATCAAGAGAAAGACTGAATATGAGCATGATCCAATACGATCCCACTCAAGCCAAACCTATTAATGATATTTTTTTAGAAACTCCTTTTACAGGAATGTTCTATATGCCTCTAAAAATTTTTGAAGACGAACGAGGGTTTTTTACTGAGCTAGGTAGAATGCCAGAAATTGAAAAGCTTATTGGTCAACCTTTCTCCATCCAACAACTTAATCTTAGCTCCTCTAAAACTAGTGTTATTCGCGGCTTTCATGCTGAGGGTTGGAACAAGCTAGTGACTGTTACTACTGGAGTTGCCTTATGTGCTCTTGCAGATATTAGACCTGAATCAAAAACTTTCGGTCAAGTCTTAATGATAAAATTAGGGCAAGGCGAAGAAGCTCATTTTGGAAGCATTTATGTTCCTCAGGGAATTGCTAATTCATTTCTAGTCTTAAAAGGACCAATGCTTTACTCATATGTTGTAGATCGTCTTTACAAAGATCGTAATAAAAACAATGACGTAGCTATCTCATTATTTGATCCAGATTTAGGAGTTGACTGGCCGATAGATAAAGATCAAATGATTATTTCTCAAAGAGACATTGATGTTATTACTATTAGAGAAAAATATCCACAAAAATTTTAAAGGACATATTTATGAATAAAATATCTGTACTTACTACAGGATTAACTGGTTTAGTTGGCTCTCGAATTCAAGAGATGTTGAAAGATAAATATGAATTCTTCAACATGGATCTTACCACTGGAGTAGATATTACCAACAAAAATAAGATTGAAAATTTTGTCAAAGAACATCCAGCTAAAGTCATGATTCATTTAGCAGGCTACACTAATGTTAATGGTGCTTTTGACCAAACCAATGATAAAAATGGTGTTTGTTACCAAGTTAATGTAGTGGGAACTAAAAACATTGTAGATATTTGTAAAGAAAATAATATTTATTTAATTAACATCTCGAGTGATTTTGTATTTGCCGGTGATAAAAGTGAACCCTATATTGAAACAGATCCTCGCAACCCAATTGAGTGGTATGGAAAAACCAAAGCCTGGGCAGAAGAAGAAATTGAAAAAACGCTTGATCATTATGCTATCGCTCGAATTGGCTATCCCTTTAGAGCTAAGTTTGAAGCTAAGCCTGATATGGTATCTAAAATTAAGCAGGGACTAAATGATCAGAGTCTTTATCCTCAATTTTCAGATATGATTATTACCCCAACTTATATTGATGATATAGCCAGAGCCATTGATAAAATGATTGAGCTACAACCAACGGGAATCTACCATCTTCATAACTCGACATCACTCTCACCATTTGAACTGGCTAAAAAAATTGCCACAACTTTTGGTTTTAATCCAAAAGTAATTAAAGAAGGTAGCTTAGAAGAATACCTAAAGACTACTAATAGACCCTATCAAAAAACTTTATACATGAATAATAAAAAAGCAGAGATAGAATTGGGAATTAATCCAATGACGATTGATGAAGCCTTGATGGATATAAAAAAACAATTAACTAACTAAATCAGGTCTTCTCTGTTGAGTTTTCTTTTTAGCTTGCTCCCGACGGTATTTTTTTATTTCACCGTGATTTCCAGAAAGTAACACTTGCGGAACTTTCACACCTTCAAATTCTTCAGGACGAGTATATTGAGGATAACCTAATCCGCCTGAGCTAAAAGAATCTGTGGGAGCTGAATTTTCATCACCTAAAACTCCTGGTAAAAGCCTGATTACACTATCTATAATCACCATAGCTGGCAACTCTCCACCCGTTAAAACATAATCACCAATAGAAATTTCTTGATCAACATATTTTCTAATCCGATCATCAAAACCTTCATAATGACCTGCTACTAAGATCAAACCTTTTTCTTGAGACAAACTCTGAGCTTTTAATTGAGAATACTTTTTACCCTGTGGAGTCAATAAAACTACTCCTGCGTCTGAATTTTGTTTTTTTAAATCTAGAATTGCCCTATGTAATACATCTACTTTTAAAACCATTCCTGGGCCACCGCCAAAAGGACGATCGTCAACCATTTTGTGTTTATCTAAAGCCCAATCTCTTAAATTATGAACTTTAATCTCTACTGCAGAAAAATTTTTAGCACGTTTAATAATACTTTCATTCAATACTGATTTAAACATTTCTGGAAAAAGTGTTAAGACATCTATCATCATATTAAATACAATTTTATCATCTTAGCTGTGATATTATTAACCATATGAAAATTGCTTGTATTGGAACAGGATTTGTAGGCGTAGTAACGAGTGCAGTTTTTGCCTCTCATGGCCACGAAGTAATAGGACTAGACATCGATGAAAACAAAATCAAATCTTTATCTGAAGGAAAAGTTCCTTTTTTTGAACCCGGATTAAACGAACTTCTTAAAAAAACCCTCAATGAAGGTCATCTAACTTTTACTAATTCATATAAAAACGCTATTACTGATGCTGAAATGATTTTTATCATGGTTGGAACACCATCGGCAGCTGATGGCCAGGCTGATCTTAAATATGTCTTTTCAACTGCAGAAAGTATGGCTCCTTATTTAAAAGAGAATGCAATTGTAGTTATAAAAAGCACAGTCCCCCCAGGAACTAATGAGCAAATAGAAAAAATTATTAAACAAAAAACTAAAACTACTTTTACTACTGCCTCAGTTCCTGAATTTCTAAGAGAAGGCTCTGCGGTTGAAGATACTCTTCATCCTTCCAGAGTAGTCATTGGCACTACTGATAAAAAAACTGGAGAAAAAATAAGTCAACTTCATCAACCACTATCAAATAAAATTATCATCATGAAGCCTGAGTCAGCTCAAATGGCTAAATATGCCTCAAATACTTATTTAGCAACTCGAATCACTTTTATTAATCAAATTGCTGATTTATGTGAAAAAAATGGGGCTGATGTTGAAGAAGTTGCAGCTGGAATTGGAGAAGACCCTAGAATCGGCACTCATTATTGGTATCCGGGGTTTGGCTATGGCGGATCATGTTTCCCTAAAGATGTGAGTGAATTAGCTGCTTATTCTAGAGCTGTGGGAGAATCAAATAATCTCATGAACAAAGTACACCAATTAAATTTAGCTCGTGCACCATATTTAATGAAAAAATTAGATCAAAAAGTTGGTGGTTGGAAAAATAAACAGGTGGCCGTATTAGGGTTATCATTTAAACCCAATACCGATGACACTCGTGAAGCGCCTAGTATTGCAATCATTGAGTATCTCCAACAGCATGGAGCTCAAATTTTGGGATTTGATCCTAAGGCAAAATGGGTCGGCAAAACAACCAATTTCTCTCAAAAAAATAGCTTGGAAGAAGCTGTAATAAATGCTGATGCTATTATTGCGATAATTGAATGGCCAGAAATTATTTCTTTTGATTTTTGTAAAACCAGACTCAGTAAGCCTCAATTTTTTATTGATGGACGAAATCAATTTGACCCAACCACTATTAAAAACTGCGGTTATACTTACTTAGGCATTGGCCGAGAATAAATATGAATCAACCCACTATATTGATTACCGGAGGAACTGGATTTGTTGGCTCTCATCTAGTAGAAATCTTAATTGAATTAGGTCAAAAAAATATTCATGTCACTAGTTATTCTGATAAGCCTGAGTTTGTGCATAAATTACTACCACAAGAACAAATTCATCAGTTAGATTTAACTAACCAAGAAAAAACATTTGCATTGATTAAAAAAATCCGACCAGATCAAATTTATCATTTGGCTTCATTGGCTTCCGTTGGCAAAAGTTTTAATAACACTAAACAAGTCTTAGATAATAATACCCAATTGCAACTAAATATTCTCGAAGCTATTAAACAATTCTCTCCTCAATCACGCCTTTTAATTATTGGTAGTGCTATGGAATATGACTTAGCTACCAAATATTCTAACCATGACTCTCAAGCTATAACTGAAACCTATCCCTTAGGACCAGCCAATCCTTATGGCGTCTCTAAAATTATTCAAGATCTACTTGCCTATGCTTATTTTCAAAGTTTTAAGTTAAACATTATTAGAGTCAGACCATTTAATCATATTGGAGAACGTCAAACTCCAGATTTTGCTATTCCTACCTTTGCTCAACAAATTGTAGCTATTGAAAACGGTCAGCAAAAAACTCTTAAAGTCGGTAACTTGACTGCTGTCCGTGATTTTACTGATGTCAAAGACATGGTTCAAGCATATTTATTGCTAATGGAAAAAGGAAAAATCGGTCAGGTTTATAATGTTGGTACTGGCCATGGCTATATCATCCAGGAAGTTTTAAATATTCTTATCAGTCTAGCCAAGGTAAAAATTGAGGTTGAAATTGATCAAACAAGAATGAGACCATCAGATGTACCTGTGGCTGTGGCTAATCCTAAAAAAATCAATGATTTAGGCTGGCAGCCTACAATTGAACTTAAAAAAACCTTAGAAAGAATATTAGCATATTGGAGATCTCAATTATGAAAAAAGCTTTTATTACTGGCATTACTGGTCAAGATGGATCTTATTTAGCAGAATTACTCCTAGAAAAAAATTATCAGGTTTATGGTTTAACCAGGCGCACCAGTACACAGAATTTTGCTCGCATCCAACAGATTATCCATCATCCAAATCTAAAACTCATCTCTGGTGATTTAATAGATCAACACTCTTTAACCTATCCAATTAAAGATATCCAACCCGATGAAGTTTATAATTTGGCTGCACAATCGTTTGTTCAAGCCAGCTGGGAACAACCAGTCCTAACTGGTGTTTTTACAGCCATTGGTGTAACTAGGGTTTTAGAAGCTATTCGCTTAGCTTGTCCTTCTGCTAAATTTTATCAAGCGAGTTCATCAGAAATGTTCGGTAAAGTTAAAGAAACTCCACAAAATGAAAATACTCCTTTTTATCCACGCTCACCTTATGGTGTAGCTAAAGTATACGGGCACTGGATTACAATTAATTATCGCGAATCATATGATATGTTCGCTGTTTCTGGCATCCTTTTCAATCATGAATCTCCGCGTCGTGGTTTAGAGTTTGTAACGCGTAAGATTGCCAATGCTGTTGCCAGAATTAAACTGGGCAAACAAGAGTTTGTAGAGCTAGGAAATCTTGACTCTCAACGTGATTGGGGCTATGCCAAAGATTATGTGGAAGCGATGTGGTTAATGTTACAACAAGATAAACCTGAAGATTTTGTCGTTGGAACTGGAAAAGCCCATTCTGTGAAAGAATTTTTACAGCTTTCTTGCAAAGCAGCTGACATAGATAATTGGGAAGCAGTCTATAAACACAATCCAGCTTTCGATAGACCGGCTGAAGTTGATCAGCTTATTGCTGATCCTAAAAAAACTCAAGAAAAATTAGGTTGGAAACCTTCTGTCACCTTTGAAGAATTGGTTACCCTCATGGTTAAAGCTGAAATAGAGAGAGAAAATAAAATCAGCGAATGAAAAAAGCGGTTGTAATTATTCCCACATATAATGAAAAGGATAATATCGATCTGACTGTTTCTCAAGTGTTTGATGTTTTTGCTCAAATTAAAAACTGGGAGATGCATATTTTGATAGTAGATGATACTTCTCCGGATAAAACCTATGAGATAGTCAAAAAACTTCAAAAAAACAAAAAGTATGCTTCAAAACTTCATTTATTGATAAATAAACAAAAAGCTGGCTTGGGAGGTGCGTATTTAAAAGGCATGGCTAAGGCGTTCGATGATCTTAAGGCTGATGTGGTATTTGAATTTGACGCTGATTTATCTCACGATCCCACTAAAATTCCACTCTTTTTAGATAGAATTGATCTAGGTGATGAGATGGTGCTTGGCTCACGTTATATTCCTGGAGGTGGTATTCCCGAAGACTGGGGTTTTCATCGCAAAATTCTCAGCATAATAGGTAATTTAGTCATCAGAACAATCCTGACTGATTTCTCCATTCACGACTGGACTGGTGGCTATAGAGCTATTACAAAAAAGGTCTACAATGCTATCTATCCAAAAATGAACTTAGAAAAATTTGCTGGCTATACTTTCCAGATTGGTTTTTTGCACAAGGCTAAACAAAAAGGCTTTAAAATTACTGAAATTCCTTATAAGTTTAAAGATAGAACATATGGTAAATCTAAAATCGGACCCGAATATATTAAAAATGCACTATCATATATTATAAAGATGAAAATAAAAATAATTCTCAACCACCGCATATTCAAATTTTTAATGGTCGGAGGTGTCGGTACACTAATACAACTGATCACTCTCCAACTTTTTAGAGCTATGGTCCCAGAGTTCGACTGGTTATTTATAACTGGTTTTATTTTAGCTACTTTTTTAAGCATTGAAGTAGCAATTCTCTCTAATTTTATCTTAAATAACATCTGGACATTTGCTGATCGTAAAATTACCCTAGCTCAAGCGCCACTTAAATTCTTACAATTTAATATCACTTCTGCTGGTTCAATCTTAATTCAATTAATAATAGCTACTATTGGTGAAAAATTTTTTGGTTTATTCAAATTATTAACCATACCAATTATCAGCTATAACTTCGATACTGGCACTTTATACGTAATAATTGGTATCTTACTAGGACTTTTTTGGAACTTTTTTGCCTACAATGCTTTTATCTGGAAAAAAAAGAAGAAGAAATAACTACTCACTCCGATGATAAAAGTTTTAAAACGCTTGCCTTTACCCAAAATTATATTAGTAATTTTACTTGCCTTAGCAGCTTTTTTACGTTTATATAATTTAAAAAACTCTCTTCAGTTTCAGGGTGATCAAGGTCGAGATGCCATGATCGTAGCCCAAATTTTTACTGAAAATAATCTAGTTTTTATTGGACCAGTCACTAGTGTTGGTAACATGTATCTTGGACCGCTTTATTATTATTTTATGTTGCCATTTTTATGGTTAAGTTATCCTAGCCCTATGGGCCCTGCTTACGCCGTCGCCATTTTAGGAATTATCACTGTCTGGTTAATGTATCGATTCGGTAAAGAATTAATTGGAAAAAAAGCAGCTTTAATTGCCACCACATTTTTTACCTTCACTGGAACTGTCATTGTCTACACTCGCTTTAGCTGGAATCCAAACCCAGCCCCATTGGTCTCAGCTTTAATGATCTATTTTACCTACAAGGCTTGGCAAAAAAATCCTATGTTTTGGATAGGAGTAATTTTAAGCTTTGCAGTTTTACTGCAGCTACACTATCTAACTTTACTTTCAGCCGGTGGTGCAGGAATTATTTGGTTAATTAGTTTATATGAAAACTGGAAAAAAAAAGCTAAATCAAAAAAATTTGTTTTGCAACTTAAAGCTTCAGTCATAGGCATACTTTTGTTACTCCTTTCTTTCACTCCGCTGATCTTGTTTGACTCTCAGCATGACTGGTTAAATGCCAATGCTTTTTACAATTTAATTTATCAAGACAGAAACTTTAAAACTACCACTGATGGTGGCCTAATCACTAAAATGGTAAAAACTATCAAAGAAACACACGGTCGCGGCATGCATACCTTATTTGAGATCGCCATTGGTCAACAACGATTACTCAACACAGTGCTATTAATAATAACCGTCATTATTTTAAGCTGGCTGCTAATTAAAAATAGAAAAAATAAACATTGGGCAGGCTGGGTGGTAATAATAGCCTACTTAATCACCGGTATTATCGGTGCTTCGCTTTACGAACACACTATTTTTGATCACTATATTGCATATTTGTTTCCAGTTACTTTTTGGATTTATGGCATCGTTCTTGGATTTTTAATTACAAAGTGTAAATTAATTGGCAAACTAGCTAGCGGAGCTTTTTTAGGATATTTTCTATGGTTTAGCTTTAGCAACAACCTATCAATTTACAACCAAGGCTGGACTATTGATGATATGAAAGTTGTCAGTGATAGTATTTATAAAGAACTCAAACCAGATGAAAAATATAATTTAGTTCTATTTTCAGAATCACGGGATTTAGATGCACAAAATTACCGATACTTTCTGACTACGACTGATCATCCTCCACTTAAAAAAGCTAATCGCGGTGAAGCAGAAACATTAATAATTATCAACGAAGACCATTCGATAAAAAATGTGGCTGACTCTCCTGTTTATGAAATTGTAGTTTTTCCAGATAAAAAACCAAAAAAAATCCTTAATATTGATAATGGTCCAGAAATTATTATTCTTAGTACTCGAGAAGATCGATAATTCCTCTGGAGCTAAACGCAAGTTTTTTCTATACTACAACAATGTCTAATAAACCCTACTTATCTGTAGTCATCCCTTCCTATAATGAAATGGAAAATCTTAAAAATAAAGTTTTAGAGAAAGTAGTTGATTATCTAAAAAATCAAGATTATACATGGGAACTAATCTTAACGGATGATGGATCAGAAGATGGGACACTTAAAAAACTTCATCAATTCGCCAAAAAATATCCTCGAGTAAGTGTTTTAGAAAATATTCACGCTGGTAAAGGCCCAACGGTAAAAGCTGGAATGCTGACTGCTAAAGGAGAGTGGAGATTATTCACTGATTTTGACCAATCAACTCCTTTGTTTGAAATCGAAAAACTTTGGCCAAGAATAAAACAAAACTATGAGGTGATTATTGGATCTCGAGAAATGGTGGGGTCAATTAGAGATGAAGAACCCTGGTACCGACACTTGATGGGACGTGGGTTTAATATTCTGGTTCAAATTTTAGCTATTCCTGGTATTTTAGATACTCAATGTGGATTTAAACTTTTTTCTGCTCAAGCCACCAACTTATTATTTAATCAACTTCATATTTATGGCCAACAAGAACAACGCGGTGACGCTTTTACCGGTGCTTTTGATGTGGAATTGCTTTACTTAGCTAAAAAACATGGTCTAAAAATCTGCGAAGTACCAATTGAATGGCATCATCACGAAACAGATCGAGTTGACCCAATTAAAGATTCACTCCGTATGCTCAGAGATATTGTTTGGATCAGGATCGCTGATCTTAAAGGTAAATACAAAAATAATGTCTAAGCTATTCAAAAATAAACTCAGTCGCTGCCTGCTGCTTTATTTTTTATTGCTAGTTATCTACACAATTTTTTCTTATTCACTGACCGCACCCAATTTAGTTTTAAGCAATTGGTCGCCTTACTGGCGATTCCAAACGTGGATGTGGGCTAATTTCTTTAATAATAGACAGCTACTTACCGGCACTTATTTGATTCTCCTAGTCTCATTATTTATGACTTATTTTAGAATTATCAAAATTTGGCCAAAAACACAACAAGGTGAATGGCAAAGCCAGAGAAGGTACCCTGGGGTAAAAATGGTCTGGTGGTTACCGTTATTAATTGCTAGCCCATTAGTTCTTTCTAATAATGCTCTTTCTTATGATGTTTTTAATTATATTTTTAATGCCAAAATGGTTGTAGCTTACCAAGCTAATCCCCATCTCCAAACGGCTCTAAGTTTTGCCACCGATGACTGGACTCGATTTATGCACAACACACATACACCAGCTCCATATTTTTATGGCTGGACTGGATTATCTCTTCTACCCTATTTTCTAGGAGGAGGAAAATTTCTATCGACTTGGTTAATTTTCCGTTTGTTTAGTTTTTTAAGCTTGGGATTATTGAGTCTTTCTCTAGTAAAAAACATAAAAAAACAAAATATTTGGTTGCCGTTGCTACTTTTGAATCCACTTTTATTAATTGAAGTAGTGAGTAATGTTCATAATGATTTGTGGATGATGACACCTGCTTTAACTGCAATCTTATTAGCAACTAGAAAAAAAACTAGTAAAAATATATTAATTTCATTCACTCTGCTGTTATTTTCAGCTTCAATAAAACTAGCTACTCTGGCCCTGATTCCTATTTGGTTAGCTCTAGTTTTACCTTGGAAAAAAGCTTGGCCAAAACTCCATAAATTTATCATCGGCAACTGGCCTTTTTTAACTTCAGTCTTATTATTTTTACCACTCTTAACTCCTAGATCAAAACAATTTTTACCTTGGTATTTAATTTGGTCTTTAGTCTGGCTACCACTGATTAATAAAAAGTGGCAAGCTTGGAAAATCAGCCTGATAATTTTATCTATTAGTTCCATGCTACGCTATATCCCTTACTTCTGGGCGGGAAACTACCAAGAAAACATAATTTTTCAACAACGACTCATCACTTGGACACCATTTATTTTGTTTTGGATTATCAATTTTTTCATCGCAAGTTGGCGGGCGAGAACAGCTAGGCTACAATAGAATGGTGAAAAAACTTCGTTGGTGGATAATTCCTATTTTAATTATTATTTTTTATCTAGCTACTCATCTTTATCATTTAACACTTTTACCAGTATTTGCCGATGAAGCCATTTACATCAGGTGGACTCAGCTCATTATCGATGATTGGCGTCAATATCTATTTTTTCCTATGAATGATGGTAAGACCCCTCTTTTAATGTGGTTGATGGTGCCTTTTCAATTTTTATTTTCAGATCAATTATTTGCCGGCAGATTTGTGGCAGTATTAATTGGTTTAGGTCAAATTTTGGGTCTGAGTTATTTAGTAAAATTGCTAGGCGAAAACACAAAAACTAGCTGGCTAGCAATGCTCCTGGGAAGCATTTTGCCTTTCTGGTTTTTTCATCATCGAATGGCGCTGACAGATACTTTATTAGCCTTAGGAATAACCTGGACATTTATTGGTGTAATTCAAATCGTTGAAAATAAACAAAAATGCTTGTGGATAGGGTTAACTACTTTATTCTTTGGCTTAGCATTGTGGGCTAAATTACCGGCTATCTTGATCATTCCCAACCTATTTCTCTATACCTGGCTTAAGCCGGCAAAATTAGACTCTAAAATCAAGCAAATGGCCCATATTACAATGGCGATCATTGGTGGAATGGTACTATTTTTTAGTCTTAAATTACACCCTGTTTTTTCCCAATTATTCTCCAGAGGTAGCGATTTTCTCTATCCTTGGAAAGAAGTAATTTTTCAAGGCAAATGGAAAGATACTATAATTAATATTCCTACCTATTTGAATTATTTTGGGACTTATCTAACCTGGCCCATTTTATTACTAAACTTACTGGGACAATTTTTACCGGATATAAAAAAACGACGTATTCAACATATTTTACTCGGTTCAACTATTTTATTTGCTGGCCCAATTGCACTCTTGGGAAAAGTGGTTTACCCCAGGTATTTCTTGCCGATTAGTATATTTATCACTATCTCAGCTATTTTAGTAATTCAGGAGCTACTAAAAATTATTAAGAAAGAAAAAATTGCCTGGAAAAAAATAATATTAGGAATAATTTTAGGAGCAATGCTAACTAATATCGGGTTTAAATCGAGTAAATTTATCTATTTTTCACTTACTAACCCTAGTAACATTCCTTTTGTTAGCGCTGACCAAGAGCAATATCTTTACAAGTGGTCATCTGGTCATGGAGTTAAAAAAAGTGTTGAGTTTATTAAAACTCAGGCTAAAAACCAAACAGTAGCTGTCGCCACTGAAGGCTCGTTTGGCACCCTCCCAGATGGAATCCTGATGTATTTTCATCGTCAAAATGTTGACAATATTTATGTAGAAGGCATTGGCTTTCCAGTTAGAGAAATTTCTCAAAAATTTGCTGATAAAGCTCAGGGATTTAATCAAATTCTGTTGATCGTTAATGATCATCGTCTGGAAATTAATTTACCTCCAAATAATTTGCTTCAAGAATACTGTCGCCCAGATAATGCACCCTGCTTGCAAATTTGGGATATTACTCGAGAGTTTAAAGAAAAGAAATTACCAATTAAAAGGATATAGATAAAATGCATTGGTTGGGATATTTAACTATCTCAAGAATCTTTATCTTTACTGAATAAATAGGCAGCTAAAATAGTAGCCATGGGAGCTGCTAAAACTAAACCAATGCTTCCTACTAGCATTCTGACTATTTCTTCTGCAATTAATTCAAATTCTAGAACATCGATAAAAGTTTTTTGACTATCAAAAAATAATAATAGTAAAGGTAAAGATGAGCCAGAATAAACTAATACTAAAGTATTGACCATTGAAGAGACATGATCTCGCCCTACCTTCATTCCTTTTTTAAATAAATCTAGCCAACCCATTTTAGGATTTGCTTTCTTTAATTGTCTAACAGTAGAAGCTTGTCCAATAGTTACATCATCTAAAATACCAAGAGTCCCAATAATAATTCCTGCCAAAAGTAATCCTCTGATATCAATCATTCCCTGTCTTTCAACTTGTAGAAAACCTGCTTCCTCAGAAGCAAAACCTGTTAAATGGGTAGCGTCAACAAAATAAACTGCTAGCAAGCCAGTAATAATTAAACTAATAAAAGTTGAAATCACTCCTACATGAGTTTTTTTATTAAATCCATGAGAAATATAAAAAGTAGACGGAATAATAATCAATGAACCTAAAATTGCCACTAGAACTGGATTCACCCCTTTAATGATTAAAGGCAGAATCAATTTAAAAATAACTAAAAATGAAATAAATAATCCTGCTAAAGATAAAGCTCCCCATAATTTTCCCACTGCTAAAACTACTGCAATAAAAATAAAAGTTAAAGTCAATAATCCTCTACGCTTAACTTTACCCTCAATTGAATAAAATATATTACCTTCAATATCTTGTTGGGTCAAAATTTTTAATTGATCATCTACTTGATATTTTTGATATCTGATATCAACCATTCCCAACCCAATAGCTGAATTTTCAATTTCAATTGATTTACTTTCTTCATCTCCCTTAGTAACTTCAATTTTTAATACCTGAAAGTCCACCAATTCATCTAAAAATGACTTTTTACCAGCTTCTAGAATCTCAATCACCCTACCCTCTTTTACTTGACTTTCAACCCCCTGAGCTGAAACATCTTTTGTAAAACCTATAAAAGAAATTAATGTTATAAAAAAACAAAAAACAAATCTTTTCATAAAGAAAGTATATCACTTGAGAAAACGATTCTAACCGTACTAATAAGATTCCTCAAGTATGACGCCGTTGTGCTCTGTCAGGAACTCTTATTCAATGAAAGTCAGGGCAGTGCCAACGCGATCAGCTCGACCAGTTCTACCAATCCGGTGGATGTAGCATTCATATGATTCTGGAAGGTCGTAATTGATCACGTGAGTCACATTATCAATATCCAATCCTCGAGAAATCACATCAGTTGCAATTAAAGCTTGAAGTTTATTAGTCTTAAATTCCTTTAAAGCTCGCTGTCGTTGCCCCTGAGATTTATTACCATGAATAGCATTAACTCTAAAACCTCTGTGTTGAAGTTTTTTTGATAAATTTTCAGCACCACGTTTGGTGCGGCCAAAAACTAAAACTTTATTAAAATCTTTAGTTCGCAATAAATCATCTAGAACATTAATTTTGGAACGTCCTTTTATCTTCACAATCTCTTGACTTACATTAGCGATCATATCTTGAGTTTTCACCGAGATAGAAATAGGATTTTTTAAAAAGCCTTTCATTATTTCCCTGACTCTGTCAGTCATAGTAGCTGAAAAAAACAAAGATTGCCTATTCTTAGGCAAATGATTAATAATTGCCCTAATCTCATGAACAAAACCCATATCTAGCATTCGATCTACTTCATCAAGAACAATGTTAGAAAACTGCTCAAATTTAAGTTTCTTTCTTTGATTAAGATCTTTGATCCTACCAGGAGTACCAATCACAAAATGAGGTCTCTTGCTTAAAGAATCTATTTGACGGTTAATAGATGATCCGCCGATACAGACTGTTGAAAGAATTCTCAAATTATTGGAAAAAGATCTCAGCTCATCTCTAGCCTGAATAGCTAGTTCTCTTGTAGGAGTAATAATTAAAACTTTTTCATGATCATTTTTAATAATTTTATTAATTAAAGGAATTAAGAAAGCCGCTGTTTTACCAGTACCAGTGTTAGCAATTCCGACTACATCACGACCATTAATAATATGAGGAATTACTTGGTCTTGAATAGGAGTGGGAATGACGTAACCATGATCGGCGATATTTCTTTTTAGCTGATCGCTGATATCAAAATCACTAAATTGATGAGTGATTTGATATTTTTTTGTGACTACCTCAGCCTTTTTTAATCCAGCTTGGATAATTACATGACTGGGATCAAAGGTAGCCTGTCTACGACCACCACCAGCTCTACGTCTTCCATTACTCGGAGAAAAACGTCTGTTATTATTTCTATTTTGGGAGTAATTATTTCGGCCACTACCACGGCCACGATTATTAGAATGTTGCATATTGCTTCTTTCTTTATTAAATAAAATTGGCTAAAGACAAGAAGCAAGGAAGTTAAGGAAAAAATTCTTAAAAAATGTTGCGAGCTTAAACCAGGTTGAAAGATAATCATCAATCAACGAAACGTGAGTGTAACACTTGTCGTAGCAAGTGTCAAATTATAGGTCTAATTTTTGATGGCGCTGTTTGTGCTATGTCAAGAAACTTTTAAACTAAATTTTTCTTTTAAATCAGGAAACATAAGTAGTAAAAACTCTCTGGCTGAGTGTCGATTTTTACCCTTATAAGGGAAATCATGAATATCAAATCCCGGTGAACTATTAATCTCAATAATGACATATGAGTTATTATTTTGTTTTTGAGTAATGTCCGAACTCATAAAATCAACACCAGCAAAAGAAAGACCAGGTATAGCCCTAATGGCTTGAAGAGCTATTTTTCTAACGCTAGGGTGAACTTTATCTGTAAAATCAATTGCTTCTCCACCTTGAGAAGTATTTGAAACTTTTCTCAAAAAAATCCTTTTCCCCTTAGGGGGGATAAAACCTAAGTCCAATTCTTGCTCATCTAAAAAAGATCTCATTTTTTTATCTATTATAATTTCAAGGTGAGACTTATCACCGCCTTTTTTTCCTCTTATATCTTCTTTATTTTTTAACTTGATTAATTTTTTAATTGAATACTCACCATTCCCAGTTACATTAGCTGGGACCCTTTTTAAAACTCCAAGTACTTTTTCTCTAGTTAAAAGAATTCTATATTCTTCTCCAAAAAACATTTCTTCAACTATCGCCCCAGTGCTTTTCTTCAAAGAATATGAAAAAGCCAGCTCTATTGCATCTAGATATTCTTTTTCATCTCTAATGCCAACTGTGATATTTTCTCCCCAAGTCCCATCTGTAGGTTTTATTACCAGAGGTTTTTTCAAAAAAGAAAAAACTTCTAAAAAATAGTCTTGCTCTTGATTTCGTTTGATTCTATATCCTTTAGGAACATTGACTCCCGCTTGTTTTAATAAATTAGTAGTTACTTTTTTATTATTGCAAGCATAGAGAGCCAGAGCGGTGGTCGAAGAAGGTACTTGATGATAGTATGACTTTTCTTGCCCCTGATAAGTTAGGGTTATAATCTGAGTTCCAGGCTCTATTTTCCAACCAATACCTAACTTTTCTGCTTCTTTAATAACTAGACGAGAGCTGTTAGTTATATTCCCAGATTTTTTTAAACCATTGGGGGAATAATATTCATAAATTAATTTAGACAAGATAACCTCTTTTTCTTAAAATATTCTAGGATTATTTAAAACGGAGTGTCTATTATATCAGAATTAATTTTAGATTGATATATAGATATATATTTAATTTCGATGACACTGTTGTACTATGTCAGGAATCTTTAATTAATTTGCTTTGTTTTATTTCTTGAGCAATTTTTTTCATTAAAAATCCAATATCATATTTGGTACTTTTTTTAAACAATGATCGAAGATCATCGTCTTCAATCTCATTAAAATTTCTTTCATTTGATAATAATATCTGCTCAATAAATAGCAATCCTTTTCCAACTATCATCTCCATACCAAGCTGGCAACTTCTAAAGCCTATTTGTTTTAAACTAGTAGCGACTTGTTTGACAGATCCACCCATCGCAACATGTCTAACTAAACAAATTATTCCCGGAGAAATTGTCTTATTGTCTTTAAATCTTTTAAAGTAATCAAACATTTTTTCTCTTGATACTGTTGTCATGTCTGCTTTGCCATCTTTTATAATAAATCCTGGAAATCTTTCCTTAAGTACTAAAGAAGATCGATTAATGGGCGAAGTATTAATCAACATATTTATATATTCTAAAGCAGGAATTAATTCTATAAAACGTTCTAATTTTCCGCCACTTGGATTATTTAATAATCTATAAGATATCTCGTGAAATTTTTTCCCTGGATCTTTTCCCTGCCAATCAAGACCATAATTAAAAAATTTTGCAAAAACAAACCTTCTCAAAGTCGTATAACTAGATCGACCGTTATATCTAGCATTAAGTAACATTTGCTTAAACGCCTCGGTTGCTCCATCGATAGAATTTATTAAAACTGGATTGTGTCTAACTCCATCTATGTCAAAACCAACTGATAATGCTACATCTAATAAATTTTCACCGTCAAGAAGCCTAATCAAAATATCGCTAAAATGCGGATTTCGTTCCCAAATAATCTCAAAATCTTTTTCCTGAGAAAGTTTTGAGATGATTTCTTGAATTTGAGGATAAACTTTATATATCTGATCAACACGACCTACATAACCATTTCTCTCTTGTGGAAATAAACCTATTTTTTCTTTTTCATCTTCAGTTAATACGGCATATAAAGCTTGAGTTACTCTGTGTTTAAAATATTTAATTTGTGAACGCCCGTATGGACTATCTCTCAATTCAGCAAATTTGAAAAAATTGTTATTTGCGCTTTCTGCCAATAATCGCTCACTATAACCAGAAGAAGAAAGTCTAGCAATCTGAATCTTATCTGTAATTGGCAATGGATCTGAACGCTTAGCAACGTTTGATTCCCAATAGATAAGCCATTTTTCAACTCTTGACCAAACGCTATGAGGGTCTAACTTTTCATCAACTAATCTAATCGGCAATCTAAGTAATGATTGACCATTCTCATGAATTTCGGGATTGGGAATTGGTGTATATGAATAAATATCTCCCTTTATTGGACGATTTTTAAAAAAATTGCTCGTATTTCTAACTCCTCGTTCTTGTTTATTCATAAAAGCACTCTAATTCTAATAATCAAGGCAGAAATTGTACTATTTAGACTTTCAAAACTAAATTATAGGATATATTAAAAATAAAATAATAAAAGTATCAAATTATATCAAATTCGATGGCACTGTTATACTATGTTAGGAACTCTCCTTTTACTTATTCCCAAATTACACCATCGCATCCGCTCTCAATATATCCATGATGATTAAATGTGGCAGAACCGATCTTTCTCACGCCAGTTTCGCCATAAAAGCGACAAGCTGAGCAAGCATTTTTATATTGTATAGGTTCATTTTTTATTTTGTCGTTTTGCTCCTTAGTGTGATATGAACAAACCTTATTATCGTCATTAAATGTATTGCAATCAGGGACAATACCATTAGCATCGCGTTCAAAATAAACCGGATCGCAGGAAATTAAATTTTTTGGTATGGAACTTGGAGAACTCTTCTCATCTTGATCATTCACTGAATTTGACGGTGTATTTTTTAGATTATCTACTTTATTACAACCAGCAAATAAAAAAGCAAATAAGGGCAGCAGTAAAAAATATTTTTTCATAATGCTTACATTATAGCTAAATTTTAAATTAATTGACAAAAATTATGACCGAAACAACTTCTAATGCACTAATAAGCAAGTATGCCCTGTTAGGATTCGAACCTAAAATAACTGCTTCAGAGGCAATTGTGATGCCATTTCACTACAGGGCAAT
>CAYREI010000002.1:11752-48420 GCA_964423285.1 uncultured Pseudomonadales bacterium | reverse complement strand
CGACCTTTGATTGAAAAAACATCTTCAATTGGCATTAAAAATGGTTTATCAAGTTCACGAACCGGCTCTGGAATATATTCATCAACGGCATTCATTAACTCCATAATTTTCTCTTGAGCTGCTTCATCTCCTTCTAAAGCTTTAAGCGCACTGACACGAATTATTGGAACATTGTCGCCATCAAACTTATATTTGGTCAAAAGCTCTCTAACTTCCATCTCTACCAAATCTAAAAGCTCTGGATCATCAACCATGTCAACTTTGTTTAAAGCTACAATAATTTTTGGGACATTCACTTGTTTGGCTAAAAGAATGTGTTCTCTAGTTTGAGGCATTGGACCATCATTGGCTGCCACCACTAAAATTGCACCATCCATTTGAGCAGCGCCTGTAATCATGTTTTTAATGTAGTCAGCATGACCTGGAGCATCAATATGAGCATAGTGACGTTTTTCAGTCTCATATTCAATGTGTGAAATATTAATTGTTACACCTCGAGCTGCTTCCTCAGGAGCATTATCAATATCCAAATATTGAAGTGGCTTATTGATATCACTCGGAACTTTTTTGGCCAAAGTTTGAGTAATAGCAGCAGTAAGAGTAGTTTTACCATGATCAACATGACCAATGGTGCCCACATTAACGTGAGGCTTATTACGCTTGAATTTCTTGCTGTCGTCTGACATATTTTCTCCTTTTATTTTTAATGATAGCTAAATGCTATTTTTATTTATTATTTTTATTATTCTGCTTTAGTTTTTTGTTTAATAATCTCCTGAGTAATATTAGTTGGCACTTCTTCATAGTGACTTGGTAATAATACACTTGAGGCACGACCTTGAGTCATGCTTCTCAAAATTGTAACATAGCCCTGCATCTCTGCCAACGGGACTAAACCAGTAATAATTACCATTTTACCACGATGAACCGTGCCTTGAATTTGTCCACGACGACTGCTTAAATCGCCAATCACATCGCCCATAAAATCTTCTGGAGCGGTGACTTCAACCTTCATGATAGGTTCTAGTAAAACCACATCAGCTTTACTTAAAGCATCTCGCAATGCCAACGAACCAGCCATTTTAAAAGCCACCTCACTAGAATCAACATCATGATATGAACCATCATAAACCGTAACTGAAAAATCTATCATTGGATACTTGGCTAAATAGCCACGCTCCATAGATTCTATAATGCCCTTATTTATTGGCTTAATAAATTCACGTGGAATAGCTCCACCAGTGATTTCATTAATAAATTCATAGCCATCACCACGATCTTTTGGTTCAATCTTAATTAAACAGTGGCCATATTGACCTCGACCACCAGTTTGCTTGATATATTTACCTTCACCTTCAGCATATTTTTTAATAGTTTCTTTATATGCCACTTGAGGTTTACCTACATTAGCATCAACATTAAATTCGCGTTTCATTCTATCCACAATAATTTCTAGATGTAACTCTCCCATTCCACCAATAATAGTTTGACCAGTTTCATGATCTACTTTGATACTAAAAGTTGGATCTTCTTCAGATAATTTATTCAGAGCCATGCCCATTCTCTCTTGATCATCTTTAGTTTTAGGTTCAATCGCTAAAGAAATAACTGGATCAGCAAAAATAATTCTTTCTAGCTTAATTGGATGATTTTCATCGCATAAAGTATCTCCAGTAGTAGTGTTTTTAAGTCCAATTAAAGCTACAATTTCTCCTGCTTCTGCATACTCAATCTCTTCACGATCATTAGCATGCATAAGTAATAATCGACCCACACGCTCTTTTTTTTCAGTTGAAGAATTATAAATATAACTTCCAGATTCAATTTTTCCAGAATAGACTCTGACATAAGTCAAACGACCCACATGGGGATCACTTTGGATTTTAAAAGCTAGACCTGCAAAAGGTTCACTTGACTTAAGTTTACGTTTTATTTCTTCTTCAGTTTTAGGATCAATACCAGAAACATGTTCTATATCCATTGGTGATGGCAAATATTCTATGACAGCATCTAATAAGGGCTGAACACCAGTATTTTTAAGTGAAGATCCAGCCATAACTGGAACTAATTTATAATCAATTGTAGCCTTACGTAATGCTGCTTTTAGCTCATTTAATGAAATCTCTTCTTCCATTAAATATTTTTCCATCAATTTATCATCTGTTTCAGCAATAGCTTCTACCAATTCAGCTCGCAACTTTTTAACTTTATCCCGATATTCTTCTGGAATATCTCTTATTTCTGGTTCAATAGCAGCCGCTCTGTCTTCCCAAAAATAAGCCTTTTGATCTAATAACTGAATCACTCCTTTAAATTGATCCTCAGCCCCCATAGGTATATTTAAAATAGCTGGCTTAACTCCAAATTTATCTTTAATATCTTGAATGGTTTCAAAAAAATCTGCACCCAGTTTATCCATTTTATTTACAAAACAAATTCTGGGCACATTATATTTATCTGCTTGACGCCAAACAGTTTCTGATTGAGATTGAACTCCTTCAGAAGCATCAAGTACTGTAATACCACCGTCTAAAACTCGTAGTGAACGCTCAACCTCAGCAGTGAAATCAACATGGCCTGGGGTATCAATGATGTTTAAACGATAATTCTCTTTGGGAAGATATGAGTCAAAATAAGGTTTCCAAAAAGTTGTCGTGGCAGCCGACATAATGGTAATGCCTCGTTCTTGTTCTTGAGGCATCCAGTCCATTGTAGCTTCACCTTCATGAACTTCACCAATCTTATAAGTTCGGCCAGTGTAAAACAAAATTCTCTCAGTAGTGGTGGTTTTACCAGCATCAATATGAGCAATAATGCCAATGTTACGAATTCGGGCTAGGGGGATTTTCTTATCTTGACTTGTAGACATGTTATTTTTACCATCGGAAATGGGCAAAGGCTTTATTGGCGTCAGCCATTTTATGACTGGTGTCGCGACGATTAATAGTTCCACCTTGTCCATTTAAAATATCCAATATTTCTGCAGACAATTTTTCTGCAAAAGAATGATGGTCTCGGTTGGATCGTTTGTTGGCTTCAACTACTAACCATCTTAAGGCCAGCGAGAAAGCTCGACGAGATCTAACCGGCGTTGGCACTTGATAAGATGCACCACCAACACGACGTGTTCTGACTTCAATTTGAGGCTGAATTTTTTCTAAAACCTCTTCGTAAACTTCAAGTGGTTTTCTTTTAGTTTTTTCCTTAATAATCTCAAAAGCCTGATAAACTTGTTTTTGGGCGATAGTTTTTTTACCACTTTTCATCACTCTATTAATTAGCTGTGAGACTCTGACAGAACCGTATTTAAGATCTGGCTGAATATTGCGTGGTGGGAAACTTTTAGTTCTCATAGTTATTTAGATTTTTTAACACCATACTTACTGCGACTACTTTTGCGATCAGCCACTCCCTCACTGTCATAAACACCACGTATAATATGGTACTTTACACCGGGCAAATCTTTAACTCTACCGCCTCTAACTAAAACTATGCTATGTTCTGCTAAATTATGTCCTTCGCCGGGAATATAAGCTGTGACCTCTATTTTATTAGATAATCTAACACGAGCAACTTTACGCAAGGCGGAGTTAGGTTTTTTAGGAGTCATAGTTTTAACAACTGTGCAAACTCCTCTTTTTTGAGGATTGTTAGTCTTTACCGGATTATTTTTAAGCATATTAAAACTGCGTCGAAAAGCTGTAGATTTAACTCGTTTAATCTTTCGTTTACGACCTTTTCTGACTAGTTGATTAATTGTTGGCATGAGATCGTGATTGTAACATAAACTAATTTATACAGCTATCTGGGCTCTCTCTGGTGAAGTAGGAATTAAACGCCCGATAATAACATTTTCTTTTAATCCTTCAAGATAGTCAATTGCTCCTCTAGCAGCAGCATTAGTTAAAACACTCTTAGTATGCTGGAACGAAGCTGCCGACAACCATGAATGAGTATAAAGTGCACTACGAGTAATTCCCAGCAACATGACTTTAGCACTAGCTGGTTCTCCGCCAGCAGCCATAATGTCGTCATTGCCTTGAATTAATTGACTTCTTTCGATTACTTCTCCTGTTAAAAACTCAGTATCACCTGGTTTCTCAATTTTAACTTTATCGCCCATTTTTCTAGCAATGACTTCAAAGTGTTTGTCATGAATGGTGATACCCTGTGATTCATACACAAACTGAACTCCATCGACTACATGCTGTTGAGCATAGAGTAAACCTCGAATTTGCATCAATTCACTGAGATTGACACTACCTGCTGTTAATTTTTCACCCGCAGCGATTAAGTCTCCATCTTCTACAATTAAAGCAGTGTTATGATTAATTTTATAAACTATCTCTTCCTTAGGTGAGGAGGTTGTAATTATGGTAACCTCTGTTTCATCATCAGTTTTATTAATTTTAACTTTTCCAGTTAACTCAGAAATAATTGATTTATTTTTAGGATTGCGTGATTCAAAAATTTCTTCAACCCTAGGTAATCCTTGGGTCACATCTAAACCAACAATGCCTCCAGAATGTTTAACTCGCATAGTCAATTGTGTTCCTGGTTCTCCAATTGATTGAGCAGCCACTACACCTACTGGGACACCTACCTCAACCATTTTACGTGTAGAAAAATCCCAACCATAACAGTGAGCACACATACCTTTGGTGGCTTCACAAGTTAAAGGAGATCTAATCTCAATCGTAGTAGTTTTTTCATCTGCTGCTAACTTTTCAGCTAATTTAGGAGTAATAATTTCTCCAGCCTTAAGCACAATTTTAGAACCGATCTTAATATTCTTCAAAGAAACTCTCCCAGTCACACGATTAGCAAAACTATTTCCTCGATTATCTTTAGAAATCTCAATTCCATTTTTTGTACCACAATCATCTTGACGGATAATAACATCATGAGATACATCAACCAATCTTCTAGTTAAATAGCCAGCGTCAGCAGTTTTAAGAGCTGAATCAGTCAAACCTTTTCTTGAACCACGAGCTGATGTCACATACTCAAAAATTGATAAGCCTTGTCTAAAGTTAGACTTAGTAGGCATTTCCACAATATTTCCTAAAGGATCTACCACCAATCCCCTCATTGCAGCCAACTGCTTGACTTGATCTTTAGAAGCACGTGTGCCTCCAGAGTTAATAATTACTTTAACTGCATTATTTTCATCGTATGAATTCCAAGTTTTATCAGCTACCTCCTCAGTAGTATCCATCCAAACCTTATAGGTTAATTTTTTGCGTTCTTCATCTGTAACTAAACCTTCTTGATAGCTATTTTGGATTTTTCCTACTTTTTTATTAGCTTTATCAATAATTTGGTCTTTTTCGCTAAGCATCGCACAATCAACCACTGAGACAGAAATTCCAGAACGAGTGGCAGCTTCAAAACCAACATCTTTAATGTTATCAATTAATTGAGTAATCTGATCTCTAGGTTGAGTCTCAATAGCTATGGTTACTAGTTCTTTAATTTTTTTGGCAGTCACCGCCTCATTAATATAAGCAAAATTACCCTTTAAAAGCTGATTGAATTCAATTCTCCCCACAGTAGTTTTGATAATCTTTAATTTTTTATCTACATCTAAGCGAACTTTAATCGGCTGATGGAGATCAATCAATCCTATTTGGTAAGCATGAATAGCCTCTGTTGTATCAGCAAAAATCGTAGGATACTCTGAAAGATCTGGGTCCATAATAGTTTGATAATAAACTCCCATTGCCATTTCTTTATTAGGCATAGTTACAGGTTCGCCATTAGCTGGTTTTAACAAGTTTTGGGTTGACATTAACAGATCAATTTGTTCTTGTTGAGCTTGTTTAGTGAGTGGCAAATGAACTGCCATTTGATCACCATCAAAATCAGCATTGTATCCAGCGCATACGCAAGGATGAAGTCGAATAGCTTTACCTTCAACTAATATAGGATAAAAAGCTTGCAGACCCAATTTATGTAGAGTTGGAGCTCGGTTTAAAATTACTGGATGATTTTCAGTTACTCTCTCCAAAATATCGTAAACTTCAGGTTCACGACGATCAATTAGGTGACGAGCGCTTTTTACATTAGGTGCAATGCCATTAAGAATTAATTCTCTGAGCACATATGGTTTATACATTTCTAAAGCCATTTCTTTGGGCAAACCACATTGATTAAGTTTTAGTTCTGGACCAACCACGATCACACTTCGTCCTGAATAATCAACTCGTTTTCCTAAAAGATTGCGACGAAATCTACCTTGCTTACCCTTGAGCATATCCGATAGGGATCTGAGTTCTCGTTGTCGACGGCGCTTAGTATTACTTTGATCAATTAATGAATCTACTGCTTCTTGAAGCATGCGTTTTTCATTACGCAAAATAATATTAGGAGCCCCTAAATCAATCAGATGTTTTAACCGGTTATTACGGTTAATAACTCGACGATAAAGATCATTCAAATCAGAAGTGGCAAATCGACCACCTGAAAGTTGAACCATAGGACGTAAATCAGGAGGAATAACTGGTAATACAGTTACAAACATCCAAGTCGGATTAATTTCAGCTTTACGAAGACCTTCGACTACTCTTAAACGCTTGATCATCTTAACTTTACGAGCACCTTTAGAATTAACTATCTCTTCGCGAAGTTGATCGACTAAAGTATCTAAATCTAAATCTTTTACCAACTCTAAAATACTTTCTGCTCCCATGCCTACTCGAATATGAGTATCCGCGTCATAATCCATAAGCTTAATGTACTCATCTTCGCTGAGAATAGTACCTTTTTTAATCTTCTTAACCATCTTTTTAATAGTGGTATAAATCTCAGTGGTCTGCTCCAATTGCTCATCAAGTTTAGATTTAAGATTAGCAATTTGTTGTTTAGCCTTAATTGTGGCTTCTTCAATTTTTAATTCCAAAGTTTCTTTATTAGAAACTTTTTTAGCTAAATTTTTCTTTTCTTCTTTTAAAGCTGCTTGGACTTCCACAATCGCTTGCTTAGCAAGTTCTTTAAGTTTATCTTGTGATGTTGCTAAAGAAACTTCTAGTTGTTCTAGATTTTCAGTTTTTTGTTGAGCATCTATTTCCAAAACTACATACTGAGCAAAATAAATAATTGAGGCTAAACTTTTAGGGGAAATATCAAGTAATAAAGATAGCTTGGAAGGAGCTCCCTTGAAATACCAAATGTGAGCTACTGGAGCTGCCAAACTGATATGTCCCATCCGTTCTCTTCTAACTCTAGAATGAGTAACTTCAACTCCACATTTATCACAAATAATTCCTTTATATCTAGCTCTTTTATACTTTCCGCAGGCACACTCATAATCTTTAATTGGACCAAATATCTTCTCATCAAATAGACCGTCTTTTTCAGCTTTAAGAGAACGATAGTTAATTGTTTCTGGTTTCTTAACTTCCCCACGAGACCAAGATAAAATTGTTTCTGGACTGGCAATTTTGATCTCTAATGCTGAAAAATCGATGATGTTTTGTAGTGAATCTTGCATATCTTTACTCCTTGTCCTTAGTGTCAGTATCTAATGACTGATCCTCATTAGTATCTTTAACAGCGGGGGTTGCTGAAGAATCATCATCGCTAACTACAGCACCATCTTTTTTAGTGTCGCTATCAGCTGATTTTTTTTCTTCAACTCTCTCTTCAATCTCATGAGGAATTACATCTAAACATAATGAATTTAATTCTCTAACTAAAACTTTAAATGATTCTGGAACAGTTGGGGCAGGAATTTCCTCCCCTTTAACCATAGCTTCAAAAGCTCTACCTCTACCTTTTACATCATCAGACTTAATAGTTAGCATCTCTTGGAGAGTATAAGCAGCTCGATGAGCTTCCAAAGCCCAAACTTCCATTTCTCCCATTCGCTGACCACCCATTTGAGCTTTCCCACCTAAAGGCTGTTGAGTCACCAGAGAATATGGTCCAGTAGAACGAGCGTGAACTTTATCTTCTACCATATGAGCAAGTTTTAAAATGTATCCAATTCCAACTACTGTTAATTCTCTAAATTCTTCACCAGTTCGACCATCATAAAGTTGTATTTTTCCAGATCGAGGCAAACCTGCTTCTTCTAAAGTATCCCAAATTTTTTCTTCATCAATTTGTTCAAAAGCAGGAATAGCTATTTTACAACCTAAGCTTTGAGCCGCCCAACCTAGGTTAGCTTCTAATAATTGACCTAAATTCATACGAGCCAAAACTGAAAGTGGAGAAATAATAATATCAATTGCAGTACCATCTTCTAAATGAGGCATATCTGCTTGTGGCACAATCTTAGAAATTACACCTTTATTACCGTGACGACCAGCCAATTTATCGCCGACAGTAATTTTACGAGTTTGAGCAACTTTTACAGTCACTTCTTTAAGAGTTCCTGGATCTAACTCATCACCCTTATCTCTGTCTAAAATTTGGACATCAATTACCGTTCCGGTAGAACCATGAGGCAGACGAAGTGAGGTATCTCTAACTTCCCTAGACTTTTCACCGAAAATAGCTCTTAGCAATCTCTCTTCAGGAGAAAGCTCAGTTTCACCTTTAGGAGCAATTTTGCCTACTAAAATATCTCCAGAAGAAACCACACTGCCAATTACGACGATGCCATCATCGGTTAGATTTGATAAATAAGATTCTGAAACATTGGGAATATCGTTGGTCAACTCTTCAGCTCCTAATTTAGTATCCATAACTCTAGATCGATATTCACTAATATGGACTGAAGTAAGAACGTCTTCTCGTACTAGCCGATCAGAAATAACAATTGCATCTTCATAACCCAAACCCTCAAAAGAACTATAGGCAATTAATAAGTTGGCTCCTAAAGCCAATTCTCCATTATCTGAAGCTGGGCCATCAATAATAGTATCGCCCTTTTTAACCTTATCACCAAGGCTAACAATTGCTCGCTGAGAATAGCAAGTGCTTTGAGCTGTTCTTTCAAATGTACTGAGATGATAAATATCTTTATTATTTTTAAAGTCAACTTCTTCCACATTAAGATAATCTTCTTTATTAACCTTATTAAGTTCTTTTTTATCAACTTTAATCACTACTTGATTACCATCCACGTACTCCACCTCACCTGCATGCCAAGCTTTAACGGTTCTACCCATAGCGCTAGCCACAATTCCCTCCATACCTGTGCCAACTACTGGAGCGTCAGCTTTCACCAAGGGTACAGCCTGACATTGCATATGAGTACCCATAAGGGCACGATTAGCTTCATCATGATTGATAAAAGGAATTAATGAAGCAGATGTACCAATAACCTGAGATGGCACAACATCAATATATTCAACCTCTTCAACTGAGCCTTCAATAAAGTGATTCATGTAACGAATTGGCACCCAATCTTCAGTAATATAACCTTTATCATTTATTTCCACTCCAGCATGAGTAATTTTGCAATCTTCTTCATCAGCAGCATTCATATAAACAATTTCATCGGTAACCTTCATTTTGCCACGATGATTTTTTACTTTTAAATAAGGAGCCTCTAAAAATCCAAATTTATTCACTCGAACATAAAGAGCAAAATAAGTCACCAGACCGATATTTGGTCCTTCTGGTGAACGAACTGGGTCAATTCTAGAATATTGAGAAGCATTAATATCGCGCATAGAGAAGGAAGCTCGCTCGCGAGTTACCCCTCCACTGCCCATAACTGATAAACGACGTAGGTTGTCGATCTCAGCTAAAGGATTAGTTTGATCTAAAATAGTTGAAAGCCGATTGCGTCGAAAAAATTCTGAAATAGTAGCAATCAATGGTCTGGCATTGACTAAAGCAGCTGGAGTTAAAGCTTCATCAGTTTTAGTTAATGACATTTTTTCTCTAATAGAACGTTCTAAGCGAATTAGACCAATTCGAACAGCATTGCCCTGAACCAATTCACCTACTCGACGTACTCGACGATTACTAAGATGATCAATATCATCAACTTTACCTTGTCCATTTTGTAAATTAATTAAGTATTTAATTGTAGATATTATGTCTTCTTTAGTTAAAACAGTGACATCTTCTTTAATATCTTGCTTTAAACGATTATTAAGTTTATAGCGACCAACTTCACCTAGATCATAACGACGAGCATCAAAAAATAATTGGGATAAATACCCTCGAGCAGTATTTAAAACAGCTGGTTCTCCAGGGCGCATTTTTTCATATAGTTCGATCAATGCTTCTTCTTCTGTTTTAGTAGTATCTTTTTTAATCGTGTTTGCTAATAAATTGTATTCATCATTACTAATCTCTTTAGCAAATAATTCCATTAGTTCTTCATCAGAACCATAACCCATAGCTCGAAGCAAAACAGTTGCTGGCATCTTGCGACGACGATCAATTTTCACTGACAAAACTTGACGCTTGCCTACAGTTATCTCTAACCAAGAACCACGCATTGGACGAAGCTCAGCTTTATATAAAATCCGACCACTGTCTTCATCTCCAGAGAAAGAAACGCCAGGCGAACGAACTAGTTGAGTAACTACAGCTCGTTCAATACCATTAATAATAAAAGTGCCTACCTTGGTCATCTTAGGCATATCTGCTAAGAACACCTCTTGAGTTTGAGTAGCTCCAGTTCTTTGATTAGTCAAAGTAGCTTTAACATAAAGAGGGAAATCATAAGTCACACCCTTTTTTTTAGCTTCAGTCGGAGTATATTTAAGCTCACCAAATCGGTAATTACCAAATTTTAGAATCCAGTTTTTACCAGTAAAATCTTTAATACCACTATCGTTTTCGCCATTGATTTCATCAAGTGACTCTCTTAATCCAAAATCTAAAAATTGTTGATAGCTCTCTTGTTGTAACTTAATTAAATCTAGTTTTGGGAGTACTCGATAATCTTTTCCCCAGTTAATTCTTAGCTTATGTGACATTAAGGCTCCTAACTATTATTTTTTCAAGTTAACTCATTGCCAAACAACCACAACAAAAAAAGACCACTTGATCAGTGCTCTCTAAATTATCAATGAGCTTGTTTTTATGTATTTAATAAACAAAAGAATTCCAAGCGTGTTTATTTTCTAATGGAAACTGAAAGATTATATCAATAACACCAAACTATCGCAAGTACTGCTGTACATTTGCGTTATGTTCTTCTAGATTCTTACCATAGTGTATCTCACCGTCTCTATCATGTAAATAGTAAAGATTTTTTGTTTCTAAAGGATTTAAAGAGGCTTGAATTGCTTCTAGACCAGGATTGCAGATTGGGTGTGGAGGTAAACCAGGATAAAGATAAGTATTAAAAAATGAATCTATCTTTTTATCAGCTCCAGTGGGCGACTCCCACCAAGATTTAGTTTGAGTATTATAACCTTTGATATACTGCAAAGTAGCATCGGTTTGTAAAGCCATACCAATATCATATCGATTCCATAAAATACCGGCCACGTGACGCATTTCTTTATAGCCTCGAGCTTCTCTTTCCACCATTGAAGCCATCACCAATGCCTCACTAAAACTTCGATTTGATTGCTCAATTTCATTTGTCAAACCTACTGTAACTTTTTTCTTAAAGTTATCCTGAATAACTCGATAAACTGTGGCCGCGGTTGATTCTTTAGCAAATAGATAGGTGTCTGGAAAAATTTGGCCCTCTTGGCCAATGGTTAAATTAAGAAATTCTCGAGAATCAAAATCATTCAAGTTATACTCGACTAAACTAGCCGCTACCTGTTCTCTGCGCCAACCTTCCAAAATCGTTACCCAAACATCATTAGTTCCTTGAGTTAATTTGGTGGCTATCTCACTTGGAGTCATATTAGAAGAAATTTGAAAAGATCCTGATTGAAGTTTGCTTTCCAATTCTCGTTGTTTAACTACTAAACGAAACATAATTGAACTTTTTATTAAACCTTCATCTTTTAATCTAGATGCAATTACGCTCACTGCTTGCCCTCGAGGAACAACAAATTGAGTTTTGATTATAGTCTCTTTGGATACTGGTTGAGACAAAATATAAAGATAACCTATTAAACCAGTCATTAAAATCAACAACGTCATTGCAATTAAAGTAAAATTTTTTTTAAAAGACATGTAAAAAATTATATCATTATTAATTGGTATCTAACCATTCTTGAAGAAACTCAGCCGCAGCATAATGATCAATCGGGCTCTGGCGTTTTTTTAACTTCATTGATGAGGTAGCTAACTTTTGATGGGTATTTTGAGAACTTAGGGTTTCATCCACAAATTTTATGGGAGTAGCGATAGCTTCTTTGAGTTTCTTAGCAAATTGTTTAGTTTTTTGAGCCATTTGATTTTCAGATAATCCAATTAAAATTAAATCTACCCCTTCCTGATCAATAATCTGTTTTACCTCTACATAAACTTGGTTGCTGTTGTTAATTATTTTCAGAGGCTCGGCTAAGCCATGATGACTTATCGCTAAACCGATCCGTTGTGTGCCAAAATCTAAAGCCAATACTTTTTTCATATATTTAATTATTAACTAACATCGCTGTGACTACACCTCTACGAAGATAGGTTCCTTCAGGAATACAAGTCACCAATTTAAGCTTCCTACTGTCATACTGTTGTGCCAAAATATAGGTATCTTCTGGTTTAACATCAGTCTTATCTGTAACTACATATTTGTACTTGGCTTCATCTTGCGTTAAATAAATAACATCTCCTTTTTCTAATGTCATGATATAACTGAAAATTGAATTATAACGACGAGGATTTTTTTCACTCGGATTATAAAATTGGCGTAGAACCGAATGTCCAAATATAACTGGTGATCCTAGCTCTCCGGGAAAAGCTGTGCCAGGGTACGAAATTAAACTTTTATCCAAATTTATACCGCCAATTTGAACTCTAGCATTTTCTATCTCTAACTCAGGAATATCTAGAACATATAAAGTATTATTTTGAATTCTTCTTAAGACATCGCTCCGCTCATCCTTAAACCAATTTGTTAAATTAGTGTAATCTAATTCTGTATCTAAAATTACTGGGCCAGTTGCTGTTTGTGAGCTAGATCCTAATACAGTTGAATCAGACTCAGTTTGAGCCATCACTAATGGTGTCACATCTAGAATTTCTTCTTTAGGAATAGGGGCCTTAAGCTGGTGATAGCTTAAATCTGGTAAAGATGAAACATAATATTGAGCAATTGGTGTAATAGCATTTCCAAGCAAAAATAACCCCACAATAATAAAAACTACCGGTAAAATTAAAGCTCCATATCTAATTGCTTTTGGCAAACGATGTTTGATTTTATTTACTCGTTCCTGCTCTTCTTTTGATTCTACTCTTTGACTAATTCGCATTTTATCAATTTTTTTAGAAATTTTATTTTCTAATTTATCTAAAGACAAATCTTTTTGTAAAGCTCGACGGTATAAATCAACTAATTCTTTGGGGGAGTTTTGGCTTACTTGTTTCACCTTATCTTTATCTTAACAGGATCTTTGGGAATGCGGGGATAAAGCTTAGTAGCTATACTGGGAATTAAATTAATTTCAACCGAATCAATACTGTCCTTAGCTACTAAAGTTTGTTTGGCTTCATTGATTCTTTTACCTAGAATATCTTGCTTAAGTTCATCCCAATTTAAATCTGGTTTGGCTTCTGATGTAATATTAACCGTCAAGTAGATTGCTCCAGAGCCTGAAGCTTCCTGATCTAAAGCTGACATAATTTGTGGATCGCTATTAGCTAAAGTGTATCCTTCGGGAATATCATCCTCAAGCACTTTTTGTGCCAAGGGCTTTAAATCTTCTGTTTTATAAGTCAAAACTTTTACAATAATTGATAAATCAAGTGTCACTGCACCAATTTCATCACCTATTTCTGCATCAAGTTTTTGTTCACTTACTTGGTAAATACTAGCTGAAGCAATATACTCGCCTTCATCCAAATTTTCTTCAATATCTCTTTGAGCTTCTTCTAGTAATTTTTCCCGTAAATCTTTCACTAATTGATCTTTATCGCCCTCAGAAACAACTCTAACTTCACGACTAGAGCCACCTGTAAAAACTTCTACAACAACAGCGGCATATGTACCAGGATCAAAACTAGCCACTTGTAGCTCAGTTTCTTTTTCTAAATTATGATCTGCTCCAATATTAGTAGCAGTTACTTCAGTTTCAGTCTTACCATATTCCTTCTTATCAATACTATCACTGGCTGAAGCAACTCTAACTTCTTCATTTAAAGTAAAGACCAAATCACCCTTGGTTAATTTAGTGTCTTTATCAAAAAGTTTTTCACCATCTGTTTTATTATAAAGAGTAATCTTACCAGTAGCTTTATCACCGACAACTTTAACTCCGGTTGTTTCCTTGGTCTTTTTATCCGAAACTTTTTTCTCAATAGTGTGGGCTGCTAAAACCAGTTCATCAACGTCAGTGCTATCATAATCAGGGTTAAGAGTAATAGTGGTTTCTTTTGAAATTGACTCAACCGCTAGTGATAATTCAACAACAGCTTCAACTCCCATATTTAACCATGCTCCAACTATTACCACTAAAGCCAATATACCTGCAAAAAAACCACCAATAGCAAATGATTTATGTTCGTTGAACCAACTATAAAACTTCATTTTTATCTTTGAAGATACTTTCTTTTTTGAATCAATTGAATGTGGTAAGTTTACCCTATCTTGTGACTTGATTTCAGGTTGGATTTTTTTATCAAAATCATCTAATCTAACTGGTATTCCATAACTAGTAGCTACAGTTTTTTGAGGTTTAACTTCCACGGCTAAAGTGCTTTTTTCAATTTTGGCGGTTGTCTTTGATTGCTCTGCAACTATTGGAGCTGATACGATAACTTGAGATTTAACGACTGATTGCCCAATAGCGGGACTCTTCCCTTGCTTGACAACTGCCTCTAGAATAATTTCTTGATCTAATAAATCTACTGTGGGTGGATGAGTAAATGAATGTGAATCAACCCAATTGTGATCAAGTAATAATTGTTGCTGATCTTTAAGTTCCGAATCGTTGAGATCTAAAGAAGAAATTACTATTTTTACTGGCAACTTAATTTTTTCTTCCTGATGAGCGTTAAGTCTTGCTAAAGCCTCAGCCATATCAGCCATAGTCTCACCCGACCGTCCTACATATTTAGTACTAATCAGTTTGCCTTGACTAATTAAACTTAGATATAACTCATACTGACTAAACTCCACCAAGAGCATAGAAAGCCGAGGATTTTCAGCTATTAAATGCTTTGCCACTGCTTCAGAAGTCACCACGAAGCCAACTGCTTTTAAACTTAATTCTTCAGTAATTGTTTTTAATAAAGGTTTCTTTATTGCTGTCACGCCTTGTTTATCAACCCAAGTATGTGGTAAACCAAAGATTACATCATTAACTTCCTCTGATTGTTTGCCTAAGTTCTGAAGGGCTATATCAGCCTGAGTAACGGCTTGTTCATCATCACCATATTTGTGAACAGATGATTTCTTTAAAATGGTAATTCCTTGATTGTCAAGCTGCCATAAAGCTGCTTGAACGTTAGAGTCAGATAGCAAAATAGTAATATATGAAGAAGGAACTGACTGTTTGGTTCTAAAAACTGGTGGTAGACCCATATAAATACTATACCTCAACTTAAATCTGAAAAATACTATTTTTTATCTAAACTTGACATAAACTCGACGAATACCAACCCCACATGATTGCTCTTTAAAGAGCATAATTTGGCCTATTTCACCTGTTCTACTTACATGAGGACCTCCACAAAATTCTTTAGAAATTTTATCAATTGTATAAACACTAACTTTGTCTGGATATTTTTCTATAAAAAAAGCAATTGCTCCCTCATCAAGAGCATCTTGTTTATTCATGCTTTGATTAGTAACTGATAAATCAGCCTTAATCCAGGCATTAATTTGCGTTTCTACTTTATTAATTTCTTCTTGAGTTAAAGCTTGAGGGTGAGAGAAATCAAAACGAAGACGTTCGCTAGTAATATTGGAGCCTTTTTGTTTTATATGATCACCTAAAATTTTCCGTAGCGCACTGTGGAGTAAGTGAGTAGCAGTGTGATATTTAATCGTGGCCTCAGATTTATCACCTAATCCGCCTTTAAATTTACCAATTGCCGCTTGGCGAGACTGGTCGGCGTGAGATTGCTTAAGTTGATTGAAATCTTTTAATAAATCGTTATCTATGATTTTGCCGTCTTTTTGAGCAATCTCAATAGCAATTTCTACAGGAAATCCATAGTTTTGATATAAATCAAAAGCTATTTGACCGTCAAGATTTTCTATTTTTTCTGATACTCTCAATCCTTTATCTAAACTTTTACTAAATCTTTCTAACTCTCCATTAATTATTTTCTCAATCAAAGATTTATCCGAGCTTCTATTAAGATATTGACCCTCATAAACCCCCATCACTTCGTCTGTGATAGCGCTAAAAACAGGAGGCGGTGTTAATCCCCCTCTCAAAACATGCATTTCAACCGCAGCTCTTCTCAGCAATCTTCGCAAAACATAACCCTGTTCTTTATTGCTTGGTTTAATTCCATCTTTAATTAAGAAAACAGCTGCCTTTAAATGATCAGCCACTACTCTAATTGCTTTTTTATCTTTTTGATTCTCATAGGAGCCTTCACTGAAATCTTCTATTACCTTAATAATTGGCATAAACAATTCTGTTTTAAACACATCGGGGTCATTATTCATTACAGCCAAGATTCGCTCAAATCCACCACCAAAATCAATATTTTTATTTTCTAATTCTTCAAAACCATTTTCTGTTTTGACATAAGTCATAAACACATTGTTGCCAATCTCCAAATAACGACCACAATCACAGTTTAAATGACATGGCTGATCAGCAAATTGTGAGTTTTCGTGAATTTTTAACTCTGCCCCAAAATCATAAAAAATTTCACTGTCAGGACCACCTGGTTCTCCATTAGACATACTGGCTGGCTCGCCTACTCGTGACCACCAGTTTTCATTGCCATAATAAAAAACTCGTTCATCAGTGATACTTTTTTGTGCAAATAATTCCTTCCAAATCTCAGCTGCTTCTTCATCACGAGGAATACCCAATGTTTTATTACCTTCGTAAACAGTTACATAAAGTTTCTGTGGATCTAAATTACAAACTTCAGTAAGAAATTCAAAGATCCAAGCTAATTGTTCTTTTTTAAAGTAGTCACCAAAAGACCAATTTCCTAACATTTCAAAAAAAGTAGTATGACGATTGTCGCCCACTGCTTCAATATCCTGAGAACGAAAACATTTTTGAGAATTAACTACTCGTGAGCCTTTAGGATGTGATTGACCTAAAAAATATGGTAAAAGTGGTTGCATGCCAGAACCAGTAAAAAGAGTAGTGGGATCATTTTCCGGGACTAGTGAAGCTGAAGGTAAAATTGCGTGATTTTTATCAGCAAAAAAATCTAAATAAGCCTGGCGAAGATCGTTTGGAGTCATAAATTATACGCCCTTGAATTGTTTTTGTTTTGTTTGACGAGTATAAT
Organism: uncultured Pseudomonadales bacterium; assembly: GCA_964423285.1. Taxonomy (GTDB): domain Bacteria; phylum Patescibacteriota; class Microgenomatia; order UBA1400; family PJMF01; genus JABBGTR01. The sequence continues at coordinate 30,957 of CAYREI010000002.1, read as the reverse complement.
TTCGTTTTTTGTGTTGAGGAGTGTCTTTTTTTGGTTCACTCTGGTCAATGTCTAGTTTCTTTAAAAATTCATTTTTAGCTGACCTCACAAAATCTTCTAAATTCTTATATTTAGTATTCTCATCTAATATCCCTTGATCAATTAAATACTGATTGGCTTGTTCCCATTCTTGGACTAATTTTTTTCTAGTCTTTTCTCCTTTTTTAGTCCCAAATAAATAATAGCCTACCACCCCGGAAAAAAGACCTAAAGTAAAGCCAGTAGTAAATGAATGATGACTATTTTTTTCCATCTTTTTTAGAATCTTTATCCTTATTTAACCAGCCCACAAAGGCTTCAAATACTTTCATGCCAGTACCTAGGCCTGAGGCAACTCCAGAAATTTTTTGTAAAGGAGCAATAATTGCGGTAATCTTTTCGTCAGCGGTTTCTAAAGCTTCGTTGACTTTCTTAAGTGTTTTTTTTAATTCAAGTAAAACTAGCACCATTTGCACTCCAACCACACTTAGGACAATGGTTAAAGCTACTAAAGCAATGGTAAAAACTGTTGGAATTAATTCCATAATAATCCTTTCATAAATATATAGATTAAATATAGCAAATCTAGACTAAAACTTCACTCTAACTAAACGCTGTATTAGTGTAATCTTACCCCGACGATCTTGAGCTTCTATCGAGATAGTGTTTACTCCCTCACGTGGTAAATAAACTTCTGATTTAAATGATCCATCAGATTGTAGAGCTACAGGCTGAGAGTTAATAGTCACAATTGCATCAGTATCTGTCTGACCACTGACACTTACTCTAGCCGCTACTAATGAATCTTTTACTGGTGAAATAATTTTTAAATCTGGAGGTTGAGCCAACTCATACCACTGAAAACCAACATAACTAATTAATATTATAAAAGTTAAAGCTAGCCCTAAGACTATAAAAGTGGCTGGACCCCAGAGTTGACGTTTTTTTAATAATGGTTTAATAAACTCTCGTGGAACCAACTGGCCTTTGACACTTTCTTTAAAATCTCTTCGGAGAAGTGCTATTAAAGGCTGATAATCAAAACCAAACATCTGTGAATAAATCTTTATATAACCTTTAACAAAAGTAGCTGCCGGTAACTGATCAAACTGATTATTCTCTAAAGCTTGTAAATATTTCTTTTTAATACGAGTTTTTTGAGCCAATTTATCAATCGACAAGTGATGCTGTTGTCTCTCTTCTTTAAGAATTTCACCAATAGTCTTGGTTTTCATAAATTTAAGATGCCAATGCTTGACGAACTAGCTGAGAAACCTTACTACCATCAGCTTTACCCTGAACTTTTTTCATCACTAGACCTATTGCCGGTCCCATTTGAGGATTTTCCATACCACTAAGCACTTCATTAATAACGGCTTGAATTCCCTCATCAGACATTTGCTCTGGTAAATATTCTTCTAAAATTTTTAATTTTGCTTCTTCTTGAGAAACTAAATCGCTACGACCAGCTTTCTGATATTCCTCTATAGATTCTCTAACTTGTTTAGCTTGCTTTGCTACAATTTTTTCCACACCAGCATCGTCTTGTTCTCCATGATCAATTTCATAATTCTTAATTCCTGATCTAAGGTAACGAATCACAGACAATTTAACTTTATTTTTATCCCTCATGGCTTGTTTCATATCATCGACTAATTGTTGACTAAGAGACATATTTCCTTTCACCTAAATATTAGCGTAAGTACTCTCGATTGTAACATGAGCAATGGTATACTAAAAATTGAGTAAAAAAATAAAAATTAGAGGAAAAATATGAAAAAACCTTTATTAACTCTTGGAGCTGTAGTACTAGTTCTAGGGATGTGGCTGATGAGTACTTATAATGGCCTAGTTGGACTTGGACAACACGTCGATAGTCAATGGGCTCAAGTCGAAACTCAATATCAACGTCGCTATGATTTAATCCCAAATTTAGTTGAATCAACCAAAGGTTTTTTAGCACAAGAACAAAAAGTATTTGCTGATATCGCTGAAGCGCGACAGGGATATGCCGGGGCCGGTACTGCCAGCGAAAAAGTAGAAGCAACCAATCAAATGGAATCAGCATTAAGTCGGTTATTAGTCATTGTAGAAAACTACCCAGAGCTAAAATCAAATGAAACGGTGGCTGATTTAATGGTCGAACTAGCTGGAACTGAAAATCGCACTAGCGTAGAACGTAAACGTTACAACGATACGGTGAAGGGATATAACACTAGGGTTAAAACTTTCCCCACCATGATTGTTGCTCGCTTGTTTGGCTATAATGAGAAACCTTACTTTGAAGCTGTAGAAGCGGCTGAAACCGCTCCAAAAGTTGATTTAAAATTAAGCGAATAAAAAATAGAGTATAGATAAATGTTAAAAAAACTTTTCTTAAGTGGTTTTTTATTGGTATTAAGTTGTTGGTTGCTAGCAACTAGAGCCAAAGCCTTTGATGTTCCTAGTTATGAAGGTTTTATCAATGACTATGCAGAAATTTTATCTCCAGACTTCGAAAATCAATTAGAGGCTGAACTTCAAACCACAGCTGAAGCTTCTGATGGAGCTGAGATTGCAGTAGCTACTATTACTACTCTAGATGGAGATACGGTAGAAAATGTAGCTCAGGAGTTCTTTGATACTTGGCAAATTGGTAAAAAACATCTTGATAATGGAGTGCTCTTACTAGTGGCAGTTGAAGATAAAAAACTGCGTATTCACAATGGTTATGGAGTTGAGCCCGTCATCACTGACGCAGAAGCTGGCAGAATTATTAGAAATGTAATTACTCCAGAATTCAAAAAAGATGATTATGAAGCTGGCATCAGACAAGGTGTGGCAGCTATTCAACAACAATTTTTAGAGAGTCCAGGTTTTGCTCCTGGGATTGATCCTATTAATAAATCGGGTATTATGTCTGTTTTTTCTAACGTATTAAAAATCACAATGGGTGGAGTTTTTATGGTAGTAATTTTTAGTTACTTAGCTGCCTGGATGGGCAGGAGTAAGATTTGGTGGCCGGGAGGATTAGTGGGGTTTGGAATCGGATTATTATTAACGGGAATGGTATCAGCAGTTTTCTTTGGACTAGTGGGGCTAGTGTTAGATTACATATTATCTAAAAATTACAAAAAACTTAAAAAGGCTAAAAAGTCTACGAGTTGGAAGAGTACCTGGGGTGGTTTTAAAACTCACTCCTCTTCTGGTAGCTCATTTGGTTCTAGCTCTAGTTCTGGTTCCAGTTTTGGTGGTGGTTCCAGTGGTGGTGGTGGTGCTAGTGGTGGCTGGTAATCATGAGACAACTCACTCCCTACGAAAAAACTCATTTACAAAGATTTGATAAAAGTAACATCAATATTGTTAACTATGGTGAAATGCCAGTGGAATACATCACAAACAAGGCAGAATTTGGTGGGCAGGTATTTGAAATTGATCAAAATGTTTTAATCCCCAGAATTGAGTCTGAAGAATTAGTAAATTTGGCTTTAGAAAAAATAACTAATCACAAAAATCTAATTATTGCTGATGTGGGTTGTGGAAGTGGTGCCGTTGGAATCAATCTGTGGTTTAAGCTTAAAAAGGTAAAAATTAATGTGGAAATGTATTTAAGTGATATTTCAAAAAAAGCTTTAGTAATAACTCAAAAAAATGTAAAAAAACTAATTGGAAAAACTAGTCAAATTAGAATAATCAAATCCGATTTACTCAAAAATTATCCTGAGGAGATTAAATTCGATTTAATTTTAGCAAATCTACCTTACATTCCGTCTGAAAGAATAAAGGTTTTAGATAAATCAGTCAAAGAATATGAGCCGCATCTAGCTTTAGACGGTGGGAGTGATGGTTTGAAATATATCAAAGAAATAGTTAAGCAAGCTAAAAAAAGATTAAATCATAAAGGAATAATACTATTAGAAGTTGATTACACTCATGATGAAGAATTTTTAAGACAAAATCTAAAACTCAAAGATTTTCAACTACAAGTTACCCGAGATCAATTTCAACGAACACGATTTGCAGTTTTATCCAAAAATTGATTTATCATTTTTTTCATCTCAACTGTCACTGGTAAATCAACAATCTTTGCTTTATGTGAGATAAAGTGCTGCATGAATATATATTTTACACCCCCTGACTTCTTGAGTGAAAGTGGTTACAATACAGCGATATGACTGAGTATCAACCATCTCAAAAAATTTTACGTAAATATGCAGAAGTATTAATTAACTTTGCTCTTAATTCTGGAAAAGGAATCAAGCCGGGAGAAGTAATTAGACTAGTAGTCCCGGATGTTGCCAAACCATTGGCTCTAGAATTACAAAATGCTGTTTTAAAAGCTGGCGGTCATCCCATGTTACAGCTCATCCCAACTGAATTTGATAAAGATTTTTATACCTTAGCCAATGATGCTCAGTTAACTTTTTTTCCTGAGTCATATTTCAAAGAAAGAGTTAAATTAATCGATCACCAAGTTGGCATCATTGCTGATCCTAATCCGTTTGAGCTCAAAGATGTTAATCCACAAAAATTTATTAAGGCTCGCGATGCCAAAAAAGCCTATCTTGATTGGCTAGAAAATAAAGAAAATCAAAATCAATATACTTGGACGATGGGTTTATGGGGTGTACCAGCTAAAGCAAAAATTGTAGGTCTATCACTTGAACAATATTGGCAGCAAATTATTAAAGCTTGTTTCTTAGATAAGAATGATCCAATCGCGCAGTGGCAACGAATTTTTAAGATGCAAGAATCAATTAAAAAATCATTAAACAAAATGAGCATTGAGTGGCTGAATATCAAAGGACCAGATGTTGATCTTAAAGTAAAACTTGGAGCTAATCGAATTTGGAATGGAGGTAGCGGTCGTAATATTCCCAGTTTTGAATTTTTCACTTCTCCAGATTGGCGTAAAACAGAAGGCTGGATGAAATTTAATCAACCATTATACCGTTATGGCAATGTAATAAATAATATTTATTTAGAATTTAAAGATGGTCTAGTAACTAAAGCCAAAGCTAAAATTGGTAATAAATTTTTACAAGAAATACTGAAAAGTCCCAACGCTAATAAAATTGGCGAATATTCTTTAACTGATAAAAGAATGTCTCGTATCACTCATGTAATGGCAGAAACTTTATTTGATGAAAATATTGGTGGACCATACGGCAATACTCATATAGCAGTAGGTAGAGCTTATAAAGATTGCTATCGCGGTGACCCTGCCAGCGTGAGTAAAAAAGAATGGGAAAAAATGGGTTTTAATGATTCAGCTGAACACACAGATATTGTTTCTACAACCGATCGCACTGTCACTGCCTTCATGACTGGAGGTAGTCAAAAAATAATTTATGAAAAAGGACAATTTACATTTTATAAGGAATAAATGATTATACGATCTCAAACTGAACTAAACACTTATAAAAAAGCCACCAAGCTTTCAACTCAAATTTTATCGCAGCTGCGTGACGCCATTAAACCAGGAGTTTATCCAATTGAACTGGATAAACTAGCCGGTGATCTATGCAAAAAATACCAGGTCAGGCCATCTTTTAAAGGCGTAACTTTTGGCAATTTAACTTACAAATTCAATAGCTGTATTTCAATCAATAACGAAATTCTTCATGGAATTCCCAATAGCAAAAGAAAAATTCAAGAAGGTGATTTAGTTAAAATTGATTTTGGAATTATCTATCAAGGATTCTACACTGATCACTGTTTTACTGTTGGAGTAGGAAAAATTTCAAATGAAGACCAAAAATTATTAAAGATCGGTCGTAGGGCAGTTTTGAATGCTGCTAAATTAGCTAAGCCTGGTAATACAACCGGAAGTTTAGGTCATGCAATGCATAGCACAGCTTTTAAAGCTGGTTTTGATACTCTTAAACAATATATTGGCCATGGTATCGGGAGGAGTCTTCATGAAAATCCTGGAATACCTGCCTATGGTCAACCCAAATCTGGTCTAGAACTTAAAAAAAATATGATTATTTGTGTGGAATGCCAGGTTGTATCTGGAAATGATCAAATCTATGTAGAAAATAATGGCTGGACAGTGAAAACTATTGATGGTGGTAAGGGGGTAATGTTTGAATACATGGTCAGAGTTGATAAAAAACCAGAAATTTTAACCCAAACCCAAGACTGGCCATTAATAATATAAACCAAGTCAATCTACTTCGAAAATAAAATAATAATTTTACAGTTTTTTATTTTACCGCATTAATCCAGGAAGTGTATGATATTTAGAGATGAGAAAAAATCTTAAACAATTAATAATTCCTTTATTGCTAATTGGTTTAACTTTTATCATCCTCACACCTCTTTTTTCAAATCGTCTATTATATAGTGATGACGCTGAGCTACATGCGGCTCGAGTTGCTAACTATTACCTAGCGATAAAACAAGGTCAGATTCCACCTCGCTTTGCACCAAATTTAAATAGCGGTTATGGCTACCCGGTTTTAAATTTTGTTTATCCTTTGCCTTATATCATCAGTACATTTATCTACATGGCATTGCCAGTAACTATAGTCGTGTCTTTAAATTTAACCATTATTTTACTAATTGTTGTTGGTGTATTAGGAGTTTATTTTCTAGCTAGAAAATTCTCTCTATCTCAATGGGGATCTGCAATAACGGCTGGACTATACTTAACCACTCCCTATAGTTTAATCAATATTTACTCACGTACAGCCCTAGGCGAAATAGCCTTTTTTGCCATATTGCCCTGGGTAATGTGGGGGATAGAAAATTTGATCAAAAAAAAGAAAATTAATATTTTATTTTCTCTACTCTCAATTTTAAGTTTAGCCCTACTCTTAATTTCGCATCAACCTTCATTCATTATTACTGTTCCAATATTAATAATTTACTACTGGCTGCGAGTTAAAGATAAGAAACAGGTCATCATTTTAATTAAACGAATCATGCCCATTGGAATAATCTCTCTGTTGATAACAGCCTGGCATTGGCTCCCAGTACTATGGGAAAAACAGTATGTAATTTTAGACCGAACTGATACTATCACTAATTATTTAACTCAATTCCCTAAGCATTGGTCTTTCTTTTTTCATCAAATAACTAACCTAGATAGACTTAATACTTTTAAAACGGTGTCAGTTGGATATAGCACCTGGATTATTTTTTTAAGTAGCCTTTGGTTGATCATAAAGAAAAAAAATACTGATAAAAAAATTATTATTTATCTATTAGGAGTAATAATTTTTATCGCAATATTAATGATGCCATTCACCAAATCTGTCTGGTTAATCTCCGGCTTAGGAAATTATCTCCAATATCCTTGGAGATTATTATCATTGCTAACTTTATGCACTACTTTACTTTTTATCCACCTTTCACAAATAGAGTTATTTAGAAATAATCACTTGCTAACTGCTGCATTAATCGTAACCAGTGTGCTCTCAATAATCGTTTATGCCCATCCACGTGGATTTCAAAACTGGAGTGACTATGAGCTTTTTGAATATTTCAAAACCACTACTACTTTCAATGAATTTCAGCCGATCTGGGCAGCTGAATATACAAGACATTTTACAGAAGAAAAAATTTCTTTTAGAATTCCAAAACAAAAATTATATGATGATGAAATTTTGCAACCGGCTGATTATGCCAATCTAAAAATTCAAAATTGGAATGGGTCACAAATGTTATATGTGGTTGAGACCAGTAAATTAGTAGAAGTAATCCAAAAAACTTATTATTTCCCTGGCTGGGAACTGCTAGTTGATGGTCAATATCAAAAAATAAATTATGAAGATGAAGAATTTCCTGGTCATATTACTTATTATTTGAATCCGGGCCAACATCAAGTTAGAGTTCAATTCACTCAGAATACATCTGCTAGAAAAATTGGAAAGTATCTAGTTTTAATGGGAATTTTAGGATTAGGTTTTCATTGTTCATTAATTAAAAAATCTAAAATAAACTAGGCTGTCTTTTTTTATTTTTATTCCGTTGCCTCTTTTTAAAAGTTTTCTCAATTCTAGGATCAATAATTTTATTTAAATGACTTTGATCCAATACTGATAAAAATCTAGAAACCATTGCCTTTTGCCGCTGACGTTCCAAAGTATAGAATAAGAAAATTTCTTTTTTAGCCCTAGTTAGAGCTACATAAAACAATCGTTTTTCCTCTTCTAAATCAAAATCCTTATCTTTTTTAATTAACGGAATAATTCCATCTTCAAAACCACAAATATAAACATACTTGAACTCTAATCCTTTGGTTGCGTGCATAGTTAGTAGAGCGACTTTGTCAGCTCGTTCATCATAATAATCATGATTTTCTAGGTAGTCTAAATGTTGCAATGCTTTTTTTAGTCCATTTTTCTCTCTATCAAACTGAACTAAAAGTGATTGAAATTCTTTTAAATTTATTAGTTTGGCCGGTTTATTTTCAAAAATTTTTTCTAGCTGAAGTTGTTTGATAATATCAGCAATTATCTGGCTAACTTTTTTTTCATCAGTCAAAGGTCTCATCTGAAGCTCCTTGATAATCAATTGAATTTCTGGCTGAGCTAGAGGAGACTGTGCCCCAATCTTCTGAAATGGAATACCTGAATCAAAAAACTTTTGTTCTAAGATTCTTGAAAGATAGTGTGTCCTAAACATAACTGCAAAATCAGAAAAACGAGCTTGTTTATCTAAAGCATCTTGATGTTCCCTTTGTGCTGAAGAAAGTAAATCAGTGCCACCCACCTTAGCTTCAATTAAAGAAAGAATATAATCTGCTTCGGTGTATTCATTGAGAGTTTTTATCAAAGTAATTTTTCCAGAATTTTTTTGTTTAGATTTTAGGGCAAGAGAATTAGAAAATAAAGATTGGCTAGTTTCAATAATTTCCCAAGGATTACGATAATTATTCATCAAAATTATTTCCTGAGGCGAAAAATCTTGACGAAATATATCAAAAATTTTACTACTAGAACCACGGAATCCATAAATTGATTGAAAAGGATCGCCGACTACTGTTATTTTGGTTTTGGGTCTAACTAATAATTTTAATAATTGGTACTGAAGTTGATTGGTGTCTTGAAACTCATCGACTAAAATGTATTTAAAATTTAAAAGCGCTTTTGACTTTGACAACAACTCTTTAGCTTTAATTAATAAATCATCAAAATCTATTAAACTTTGATCAATTAAAGTTTGATTATATGCAGCCACGAATGTTTCCATCCAATCAGGAAATTTTTGTTTAACAGTTTGTTTTTTTAATGAAATTAATCTCAAAATTTCTTGAGCCTTTACTCCCAATAAAGATTTTAGTTGGAGCTGTTGTTTGAGCTGGCGGACAATTTCCAATTGTTTATCCTGATCAATTATCTCTAACTTTTGAGCAAGAAATGTAGATAACAGGTGATGAGCAAAAGCATGAAAGGTGCCAACGAAGGGTTGTTTTTTAGTTGCTAAACTTGATTGAGCAAGCCTCTCCCTCATTTCAGCAGCAGCTTTTTTAGTAAAAGTTAATGCCAGAATCTCAGTTGAACTAACATTTTTAGTTTGGATTAAATGAATAATTTTGTGAGTAATTACTCTGGTTTTTCCAGTCCCGGGACCAGCTATGATTAATAAATGGTGACTAGTTTCTACTACTGCTTGTGATTGTTCTAAGTTAAGCTGATCAATCATCTAAATTCCCAAGCCTAATTGTTGACCCTGATCTAACTCGCCAGGTTTAAAAAATTTTACTACTCCATAAACTCCATCATATCCTGGTTGAATAAATACATCTTTTTGACGCATCTTTTTAATTGCTAAAGCAATTTTAGGATATTTATTTTTAATTTCATTAGTTTTAATGGTTCTTAAAATACTAAATTCATCACCAAAAGCATGAATTAATTGATCATAAATTTGGGTAACTTTTTGTGAAGTTTTAGTTTTTACTCCCACTACTTCACTGATAATTGTTGCCAGCGGCACGATGTACTCTACTTGTTTGTGTTTTTTGGGACGATAATCAGATGGCCTATCAGCTAACTCATTTACCCGATAATCAACACCCACTGTTAAAGGCTTGCCACATTTAGGACAAATTCCTTTGTGTTCTAAAGTTTCTGCTGGAGAAAAACTAATCCCGCAACTACGATGACCATCGTAATGATACTTACCTTCTTGAGGAAAAAATTCGATTGTACCTACAAATCGTTCATCATTAGTTTTAATTGCTTCAATAATATCAAAATAATCTAATTGGGCATCAATGATATTAGCCTCCCTCCCTAGATTTCTAGGCGAATGAGCATCAGAATGAGAAACTAAAGTAATCCCATCAAGTTCTGATAATCGCCAATTCATAAACGGATCAGATGATAAACCAGTCTCTACTGCTTTGATTTCTGGAGCTAGTTCTTCAAAAGCCTCTTTAATAGAGTCAAAGCCAGATTTAGAACCAAACATAGCAAACCAAGGTGTCCAGATATGAGCTGGAATAAACAGTGAATTTTGATCGCTTGCTAAAGTAATCTTTAATAGTTCTTTGCTATCCATGCCTAAAATAGGTCTTCCGTCAGCTTTAAGATTACCAATTTTATCTAGCTCACTATTAATATAAGAGGCTACTTCAAAGCTGGGCACAATCACCACATTGTGGAGTTTTCTGACCTGATCATTTTTAGAATAAATGTTACTTATTTCAACTGTGAGAATAAAACGAATGAGGTTATCCGCGACTGAAGCTGGAATGTTGAGATCTAGCTTTTTTGCAATTTCATCTTTGAGTTTAAATAATCCTGGTTCAGCTGGCTCTAGTTTTTCTCTTAGCTCTGCAAACCACTCCGGATGAGTAAAATCAGCTGTTCCAATCACGTTAATCCCTTTGACCTTGCCCCAATGATACATTCCTTCCAGATCCATATCTTTACTTGTGGCTCGAGAATACTTGGAGTGAAGATGAAGATCAACAATCAACGACATAGCTCTCATGCTATCATAATCTTGTGAAAAAATTATTTTTGATCGTAGGTGAATTACTGGCTTGCGGGGATTGAACTAAAAAGATATTTTTTCACTTCTCTTAATATTTTTTTACTTCCTGAAAAAGTAATTTTTTTCATTGCCTGCTTATACTCAAACCAGCCGTAATCAGCCACTTCTGACTCTTGAGTCTTGACCTTTTTATCACCCACCCAAGCTGGATAATATGTCACAGTTTTGTGTAAAGTCTGACCATCCTGCTGCGGATAATACTCTTCTTGAAAAATTATCGACTCATCGACCCGATACTGCATGATGCCAGTTTCTTCTTCAAATTCACGCTGAGCGGTTTCTAGAGGAGACTCCTCTTTCTCTGCATGACCCTTGGGGAAAGCCCAATGACCTAAAATATGCTGGGTCAATAAAAATTCAATTTTATCACCATCTCTATACATGGGCACCAAACCAAATGAAGTATCTTTTTGCATAACTGTATTTTATGCTATATGTTGAGATACATAAAGCAGCTGGAGAGAAATTTTATGACAAATCAACCATTAGTCCATCTAGTTACTGACGAAGAGGTCGGGGGTCAGGCTAAAGAAATTTTTGAACAGATTAAAAATAAAACTGGTAGTGTCCCCAAATGGATGAGAGTTATGGCCAACTGTGAAGATGTCTTGGTTGGATTTTTTACTCTTTTTCAAGCTACTATGGACGATGCCCCGCTTGATTCTCAACTTAAATGGAAAATCGCCTATTATGTATCTGAGCTTAATAAATGCGAATTCTGTGTGAGTGTTTCTAAAATGCAATTAATGGGATTTGGTTTAGCCAAAAATGAAGTTCAAAACCTAGAACAAACTTACAATGAAAGAGAAAAAATCGCCATTGAATATGCCCAGGCTGCTACAAACCATGCTTATAATATCGGTTCTGAAATTATGACAAGAGTTAAATCGGAATTTAATGATGAAGAATTAGTTGAGCTCACTAGCGTGATTGGTTTATTTAATTTTGTTAATCGTTTTAATGATTCTTTAGGTGTATTGCCTGAAATAAAATAGGACTAACCAAACATTAACCATTCAGGTTTAAAAAGTAACAAAACTCCAATAATCAACATTAGTAAACCCCCGATTAAGCGAGAAAAGTGAGAATATTTGCTTTCAATTCCGGTCATTTTTAAAGTTATCATCGCGATTACAAATACAGCTAAATCATCAAATATAAAAATAACAATATAAAATAATAAATATGAATAGTACTGCAAACTAGATAATTCAGTAAGTGAAAGTATTTGGGTATAAATAGCTGGCAATCCAGCGCTACAAAATAACTCCACCACATTAACTGCAAATGCTAAAAGAATAATTCCTATCAAAGCTATCCAGAGATGCTTCTGCTCTACTAACTTTTTTAATCTGGTAAAAACTTTTTGACGTTTCTCAGTCCCAGTAACTTTACAGGCTGCGTTTTTATTAGTCATATAATCGTGCAAACTATAGATGCTGGCTCCCAAAGCCACTAAAGCGATCGTTATCCTTACCCAAGTAACCATGCCCAGGAATAAAAATAAATTTAGCCAAGCAGAAAGAAATAAAAAATAAACCAACCCAGATGCAAGAATGAAGGTAATTCCTAATATCCACATTTTCTTTCGATCTTTCATCCCCAGTAATAAACCAATTAAAAAAACTAGAGTCCACATAGCACAGGGATTAAATCCATCTAGTAAAGCAATCATGAACGTTAATACTGGTAAAGATAGATTATCGGGGTTAAGTTTGCCGAATAATGGTAAAGTAATTTCCTTATTTGGTTTAGCTTCAACCACAACTGGCTCTTCTTTGGCTTCAGCCACAGTTGGTTCTTCTTCGATTGTAGCTGGTTGTGTTTCTTCAGCTGGCGCTAATTCTAAAAATTCAGCCAACTGATCTTCACAAGAAATATCCCAGTCCGATAAACATTGTTTAACCTGCTCCTCTAATTGTTGACCAGTATTTTCATCATCCAAATAACCCGTAGTAGTTTTAGTGCCAATGAGGGTAAAAGGTACTCCCCTAATCTGCATATCTAATTTTTCACCTACCATTTTCAATAAAACTGCATTGGCTCTATTCCCTGAAACTTCAAAAGCATGTAATCCAACTCGATCATATTTTTCATCCAATGCCGCGATAAAAGGAGCTTCATGTTCGCAATGAGGACAAATTTCTGAATAAAAAAAGTTAATTATCAGTTCTGGTTGTTGTCGAGCAGACACATTAATACTAGAAGTGAAGAAAAAAGTAGTCGCAAGTAGAAATGCTTTAAAGAATTTCATTGATTTAGTTTATCACCCGATTGCAAAAACGATAATGAGTAGTAATTAATCTTTATTTGACGATTTTTTACTCTGACGAAGCTTAAGTTGTCTATTCCAACCAGTGTCAAGCGCAGATTCAACTTTTTTTTCAGCTTCCAATAATTCCATACCCAAAACATATGCTGTCTCTTGTTTAAAGCGCGTCATTACCATATTAAAAGTATTTCGTTTACTAATAGTAAAATTTCTTTCTTCATCTCTTTTTTCTTCCCAAAGAGTTTTAAGTACCTGCGTCACATCATGAAGCTCATTAGTACTAATAATTCGCTTAACCTTTAATTGATTAAATGGGGTACGTTCATATTCCCCTTGACGTAAAAATTTCAACTCATCATTAAGAACAGTTTTTAAAACTGGTAGTCTAATAGTAGTTTTATCAATGTTATTTAAGGGAATTGAAAGTTTTAAAGTTTCATTGCTTCGAGTTTTATAGACAGGTTCAAAATGAATTATTTTGTCCTTTTTACCATCATCGTTTTCAATTTTTTCAACTTTAAGAATTTTATGAACGACCCCAAATCTAACAATAATATCACCTCTTTTAAATTCATTCAGTTCATCAACCATAAGACGATCATTCTAACATAGCCTGGTAAGAGAGTTAAGTATCTTCTTTAAAAACTTGTACTGTTTTTACGACAAGGCTACAATGTCTAGTATGTTAACTAACAAAAGTTGCTATTTGGGTCCATTAGAGAAAAAAATTTTAGAGATTGTTTGGGCTGAAAATTGTCCGAGCGTTAAATGTGTTTTGTTAGAGCTAAATAAATCTCGAAAAAAATCAGAAAAACTTGCTTATACCACGGTCATGACAATTATGAAGCGTTTAGTAAAGAAAAAAATCTTAACCAGAAAAAAAGAAGGACGTAGTTATCACTATGAAGCTAAAAAATCTAAATACCAATTTATAAAAACAGTCACTCACTGTACTATCCAAAATTTAATTAGTAGTTTTGGCGATTTAGCTATTCAAGCGTTGAAAGAAGAATTGCAATAAATTTACTATTTCCAATAGTTGACAATCATCGTTAATAAACACTACACTCCGTAGTATTCTCGGAAAGGAATTCTTATGACAGATAGCAAATACTCTCCCCACAGCACAATCCAATTTTTAATTAGCAATTTTGGAATAATTTTTGTAGCAGTAATTTTTTCTATCGGCGGATTTTTTATCGGTACTCTTTGGATGGAAAATAAAGCTATAAAGGAAGATGAACACATAGTCCAAGAAGAACCCACTGAAAAAGTTGCTGGAGTAATTGATGAAAAAAATAATTTAGATAAAATGCCTGAAATCTCTGAAAGTGATCACATTCAAGGAGCTAAAAATCCCAAAATTTATTTAGTTGAATACTCAGATTATGAATGCCCTTTCTGTCAAAGATTCCGCCCCACAATGAAACAAATAGTGGAAAAATATGGCGATCAAATAGCTTATGTGTTTCGTCACTATCCACTTAGCTTTCATCCTAATGCCCAACAGGCAGCTGAAGCTGCAGAATGTGTTGCTAGCCAGAATGGTAACGACGCTTTCTGGAAATACACAAATGAAATTTTCGCACAAAATGAAAAATTAGGTGGGAAACTTAGTCCTGAGGCTATTAATGCAGGTATCAAGGCTAGTAACGCTAATATAGATACTGTTAAAAATTGTCTTGAAAGTGGGGAGATGACTGAGATAGTCGCTTCTCAATTTGACGGTGGCGCTGCAGCTGGAATTTCTGGTACTCCCGGTACTATTTTAATGACAGCAGACGGAGAGTATGAATTAATTAGTGGTGCTTTACCATTAGTTCAAATAGAACAAATAATTAAAAAATATCTCTAGTTTATTATTTAAATTAGATTCAGTACTGAATTAATTGCTCTTAGTGTTAAAATAAACCCTTATGACCTGGCGCCGAGAATACACTATTATTTCAGTAATTAAGATTACCGAAGTTTTAGGATTTTCACTAATTCTACCTTTTTTACCTTTCTATGCCCAAACCCTGGGTGCTTCTCCATTTCAAGTTGGATCGGTATTAATGACTTTTTCTCTATTTCAATTTCTTTCTGCTCCTATTATGGGAAAACTTAGTGACACGTATGGAAGAAAACCACTTCTAATGCTGTCTCAACTATCTACGCTCATCAGCTTTCTAATTTTAGGTTTTGCTAATAGCCTATGGATGCTATTCCTATCTAGAATCGTTGATGGCTTACTTGGAAGCAACGCTACTATAGCCCAAGCATATCTGAGCGATATCACACCAAAGAAAGATCGAACTAAAATTTTTAGTCTTACTGGGATTGCTTTTAGTATTGGGTTTTTTATTGGTCCGGCTATAGGAGGATATCTTTCTCAATTTAGTTATGCTCTGCCCTCTTTTTTGGCTGCTGGTATGGCGGGTTTGACTATTATTACTACCCATTTCTATCTACCAGAAACAGTGACTAAATCTACTAATTTTGTGTGGTCATGGGATATATTTAAATTCAAACAATTTAAACTGCTGACTGCAGAACCTAAAATTTCTCTGCCCATTTGGGAGTTTTTCTTTTATGTTCTTACCCACGGACTTTGGGCTAGCAGCTTTGCTCTTTATGCTGAAAGACAATTTAATTTTACTGCTAAGGATATCGGTTATACCTTTGCCATTATTGGTGGAGTAAGTATCCTTATTAGAAGCTTAATTCTACCCAAATTATTGAATGTTATTGATGAAGAAAAGCTTCGTATTATTGGTGCAATGGCTATAATTTTTGCTTTAGCTCTTACTCCTTGGATAAAACTGAGTTATCTATTAAACATCGTCACAGTCTTATTTTCATTTGGAGCTAGCTTACTTAGACCAAGCCTAACCTCTCATATTTCTCGTCAGGCACCAGCAAATAAACAGGGTGAAATTATGGGGATCACTCAATCGCTAGGAAGTATATCTCAGATTATTGGTCCACTAGCAGGTGGTTTCTTAATTCAAAATTTCTTCCCTGGAAGCTTAGGCTTAACTGCAGCAGCAGTCATGACAATAGGCCTAATTTTATTAATTGTAGATAAAAAAATTAACTATAAAACTACACTCTGATTTTTTTTTGTTTCTTCATTGTTAATCAGCACATAGACATCCTGATTGTAATCATTAACTCCTACTTTTTCTGCTTCTCCTGCTATCACTTTTTCAAATGGTTTGCAAAATTGACATCCTCCATCACCCTGAGGACATTTAAATATTTCTAATTTACGAGCTAATTTAATCTTTTTAGAAATTTCTAAAACCTGTTCATGAGCCTTAATTAAATCTGGTAATTTTTGCTCAACTGGTTTGTCGTGAAGGTCTATATACCAATAGCTGGCCTTAATTACTTTTCTATGTTGGGTATTGTGAACTAAGAGATGATAAATTGGTAACTGAAGTGATCCGTTTGCCTCTTCTTTTTTACCAGTTTTAAAATCAATAATATGGACTCCATCTAAATCAGGTAAATACTCTAGCCAATCAACTTTTCCACACAAAATAATATTATCGTCTTCAGATAACCAATATTGAGGTAAATCTTCTTTAATTTTAATTGCTAGATTTTTCAAAGGACCGGGATTATTCATGACCTTCAATAGCATTTCCTCACCTCTTTTTTTATATTTTCTCTCATGCTCTTCACTGCTAAAACCACCCTTTTTACCATGATATTTATGCCAAACATCATTGAGCTTCTCTACCAACGATTTTTTAAATCTTTCCTGAGTAGGAATAATAGATAGAGCTTCAATAACCTCATGCACTGCCGCTCCCAATGCTAAAGGAGCGCTCATGAGTTGTATTTTTCGTCCTGTCTCCTGGCTTTTATATACATTATTTAAATAATAAGCTCGGGGACATTTCAAAAAATCACTAATTGAACTATGAGAAACCCAAGTCGCGGTAAATTTATCAGGCATAAAATCATTCTAAAACAAAGTCGAGATTTTCTCTATAATAATATTATTATGATTAAAAAAATAATTATTAAATATCGATTCCAATTCTTTTTATCAATAGTTATGGCAATCGGCCTCTGGCTTAGATTCTACAACTTACCCGATCAAGTTTGGAGTCAATCTGGATATGATGAAAGCCGCGACATGTTGGTGGCAGAACACATCTACAAATATAAAGAGTCAATTAATCGAGGACCATTAGCTGCGGGAGGCCTTGGTCAACTTAAAAATTCTCCAGTTTATTACTATTTGATTGCAATGCTATGGGCATTAGCATCAAATCCTACCTCCTTTATGTATTTATGGGCAACTATATTAGCTGGGCAAATTTTACTAGCTTATTTAATAGGTAAAAAACTAGGTGATGAAACTAGTGGCATTATTACTAGTATAGTCTTTGCAATAAATAACCAACTAATCTATCAAAGCAGACAACTTTTGCAACCTCACCTACTGCCAGTATTTTCATTGTTATTTTTATGGATTTTGTTAAAAAATAAAGAAAAAAAAAGCATAATTTTTATTTTACTTATGATTTTCTTATTATTATTTCCATTGCACATCCACTATGGAGTGTTAATAATTTTTCCAGCGGGATGCTTCTGGATTTCCTATTTCTGGAGCGAAATTTTGGAGGAAAAAATATCAATCAAAAATATTTTTCTACCAATAATAACGGCCGTTGGACTAATTTTTTCATGGATAATTACTACTTATAGAAAGAAAGTGTTTGATCAAATTCTTTTTTTTACAACCAATTTTACGAAATCAAATATTTCATTTTTAGAAAAAATAAATCAACTTTTAACAGAATTAACAAATAGCTTTATACCAAGTTTTTCTTTATTCTGGGCAATCCTATTTATCATATTTTTTACAATATTGTCATTTTTTTGGTTAAAAAAGAAATATTCTCGATCAGGAATAATCAATTGGGCTATCATTTGTAGTTTTTCTTTTTCAACTTTACTTGCAGTATTATTCTCGGGACGTATTGCCAACACTTATCTTCTCAGTTCTCTACCATTTTTTTTAATATTACTTTCACTAGGATTAAGACAATTAATTTCTATTAATAAACTTTTTGGTTTGATTATAGTGGGGTGGATTCTTTATTTCCTTTATATTCCAACTAATCATTTATTATTTTTTAACACTCCAGCAGAATCATTTAGGCAACAAAACTATAAAATAGCTAAACTCATCTACCGCGATAGCATTAAAAATAATCAAGACAAAAAACAACCAATCAATTTTGGAATTGCTTCACTTAGCACTATAGAAAATCTACCTTTCGATGGCTGGGCAACTAGCGGAATTTGGTTTTATCTAGAAAAATTATTTGATCAAAAACTCATCAAACTAACTAGTATTGGCGTCAGTCATTCTCCATTAATAAGAAAAATCAATGATCTATATTTTATTTGCGATCATAGAGTGTTATCTGAACGTATTAATGAAAGTTGTTTAAATAGATTCACAAAAAATAGAAATTATCTAGTTGATTATCCAAAAAAGATTTATCAATCTCAAAACTATACTGTTTGGAAAACAAAAATTAATCCAAAAAAGAATCCAGGAAGTTATTACAAAGTCTATCGTGATTTACTTTAGTTTATTGACTAATTCCACAATCGCTGCTGCATCTATTTTCTCGCGTGCTAATAACTCAGCAGGCTGACCGCTGTTTGGTTGCTGATCAACAAATAAAGTATAGACTGGAGTACTCTGATTAACTAAAGCAGATTTGACTGACTCCCCAATTCCTCCAAACTGATAATGGTCTTCAACTGTAATTAACGCTTTAGTTTCTTTAGCTGCTTTTTCTAAAGTTTTAAGA
Organism: uncultured Pseudomonadales bacterium; assembly: GCA_964423285.1. GTDB lineage: Bacteria > Patescibacteriota > Microgenomatia > UBA1400 > PJMF01 > JABBGTR01. The sequence continues at coordinate 11,850 of CAYREI010000002.1, read as the reverse complement.
TCTAAAGGCTTAATACTATAAAGATCAACTATCCTAATGTTGATCTTATTTTTTCGAAGTTGCTTGTAGGCTTTAATGGCTTCATGCAATGTTACGCC
>CAYREI010000002.1:6051-11652 GCA_964423285.1 uncultured Pseudomonadales bacterium | reverse complement strand
ATAAATTTGATATTTGCTTTCGAATATTGAGCCATCCTAATCTGATCAAAGGCTCGAGTTAAAAAAGAGCCAAAAGTGGAAACGAAAGGAATTTTGCCCATCCTAGCTAGACCAACTGCAGTACCAACCATATTCTGCTCAGCAATAAACATCTCAAAAAATCTTTCTGGAAAGACTTGAGCAAAAATATTAGCAAAAGTAGAATTACTCGTCTCTGCATCTAAAACTACTATTTGTTGATTTTTAATACCCAATTTAGTAACGGCATTGCCATAAGCCTTGCGAGTCGCTAATTGTTTTTTGATTGGTTTAATTAAAAATTTATCTACATCAACTTTTATTTTTTTATTCACCTTTAATTTTATATCTTTTGGTTGCGCAATTTTTCCATTAATACTCACATCGACATCTCCCAACTCCACCAAGGCTTTTTGGAATTGATCTTGATCTAAAATCCTACCGTGCCAATTATCTTGATCCTCTAGAAAAGAAATCCCTTTGCCTTTAATTGTTTTGGCAACAATCATCACTGGGGTATTTTTAATTTGCTCAGCTTTTTTATATGCCTTAATAACTTCAGTTAAATTATGACCATTAATAACGATCGTCTCCCAACCAAAGGCTCTAGCTTTATAAGCATAATCGCTCACATCATGGCCCAACATAGTCTCGCCTCTTTGTCCTAGCCGATTAACGTCAATAATGGCCACTAAATTATCTAATTTATAATAAGCAGCCAATTGCATCGCTTCCCAAACTTGACCTTCTGCCATTTCACTGTCACCTAGTAAAACATAAGTTTTATATGGTAGCTTATCCAAATATTTAGCATTTAAAGCCATTCCCACGCCTATAGATAAACCTTGTCCTAAAGATCCAGTCGCTGCCTCAGTATAGGGAAAATCCATACTAGGATGGCCTTCCAATGGACTGTCAATCTGACGAAAAGTTTTTAGATCTGTTTCGGTAAGTTTTCCCGCAACAGCGTAAAGAGCATAGAATAATGGTGAGGCATGACCCTTAGAAAAAATTACACGATCATTATTGTGAAAATCAGGATTTTCTAGATCAAATTTGAGAAAACCATTAAAATACAAAATTGTCATTAACTCTACTGCAGATAAGGAAGAAGTTAAGTGACCAGAGCCGGCGGCCGAAGTAGAAACAAGACAGTAGTAACGTAGTAACTTAGAAATCTGAGACAGATAATCCATACTTTTTAATTGTACTACTTATATTTATTGTATTTTGGGAAATTCTGCTAAAAACCAACAGAAAATCTACCTCGAAGAAAAACTAAAATAATTGTCGAGGTATTTTAATAAAAAATTAATTTTGCCAATTGTCGTCTAGCGTAAGCGCGATCGACAAATCTCACATCAAAAAAATCTCATCTCCGTCTCTAACTTTTTTCTCAACCATCACGCCAACTTCTTGTTTAGCTTTGGCCTTACTTACATCCTTGTGCTCGAGTTGCATATCCTTTATCTCTTGCTTGAAATCAGTAGTATAACCATGGAAATGAACAGTATCTCCAATTGACAACGGGGCCTCAAGTAATACAGAACCAACCTTTAGGTTGGTGTAGTAATGAGTAACAACACCAATTTTGCGCGGTGTGTCTGCCATTTTAGTCTCCTTTCTGACAGTTATTTTCCTAAATTGTAACACAGTTTCAATCGGTGATTTTTGGATATAAAAAGTAATTTAATTAGTTCTACTACTAACAACAAAGCTAAACTCATACCCACCACCAAACCCCATTGATCCAAACTCAAAGATGTTAGTTCAAATAAATGTTGAAATAATGACATCTCTATTGCCGCAATAGTTAACATAAGTCCGATTCCACAAGCTCCTAGCAACCATGGGTTACGCCAGGGTGGTTCCTGAATAATGCTCTTACTCAAACTTCGACTAGAAAAAACATAAAGCAGTGAATCTAAAGATAAAGTCGCAAAGACAATGGTTCTAGCAGTCACAACACCAATTTCTGGATAAAGTTGCATAAATAGAAGTAATAAACCGCCACCTGTTAATAGTGAAATGACTACAATGAGAGTCCTAACTTCTTGATTAATGATTGGTTCATTATGTTGAATAGGTGGTCTCTTTAATTCATCTCCATCAGAAGGATCTAGAGTGAGAGCTAAATTGGGTAGACCATCATTAATCAAGTTAATCCATAGAATTTGAGCGGCAGTAATTGGAAGTGGAATTTGCAACACTAAACTCCCAATGATTAATAATAATTCAGAAAAAGTATCACTCAAAAGATAAAGAGCAATTTTTCTTAAATTGTCAAAAATTAATCTCCCTTCCTCAATGGCAGCTAGAACAGTACTAAAATCATTTTTTAATAAAACCAAATCAGCCGCTTCTCGTGCTACCTCTGAAGCATCATTAACCACAATTCCAATGTCAGCTGCGCTTAATGCTGGTGCATCATTAACTCCATCGCCCATCATCGCCACTACTTGGTTCTTTTCCTGGAGCAATTTCACTATCTGTAATTTTTGAGAAGGTTTAGTGCGAGCAAATAATCTAATTTGGTGAATTCTTTTCTCTAATTGAACAGAAGTAATTTTACTCAACTCTTCTCCGGTCATAATTTCATCATTGGTTACCTTCAAACCAATTTGACTCATAATAGCTTGGGCAGTAGCAGCATAATCACCAGTAATTACTAATGGTCTAAGCCCGGCCTTGCTTGCAGTTTTAAGAGCATCAGCAATGCCTGGTCTAATTGGGTCACTAAAAGCCATCAAGCCTAAAAACTCCAGCCTATCTTTGGGTGATTTATTTTCTCTTAAACTATCAAAAGCTGTCTCAGCTCGTTTGTTTTGATCATAGTTTCGACTAGCAAAACCAATCACCCGCCAACCTTTATTAGTCCATTCTTTGATAGTTTCTTGAAAATGTTTTTGCTTATCATCAGAAAGTTTGCTTAAATTCATCACTACTTCTGGAGCACCGACAACAAAGAGCTCAAATTTAGCCTGTGCTGCCACAAAACGTCTTTCAGTAGAGAAAGATAATAGTTGTAAGTCTTTATACTGACAATAAATTTCTTCAGGATCTACTAAACTAGAATTTTCTTTAGATTTTTCACGAGCCCAATTCATTCTGGCTAAATCAAGTGGATCGCGCCTATCATTTGCTAGAATAGCGGCCATCTGAGCTTTTTTCACATTAATAAAATCTGTTTTGACTACTTTTAATTTTCCTTCAGTTAAAGTTCCAGTTTTATCCAAACAAATAGTATTAACACTACCTAAAGTCTCTGCTGCCATTAAGTGTTTGACTACAGCCTTGCGTTGTAAGATTCGATGCATCCCTAATGCTAAAACTGCAGTTAGTGATACTACTAATCCTTCGGGAATTGCAGCAACTGCTAAAGCTACAGTAATAGTGAACATCTCAACTAAATCTTTGCCTGTGGATAATCCCAATAAAAACACCATTGCTGACAAAATAACTACCATAATGGTTAACCATTGAGCCAACTTTGAAAGACGTTCCGCTAATGGAGTTTCTGTATGTTCTTGTTGCTGAACTTCATGAGCAATATTGCCTAAAGTAGTTCTTGCCCCAATTTTTATCACCACCATAATTGCAGATCCAGTGGTTACCACAGTGCCCATGTAGGTTTGGATATTTTCAGGTAATTTATCTAAATTCTGTAAATGTACTATCAGAGAAAATAAATCTCTAATTCCACGCTTAATTTGAAAAACTTGCTTTTTAACTGGCTCACTCTCACCGGTAACTATCGACTCATCAATCCAACAATCTAATCCATGAACTATCACTCCATCTGCTGGAACCTTATCGCCCTGCTTAAGTAGCACCACATCTCCGGGCACAATCTCCTCTACAGCAATTTCTTTTTCTTGATTATCTCTAATCACCCAGGCATGAGAAGTTAAAACAGTTTTTAATGATTCTAAAGTTTTGTAGGCTTTTCTCTCTTGAATAAAACCTAAAATAGTATTGACAATAATTGCCAAACCAATTACGGCACTATCGGTAAATTCCTTAAGAAAAAAAGTAATTGTTAGGGCTATGATTAAAACTATTACCAATGGATTTTTAAGTTGAACTAGAAAAAAGTATAAATCCCCTGGCGGTGGACGATGAGGAATGAGGTTATCGCCAAACCGTTGATGCTGTACATTAACTTGTTTAGTAGTTAATCCTGATTGCCATAAGATAGATGATTTGGGCATGTTAAAGCTATTGTACTAAACTAGCTGTTCCCAAGGAAACTCTGCTCTTCCAAAATGACCATATGCTGCTGTGGGTAGATAGATTGGTTTTCGTAAATCAAGGGCATTAATGATGCCTTTAACTGAAGTATCTAAAACATTATCCACAAAAATTTTAATTTTTTTGTCACTAACTTTAGCAGTACCAAAAGAATCAATGGTTTTCATAACTGGGTGAGTCTGGCCAATACAATAAGCTAATCCAACCTCAATTTGATCTGCTAAGCCTTTATCGACTAAATTTTTAGCAATAAATCTAGCTGCATAAGCTCCAGAGCGATCTACCTTTGTTGGATCCTTGCCAGAAAAAGCTCCGCCACCAACTTTAGCATAACCACCATACCCATCAACAATAATTTTACGACCAGTCATACCAGTATCACTCGCTGGCCCACCAATATGCCATACACCAGTACCGTTAACTGTTAATTGTTGAGGTTTTAAATCAAACTTATATTCAGCTAAAATTGGTAAAACCACCTGTTTATATAAATCTTTTTTTACTTGTTCTAATATAATGTCTTCATTGTGAGGAACTGCTAAAACAACAGTCTCTACCGCGATCGGCTTATTATTTTCATACTTAACCGTTACTTGAGTTTTTCCATCTGGTCTCAAATATTCTAAAACTTTATTCTCACGAACTTGATCAATTTTTTGAGCTAATTTATGAGCTAGAACGATAGGAAGCGGCATTAATTCTGGTGTTTCTTTTGTAGCAAAACCAAACATCATACCTTGATCACCGGCTCCGTCATTATCTACACCAGTGGCAATTTCTGGAGATTGCTGATGAATATATAAAGAAAGAGGTGATTGATAGGTAAAACCTAATTCCTTCTTGGTATAACCTAATCTCTTTATTTGATTACGAGCCACCCACTCATAGTCTATTTTGGCAGAAGTTGTTACTTCTCCAGCTAAGACTATTCTATCTGCAGTCACTAAAGTTTCAACAGCTACCCTACCAAGTTGATCCTTTTTTAAAACAGCATCTAAAATTGAATCTGAAATTTGATCAGCAAGTTTATCAGGATGACCAGCACAGACTGATTCTGAAGTAAAATGAGTAGTGGAAAACATAAAACCTCCCAGTTAAATATTAATTGAGAGGCTTTTATTAATACATCTGTCCTCTCTAGGCCGGAATTAGCACCTACTTAAAAAGTGGTTGCTGGGTGGATTATAAAGCCGGATCTCTATCCACCTCTCTTGATGCAAAATACATTAAAACATTTAGAGATTAAAAAAGCAAGAAGACTTAAATTTTAGCTTATATCGCGAATTTTTAAGATAAATTTATCTAGTGTAAATGGTGATGAAACCGCAATCA
>CAYREI010000002.1:0-5951 GCA_964423285.1 uncultured Pseudomonadales bacterium | reverse complement strand
TTAAACCACAATCCTTGTAAAGGATAAGCGGGATATGGAATAAATTTTAGTAAAATATTCGGGTCAATTTTATTAGCATAAAAATCTGTCAAAAATAATCGCCCAATTGACATAAATAAAGTTAGTTGAATCATAAAATCAACAACATAGAACAAAAAGGTCAAATTACCTTGTCGAAAAGTTTTTTTTACCTTAGCTATTTGTTGTTCCTCGCGCCCAAGCCCATCAACTTTTTCCTGAAATTTTCTAATATTATGCGACTGCATGACCCGAATAGTGCGAAAAGGAACCATTAGAATAGTTTGGGTTACTCCTAATAACACTACCGATACCCAAACCTGTTCAGTTAGGGCATAGAATCCAAATAAAATATTAGCATAAAAATTAAAAGTCCAACCTTTAAAAAAAGCAAAAACCAAAGAAATTAAAACTACAACTACTAGGCCACTCATGACTGGTATTAAAACTCCAGAGGAAGTTATCTTGGTATCTCTAATTAAAGCTGGAGAAACTTTGCCTTCGACCATATCTATCAATTATACATGAAGACAGCCTAATCTTAAGATAACTAAATACAGGTTATAATCAATCCTGTGCAAATAGATCAAGTAAACAACTTTGGGTTTTGGTCAAAACTAAAAAAATCTTTTATTGGCCTCTCGCCCATGGATGGAATAACCGACCATCCCTATCGATATATTCAAAAAAAATATGGTCAGCCAGACTTAATCTATACTGAATTTGCTACAGTCGAGGGTTTCTGTAGAGGTGCCACCACTCCTTTAAAAGATTTCATCTTTGATGAAAGCCAACGACCAATTGTTGCGCAAATATATGGTAAAACTCCTCAATTTTTTAGAGAAACCGCCATAGTAATATGTCAATTAGGTTTTGATGGAATTGATATTAATATGGGTTGCCCTGCCAAGAGTGTTGCCAATGGTGGTGCGGGAGCAGGTTTAATTAACACTCCTAAATTAGCACAAGAAATAGTCAGGGCTACTTTAGCCGGAATTCAAGATTGGGAAAATGGTAAATCAGCTTCAGATTGTGAAAACATTACTCCAGAAATAACACAAGAGGTGGAAAAACGTCATTCAAATCTACCTCAAAAATATCAACAACGTCAGGCTATTCCTATAAGTATCAAAACTAGAATTGGCTACGATCGTCAAATCATCGATGAATGGTTGCCTACTCTACTGGAAACTAATCCAGCAGCAATAACTATTCATGGTCGAACTTTACGTCAAGGATATAAGGGAAAAGCTAATTGGGAAATAATTAAAAAAGCGGTAAAAATAGCTAAAAAATCCTCAACTTTAATTATCGGTAATGGAAATGTTGCATCTAAAGCACAAGCCTTAGAAAAAATAAAACAGTCCGGTGTAGCCGGAGTATTAATTGGCAGAGCTAGTTTTGGTAACCCCTGGATTTTTAACGATAATTTCTCTGAAACAAAAATTACCATTCACCAAAAAGCCCAGATTGCTTTGGAGCACGCCAAACTTTATGAAAAAACTTTTTGTAAAGATAAAAAATATTCATTTTTACCAATGCGCAAACATTTGGGATGGTATATAAAAGGTTTTAATCAAGCTAAAGAGGTCAGACGAAAACTAATGTTAACCCAAAATAGCCAAGATTTAAAAAAAATTTTAATCCACTATAAATTATCTTAAAACTACTTCTCCAGTCACTTCGTCATAGCACTCTGGAATCATACTAGCTGGAAAATCTAGATAATCAATTAAGTCATTACAATAGATTGCGCCATTACCATCCCAAACCAACTCCCACACCCCATCAACCTTGGCAGCAAGCCACATCGCACCACCGACTTCAGCAGAGGCGTTTCTAACTCCACCAGAGCTATAATCACCCTCAATTTTAGAAACAATTATAATTAGATTATCCGGATCACCACCTCTTTTTTCAATAATGGCATCTCTGATGACAGTCTCAAGTATCTCTTTCTCATCAACAATCTCAGCTTCCTCTGTAGCTTCCTCTGTAGCTTCTTCTGGCTTTAGTGAGGGCACAATAATCGGCTCATCAACAATGATTTTATCAACTATGATCTCGTTGATTGGCATAATATAGGTAATGGTTTTGTTAGGAACATCATAAATTTCAACTGCATATTTATATTCTGGATAAGACTGTTGTTGCCACAACATATTAACTTCTTTATAAACCTTGGCTGGACCAATCATATAGCTAAGCATATTTCTAATCGGAAACTCAACCACAATGGATTTACTGGCTGGAATCTCTTTAACTTTGAATGAATTTTTGATCTTATCAACTTTATCTAAATCTTTTTCTTCCAAAATACTACCAATTTCACTTCTAAGCTTATCTGCCCGTACCTTTTGTGGATCATCATAATAAACCCCGGCACCACGATATGTTTCAATTCCCAGGCGCAATAAACCATGATAAACCTCATCCATAGCAGGCTTAACTTTATAATAACTACCGATGTGATCTTGATATACTAAAGTGTAAGGATCAATTTTTTTCTCCATAGTTACTACTGGCTCAAACAAGCCAGCATGAACTAAAATAACCGCTGCTAATAACAACAAAGCTAACAGAATAATACCTAAAATTTGAAAAGCTTTTTTCATAATATTTGAGCCTAAAAAGATAAATTAAGCTCAAAAATCTTATAACTTTATTGTATCACAATGGGTGTTATTAAAGGCCTATTTATCAAAATAAGCATTGTCATTTTGATATTGTTTGAGTAGTATCTACTTTAGTTGTAATTATCTGCCCGATGGATTGTTGATTTTTATGCCATCAGATAACTCTGAATTTTTTGGTAGTGTATTTATCCCTCCTAGCTTTAGGCGTTACAACTATCCTTTAGCTACAAAATTAGCAAATAAATTCCCTAGCGTTGCAATTTCTGAAAGAAAATTTGACAATGAAATGCCCTTATATATTGTCTATGGTGAAGCTCCAAATGCGGTCATGATGTGGCTGCTAAATGGAGATAACTGGAAAGAAGCTACGACTGACATAATTAAAGCCCACGCTTTAACTCAAAATGATGACTTAGCCGGTTCCAATGTTGATCAATTAGGAATTTTTGCTCCATTTATGGATTTACGTCAAGATCAAAGAACTCGCAAGCCTCATCCAGAAAAATTAAACGAGACAATGATTGTTAAAGGTCAAGCTGGTTTTTCTCAACCCATAGCCAGACTAATGAAGCATGTGGCTGAAATAGATTATCTAATTGGTCTAGATATTCATAGTCTTAAAGCTGTTAATCATTTTTTAAATGAAGGCATTGAGGTTGTTAATTTAACAGCAGCTTTCCTTATAGCTGATGAAGTAAAAAATAGAGGTTTAATTAAAGATGATATGGAAACAATAGTTTGTGGGGTAGACATGGGCAATTTATCCATAGTAAAAGCTTTAAGCGAATATCTTGATTTACCAATCGCGATTATTCATAAAAAAAGAGAATCAATTAGAAGAGGTACTGAAAGTAAAACTAGTCATGAGCTAGTATTCGGAGATGTTTCTGGTAAAAGAATTATCATAATTGACGACATGATCAGTAGTGGTGGCACATTCATAAAAACTATAAATTTATTACTCGAACATGGAGCTAAAGAAATTATTATTTGTGCAACTCACCCTGTACTAGCTTCCAATGCCTACTATGGAAACATTCAAAAAATATTGGGAAATGAAAAAGTTAAATTGGTAATGACAACTAATTCTATTCCATTAATGAGGCCAAATGACTGTGATAAAGACCAACCTTATATTCAGGAAAATAGAAATGAAAAAAAGCTAGAAATACTTAATATAGATAATTTTATCATCCAAACATTGCAAATCTTACTTACTAGCAAAACCCTTGATCAAGCCAAAAATAATTTAGAAAAAAATACGATACAATTAGAAGATCCATATAAAATATATGAAAAAATTACTGGTAAAAAAATTGAAAAATCAAGAGACACCGCCATCTATAGAGGAAAAGGTAAAATCGATCCCTTGCCTAATCGTCAATAGAGTCATGAAAAAAACAAATGTCAATAAAAAAGTTTTCTTTATTTCAGCTAGTTTATTAATCATCACCATTTCTGCTATCATCACTTATTTTTTCGCCAAATCAAAACTAAACTTAAACTCTGAAATTTCTCACCCTGTCTTATCAGCACAGACAGAGCGAGATATTTCTCAAATCCAACCAGAAAATCTTGAAACTTTAACCGTGCTGTTGCTTGGTTATGGTGGTGCCGGCCATCAGGGTGGTTTCTTAACTGATGTAATTCAACTAGTTCATCTAGATTTTAAAAAAGCTCAAGTTAATCTAATTTCCATACCACGAGATCTGTGGGTAAAACTTCCCAATGGCAAACAAGCTAAAATAAATACCGCTTTTACCTTGGGAGAAAATCCCAACCAACCCATTGCCAGTGGTGGCCAGGTAGCTAAACAAATGGTTACTGCTGTAACCGGAATACCCATCGATTATTTTGTAGCTGTTGATTTTAATGGCTTTAAACGTTTGATTGGCAATGAACTAAATGGAATTGAGGTCGATGTTCCAGAAACACTAGATGATTATTGGTATCCAATAAAAGGTGAGGAGCTTAACCCTTGTGGAATGACACCTCAAGAAATAGCTGATTTAACTGCCAACTATTCTGGATTTGAATTAGAAAAACAATTTGAGTGTCGCTATGAACATCTCTATTTTAAAAAAGGATTAGTTGAAATGGAGGGTGGCGATGCTTTAGGATATGTGCGCTCTCGTCATGGTTCGGCTGGAGGTGATTTTTCTCGTAGTCAACGACAGCATGCTTTGCTCAAAGCTATCCGTGACAAACTTTGGTCAATTGAAGCACTAGAAAAAGCACCAGAATTTTTTGAAAAAATTGCCAAACATTTTACTACTGACGTTGACTTAAAAATTGTTAAATATTTAGTTCCAGCTCTAAAAGCTACTAAAAAATTTGAAACTAAGAGTGTGGTTCTAAGTACAGAAAATGTTTTCTCCACTTCTAAATCTTCAACTGGACAATTCATTGTAGTGCCAAAAAATAACTGGGAGAGTGTGCATAATTATATACAGCAGCAATTAAACTAATCAGACAAACCATTTACTTCATCTGACTTAATTTGATCAATATTAAAATCTTTTTGAGTTTTTTCTAATAATACTGGTTTCACTAATTCACCTATTAAATCTTTTGTATTTACTACATTGAGCTGTTGATAAAAGAAAGCAAACCGTTCGCTTAACGATTGACGAATCTTGACTTTATTTTCTTCTGGAATATCCCAGATAGCTTGCTTAAACTCTCCCCAAGCTTTTTTACGCAGTTGATAATGAAATTGTTCATCCGTCTGGTTTGACTTATGCTCATTTTGTTTATTTGTATCTACCCAAGCATATATCTTATCCCGTAAACTCTTTGGGAAGGCCTCGTGATCAAACTGAATATTTTGCAAACCAGTGGCAAAATGAACTTCAACTGCCTCAGACTGGGCAAACTGATTAAAAAATTCATCGGGAAGAGTTGAGGCTCCATGTTGAACTGCCCCACCCATTTGATACTCATCTCTACCAACGCGGGAAACATCTTTCAAAATTGAAAAATCTACGCTCACCTCAGCTAAAGAGCCATCTGCTAAAACTACTCCGCCGTGATGAGTTCCTGTTTGAATGCTAATCTTACTCATTCCAACCATATTTCCTAAACCAGTATTAAAACCAGACATATAAGCTCTAAAATCCTCAAGAGTGCTATTTTTGCCTCCGATATGACCAATTTCCCCCCCAATAGAGACTGTGACTCCAGCTGGCTCAAGATTACGAATAAAATTAGCTAATTCTAGAGAATACTTAACATTAGATTGTTGTTGTTCCTCTTCAGAAGGTTTATCTAGATTAACTAAAGTCGACATATCAACAT
>CAYREI010000001.1:24220-55465 GCA_964423285.1 uncultured Pseudomonadales bacterium | reverse complement strand
ATTTATTATATCAAATAAGATCAAAAAATATTAATTTAATTCAAGAATATTTTTTCTCAATTCTAGTCTTCATTAAAGTTCCAATACCATTTCTACTTCATCATCATATTCGTCGCCTTCTTTAATGGCTTTTGGTTTAATCCCGCACTGTTTAAAACCAAAATGGTCATAAAAACCCCTCACGCATCTGTTTCTAGCTAGGTAAGTGATAAATACTCGCTCAATGTGTTGAGATTTAATCTTTTTTAACATTTCAGTCAATAATTTTTTAGCCAAACCATTACCTTGATAATCAGGATTAATATAAAGATTATAAAGATAAGCAATATGAGCTTGTTTGGCTGCAAATGATTTTGAGATTTGGCAAAAACCAATCAATTCTTGGTTTGAGAATATCCCGTAGTAACCCCAGAGTGGTGGTCTTATAGAAACGCTGATTTCATAGATAAAACTAGATAAGGGTTTTTTTTGTTCTACCTCAAGAGTAGACATAAAAGCCATAGGAGTATTTTTTAAAGCTTGAAGGCGAAGTTTTCTGTAAGTCGGCGCATCATCAGCGGTAAGAATTTTAATCAGGGGATTAATTGTCATAGGTTAACTCCTCAATATTAGTAGCAGTAATTAAAATCGTATTCTCATATCTAAATCCGAATCTATTTTTTAAGTAAATTCCTGGCTCAATAGTGATAACCATCTGGGGCAAAATGGATTGATTATTTTTCCAGCTAAGTGATAAATTTTCATGTATATCTAAACCTAAACCATGACCGGTAGTGTGGATAAACTCTTTACCATAGCCAGCTTGAGTGATGACGCTACGAGCGATTTGATCTAGCTCTTTAGCTAAAGGAGTACCTTGGCGATTTTTTAAGAAATTAATCACTGCTTGATAAGCTAGCTTAACAATTTGTTCTATTTTTGAGAATTGAGCGGTGGGTTTTTTTCCAAACCAAACGGTTCGAGTCATATCTCCATGATAGCCATCAACTGTGGCTCCAAGATCAATTAAAACAGACATTTCTGATTTTAGAGTAGTATTGGTGGGTTGGTGGTGGGGGATGGCTGAATTAGGTCCAAAAGCAACAATAGTAGGAAAGGCTGGTTTTTCTGAGCCAACTTCTTTGAATTCAGATTCAATCCTTTTTTTAAGTTGAATCTCAGTAATACCGATCTTTAGAGAGTCGAAGGCTGATTTCATGACCTGAGAAGTTAACTCAGCAGCTTTTTTAAGACTAGCTATTTCTTGATTATCCTTGATAGTTCGTAATTTCCAGATATGTTGTCGATCAAAGCTGGAAATTTTTAGAAATGAGAGTTGGGTTAAAACTTCATATTCATTAACAAATAGACTAGATTTATCGACTAGTAATTCTTGAAGATTTTTTTCCTGATGTAATTTTTTTAGTACAGGAGTAATTTGGTCTAAAGTGCAACCTTTAGAAGAATTAACCCCTTGAGGAGATTTAAAAGGTGAAAGGCTAGCGTAAAAAAAAATATTTTTATCTGGAGTGATCAATAATAGAGACTCTCTTTCTTCAGGAATTAGGTGTTTGAAGCTAGTTAGGTACAAAATGTCTGCGGGAGTAGAAAGAAGCAGGCCCTGATTTGAAGTTAGAACTTGGCTTAATTTATCAATTCTGGATTTATATCTACTTTGAGTTTTACTCATTATCTTGAAGTGTCTCTAGTGAAGCTAGAGATCTGATAATAGAAGCATTTTTACCGTCATCATCTTCATCACCAACTATCAGAACCTGAATGTCTTTAATAAATTCATTGTTGCTAATTGATTCACCACCTTGATCTTGATATTCAGTTTTGGTGCTAATATCAAAGTTCATTTCTTCATTTTGTCTGGATAGAATGGTGATTTTTTTGGAAGATTGTTCAATAATTGTACCCAGGGTAATAATGTGATTTTTAGGCCGAAGACTTATCGAAGATACCAAAATTCTCTTGGGAGAAAAAGTATCATCAATGATTATTCCCATTACTACCAACCAATCATCAATCGCTACATCGTCGATAGAAATTTCTCGATTAGCTTTAAGCAGAGCTACCTGATTATCAAAAGGTACAATTTCTGTACCTTTACTATTAGTTAGAGTCAAACTTTCTTCAGTAACTCGTTCGACTTGACCAATAAAACCTCGTTTGTTTTGAGATAGTTGATCAATAACACCTTTGATTTGTTCACTTTTTTCTTCAACAATTCTCTGAATTCTTTCTTTAAGTTCTTGAGTAGTTTCAGCTGGGCTAGGCGATTCTGAGGAAGAGGCGTCTTGAGCCATTATTGGTTTCACTAAGTACAGTGATAGTAATACCAATGTAAAGAGTAGTAGTTTTTTCATTTTTTTATTCACTTTCATTAGTTTCTGCAGAATCTGAGGCTGTTTCATCTGTAGTCTCCACTAGTGGTTTAGTGGTGTAGATGACAGTTCTTTCTTTAACCATTGTTTGTCCATCTTCATCAATGGCATGAACTTCAACTATATTACTCCCAATCTCTAGCTCACCCTCAACAGAGAAGTGACCAGACTTATCGGCGTTTGTAATCAATTCTTCATCATTAATAAACACCACCACATAGCTGTTGGCGATAGTGGTGCCAGCAATAGTGATGAGAGGTTCGTTTACAATAGTTTCATCTTCTGGGCTGTGAAGAGATAAATTGCTATCAATATTTTCTTCTGTTTCTAGTGAGGGACTGACCTCTAATTCTTCAGTTTCTTGATTGGGTTTTGACAGTGAGCATTGAGCAGTATAAACACCATAGACAATAATTAACCCGAAAAAAAGCCCAACCAATACAGAGATGATCATTTCTTTTTTCATTTGAGTATCTTATTATACCTTACATATGATTATTACTTATTATGGACACTCTAGTTTTAAGTTAAAAGGTAAAGACGGCGTGGTTATTACCGATCCATTTTATTCTTATATCGGGTTTGATTTTCCCAATGCTAGTGCAGATATTGTCACTGTTTCTCATAATCACAAAGATCATAATCAGGTTAATCGGGTGAGTAAAACAGCCCGCAGAGACAAACCTTTTATTATTACTACCCCAGGAGAATATGAGGTAGGGGGAATATCAATCTTCGGGGTTAAAACTTTTCATGATCAAACTGAGGGAGCAGAGCGGGGTGTCAATTCAGTATTTACGATTTTGTTAGATGATATGCGCGTTTGTCATTTAGGTGATTTAGGTCATGAACTAACTCCTGAACAGGCTATAAAGATTGGAGCGGTAGATATCTTGCTTTGTCCAGTGGGTGGAGTTTTTACTATTGATCCTAAAACTGCAGTAAAAGTTATTAAAACTTTAGAACCTAGTATTGTTATTCCAATGCATTATAAAACTCCTGCTCATGACGAAAAGATTTTTGGAGAAATGTCTACTCTAGAAGAATTTTTAAAAGAATACGGGGTAGAAGTAGAAGCTGAAGAAAAACTTAACATTGATCGAGCTCGTTTACCAGCTGAAACAGAAGTGGTGGTGTTGCAGCGTGGATAGGGTATACTGTTGGCACGCGAATTTTAAATAATAGTCTAACTCTGCCCAAAAAATAAATGGTTGATAAACGGGTCCCTCCTCATAATTTTGATGCTGAAGAATCAGTCTTGGGTTCGATTTTAATCGACTCAGAGGCTATTATTAAGATCGGTGAGATTTTGCGCCCAGAAAGCTTTTACAATTCATCTCATCAGGCTATCTATCAGGCAATGGAAGCTTTATATGAAAACCGTAGTCCAATTGATGCCGTCACTTTAACTAATCAGCTTAAAAAACAAAAACAACTTAAACAAGCTGGCGGAGCTTCTCGAATTGCTGAGCTTTCTAATTTGGTTTCTACTGCTGCTAATGTGGAACATTATGCTAAATTAATTGTTGAAGCACATGTAAAACGACGCATTATTCAGTTGTCGGGTGAGCTGGCAGGAAAAGCTTTTGATCCAAGCGTAGAAACGTCTGAATTGATGGATATTGCCGAACAAAAAGTTTTTAAAGTTTCACAAACTCGTACAGATAAATCTTTTATACCTTTAAAAGATACTCTAGTAGAAAGCTTTGAACGTCTGGATGAGCTCCAACGGTCAGGAGATGATTTGCGAGGTTTACCAACAGGATTTGTAGATCTAGATAAAATTTTAGCTGGGTTGCAGCGTTCTAATTTAATTATATTAGCTGCTCGACCGGGTATGGGTAAAACTGCTCTGGCTTTAAACATTGCTCACTATGTAGCTGCTAGTGCTGGTAAAAAAGTTGGCTTTTTCTCTTTGGAAATGAGTAAAGAAGAGCTCGTAGATCGCTTGCTAGTGTCACAAGCTGACATTGATGCTTGGAGATTGAAAACTGGTCGATTAGATCAACAAGACTTTTTAAAACTTTCTGACGCAATGGGAGTTTTAGCTGATGCACCATTGTTTATTGATGATACTCCAGGTATGTCTATCTATGAAATGAGAACTAAGGCTAGAAGATTAGCTGTTGAGCAAAATGTAGATTTAATTGTGATGGACTATTTACAGTTGGCTCATGGTCAAACACGAGACAATCGCGTTCAAGAAGTTGGAGAGATTTCTCAAGGGTTAAAAAACCTTGCTCGTGAATTAAAGATTCCAGTTTTAGCTTTATCTCAGTTGAATCGTGCAGTTGAAAGTAGGGGTGGAAATGATCCTCAATTATCAGATCTACGTGAGTCGGGAAGTATTGAACAGGATAGCGATGTGGTGATGTTTTTATATCGTGAAGATAATGATATGCAAGAGTCAATGAAGCTCAAAATTGCCAAGCATCGTAATGGACCATTGGGTACAATTAACCTCTTCTTTAGAGGCGATAGAATTAAATTTTTTGATGTAGAGTCTAAGCCGACTGGATAATATTTCAAGTTGGCACTTGGCCAAATAATAAATATAGTAATCCTGTTGAAAGAAAAATAAACATTAAGAAAAATCCTAAAGTGGACTTGAGACTTTTAAAACCTTTTTCTGGATGAGGAACGTCAGTTTTGATAATAATAATTAAGGATATTGAGAACCAAATTGCAGTTTTGATTATTAACCACCATGCATTATTTACATCAAAAACAGCTTGAATGATATTCTGGATGGGCAACATATTTGTATGATTATGATGCCGGATTTAGGATATAATATCAAGCATTAGCCACGGTGGCGGAACCGGTAGACGCGTAGGTCTCAAAAACCTATGAGGGCAACCTCGTGAGAGTTCGATTCTCTCCCGTGGCACTTTTATTTTAATAATAAAATTAAACCCACAGTTACGATCTGGGGTGTTAATCCTAATACTTTATTTGTCACTGAATGATGGAAGCAACTATGAAACTTATTAAAAGGTTTTAAGAAAAAAGGCTCCCATTCTAGAAAATTTCGCGGGGCTTCTAAAAAATCTGGAATTAGACTAGTGAAAGCTCCTATCCAAACATGATATTGAATTTTAGTTTGGCCAGCTTGCCAAAAGAGATAAACTACTACGATGCTAATAGCTAAATCAATCAACTCTAATAAAAAAGCAGTTTTTATTTTACGCATGCCACTACTAAGACCAGTCCCCACATCCCAATGAGGGATCCAATCTTCTAAATAATGAGTAGCTAGAGTGAGGGGAATGTAGAGTGCTGGATGAGGTAGTTTACTAGCAATAAAAGCTCCGGTTAAAGCATGAGATATCGATAACATAGGAGTATAGTATACAATAAAGAACATGCATCCAACCCTAATTAGTCTTGGACCAGTAGCTATTAGTAGTAATAGCATTTTTGTTTTTTTGGCTTTTTTGACTACTGCTTTTGTGTATTGGCGAAAGACAAGAGAAGAACATTATGATCAAGATCAAGCTTTTGATGCATTTTTATTTGCCAGTATAGTTGGTTTATTAACAGGCAGAGTAGGATTTATATTGCTTAATTTTGGCGAGCTAGGAATGAATTTTTGGGATTGGTTTAATGTAATTAATCATCCTGGAAGTTTAGAATTGTTTGGTTTGTTTGGAGCCTCACTATATCTTTATCGTTACGCTGGTAAACAGAAATGGGACCAGTTTGAAGTACTTGATTTTTGGTTTTTAGCAATAAGTGCTGGAATGGTATTAAGACAATTAGGCAATTTTTTTGCTGGAACTGGCTTTGGTTATGAGACTCAACTTCCATGGGGAATGGTTTTTCCTGGAGTTTTTGTTAATCATCACCCCGCTCAGCTATATACGGCTTTATTTTTTCTAGGATTATATATTTATCTATATTGGGCTGAGTTTCACTATCGTACTTTTTTATGGTATCGAGCTGGTAAAAAAACAGCTCAAACTGGATTTTTGACTTGCGTATTTTTAACAGCCACAGGATTATTCATGTTGTTAATGAGATTAGTTAGGCCAGCTCAGTTAGAAATTAGTCAGGTGGAATTAGATTATTTGATTTATGGAACTATGACTTTAATTGGTGGAATAATGATGTATTTAAAATCAGGTAGATTAATAACTTTTAGAAGTAAGAAAAATTAAAATGTTTTGGTTAGTTTTTTTAGCAGCTTTAACTCTTGATCAATTTACTAAGCTGATAGCGCCAATTTATTTTGAAATTGTCCCAAACCATGGAATATCATTTGGTTGGTTTAGTCAATTATCGACTGAGTTTGTGACTATTTTTTTACTTTTTTTCACTATAGGGGTAGCTCTTGTGTGGAGAAAAAAATGGCGAAGAAATCAAGTAATTACCGGACTATTTTGGGCGGGAGTAGTATCAAATTTATTAGATCGAGTTTTTTTGGGTGGAGTCAACGATTGGATTTCACTACCTTATGTTGGAATTAAAAATAATTTAGCAGATTTTTATATTTCGATAGCCCTAATATTATTATTTATTCAAGAATTTAGAGCTTCTAATGAACATTGAAATTATTTTTGAAGATCAAGATATTTTAATCATCAACAAACCAGCTGGTTTGATTGCAAATCGATCCAAGACGGTAAAGGAGTTAACTTTACAAGATTGGCTAGAGAAAAAATTGATCAAAGAAGATTTTAAAGATTGGAAAAAATTAATTCCAGCTAATTTCAGTGAAGAGTTTGGGACTGCTGAAGAGATTTTTAAAGAGCGATTGGGATTGGTGCATCGTTTAGATAAAAATACAAGTGGGGTAATGGTGGCAGCCAAAAATCCTGGGTCTTTAGTGAATTTATTAACTCAGTTTAAACAGCGACAAACAAGTAAAAAATATATTTGCTTAGTTCATAATAAATTTAGAGTTCCTCAAGGAACTATCAGGGCCCCATTGGGCCGATCCAGAGTTGATCGCCAAAAATTTGCTGTAGTTTCAAATGGCAAACCAGCTGTCACAAAATATAAAGTAGTTAATTATTATTTGGGTTTAAATGAGCAAGGTAAAGAAAAATTGAAGGATTCTAAAAAAAAGATTTCTGTTTATCAAGGGTTTTCGTTAGTACATTGTTGGCCTAAAACTGGTCGGACTCATCAAGTTAGAGTTCATTTAAAGCATTGGAAGCACCCCTTGGTAGGAGATAATAAATATGTTGGTAAGAAACGAGCTAAACTAGATGCAGCATGGTGTCCAAGACAGTTTTTACATGCAGCGGAATTGAAATTTACTCATCCGCGGAGTGGAGAAGAGGTGAGCTTTGAGGCAGAGTTGGCGATAGATTTAAAAAAAGTATTAGAATTATTAAATTAGTTTGTCTTATATAGATGGGGAGAGGAAAACTAGTTGAGCCGAAAGTAACAAGAGATGTTTTTTAGTATTTATGACAGAAAGATTTAAAACAATAGATCAAGCTTTTAATATTCCCAGTCCCAAAGAAAAAGAGGACAAAGTTGGCAATCTTTTGAATTTACTAGCGGCAGAGCTAGACAAAGGAGTAGAAAATTTAAATGTGGGGGAAATTGAACAGTTGTTATCTGGTATCTATCGGTTGCAAGCAGAGGTAATTGATCCATCTCCAGAAAACCTGTTTATTTTATGGAAAGAATTTAAGTATCAAAATTTGGAGATTTTTGTACGAGCTTTGGCCATGATCACCAAAAAGAAAATAGAAGAACTTGGTTTAACCGTGAAAGTAATTGTCGGCATGCCCAACTCCGCATCTTGGATGACGCCAATATTTTTGGAGTATTTCCCCAAAGCACAAGCTCCAACTTGTACTAAAGATCAACTAGATCGCGATCAAGATTTTGTAGCTATTCCATCACTGACTTACACTAAACGCGATGATGATGGCAATAGATTGCCGGTCGATATTTATTTAGAAGAATTCTCTCTTTTTTCAGGCATAGTGCTTGTATTAGAGGATGTTTTGGCAACTGGGGAAACTAGCAAGCTGGTTTTCTCTAGCTTAGAAAAATATTTCGGAGTGAGTACGGAAAAAATATTTTATGTTGCTCCTGTATCGATGGATATGCAAAGAGGTTCAGAAGTTCTTGGCGGAGAAATGTTGATCGAGGCCTATACACCAATTCGGGTTACTAATATTGGCGATGAAAATGAAATAAAAACTTATGTTTAAAAATGATTTTAATTATTGATTTTGGTTCACAGACAACACACTTAATTGGGCGCAGGTTGCGGCAGTTGGGGGTAGCAATTGAGTATATTGATCCTGAAGAGATAATAGATCAAATAAAAAAAATAAAACCCTTGGGACTGATTTTTTCTGGGGGTCCCGCATCTGTTTATGAGGATGGTGCCCCCGATATTGATTCAAAAGTTTTTGCTTTAGGGATTCCAATTTTTAGCATTTGTTACGGCTGGCAGTTAATGGCTCAGCACTTAGGAGGTAAAGTTAAGAATGGCTTTAAAGAGTATGGGCCGGAGAAACTATTGCTTAAATCTAATTACCTTCATTTACCTGCAAAAAAATTTCAAGTTTTTATGTCTCATGGTGATACGGTAATTAAACTGCCAAAAGGATTTGAGATTCTAGGTTCTACCAAGCAAGTCAGAAACGCTTTTATGGTAGACAAAGATAGAAAATTTTATGGAGTGCAGTTTCATCCCGAAGCAGATCACACCAATTATGGTTTGGAGATTTTACGTTATTTTGCACATCAAGTCTGTAAAGAAAAACTGGAGCCACTGGATTTAAATCCACAACAAATTATATCTCATATTGCAAAAAAAGTAGGTAAAAATAAAGTGATTTGCGCTGTTTCTGGTGGGGTAGACTCAACGGTGGCAGCTTTTTTAATTGGTCAAGCCATTGGTCAAAATTTGATTCCTGTTTATGTTGAGAGTGGATTGATGAGACAGGGGACTAAAAAATTGGTGAAGCATATTTTTACTAAATTAATTAAAGCTGACTTAGTGATTGTGGAAGCAAAAAAGCATTTTATGCAGGCACTTAAGGGAGTGACTGATCCGGAAGAAAAGAGGAAAATTATTGGCGAGTTATACATCGATATTTTTCAAAAAGAGGCAAAAAATCATCAGCAAGTAAAATTTTTAGGACAAGGCACGATTTATTCTGATGTGATTGAGTCTAAGGGTTCTAAAAAAGCTTCTAAAATTAAATCTCATCATAATGTGGGAGGCTTACCAGCAGGGATGAAGCTCAAATTACTTGAACCAGTTAGAGAATTTTACAAAGATGAAGTTAGAGAGCTTGGCAGAATAGTTGGAATACCAAAAAAAATAGTCATGCAGCAACCTTTTCCTGGTCCTGGCAATGCAGTTAGAATTAGAGGTGAGGTGACAGCCAAAAGATTGGCCCAACAACGACAAGCTGATGCAATAGTGGTGGCAGAAATTAAAAGAGCTGGCTTGTGGCATCAAATTTTTCAGTGTTTTTCAGTCATGAGTGGTACAGACAGCACTGCAGTAAAAGGCGATGCTAGAGTTTTTGCAGAAGTAGTGGCTGTTAGGGCTTATGAATCGAAAGATATTATGACTTCTAAATGGGCAGAATTACCCTATGAAGTAATGCAAAAAATTTCTAGTCGGATAGTAAATGAAGTTCCAAATGTTTCCCGAGTGGTTTATGATATTACTACAAAACCTCCAGCAACAATGGAGTGGGAGTAATATGTCTCGAATTTCTTTTTACCCTCTTACTTGGAAGGAGTTTCACCAGGATGTATTTGCGTTGGCCAAAAAAGTAGAGGAGAGTCAACAGAAATTTGATCGAATTGTTTGCATTGATCGTGGTGGAGCAGTGGTAGCAAGATTTTTATCTGATTTTTTGAATTTAAAAATATCTG
This sequence comes from uncultured Pseudomonadales bacterium, assembly GCA_964423285.1. Taxonomy (GTDB): domain Bacteria; phylum Patescibacteriota; class Microgenomatia; order UBA1400; family PJMF01; genus JABBGTR01. Next base: position 45,230 of record CAYREI010000001.1, on the reverse strand, counting down.
GTTTTGTGATGGTGGCTTATAAAGAGATAGGGAAATCAAGTCAGCCAAAAATTGTAGAAAATTTGGTGGCTGATATTAAAGATGAAAAGATTTTATTAGTTGATGAGATTATTGACAGCGGTAGCTCTTTTGAAGTTGCTATTGAGTATCTAAAAAAACTTCAACCCAGAGAGATTAAAACTCTAGCGCCATATATTAAACCGATTAGTAGATTTAAACCAGATTTTTGGCAAGTAGAAACTCCTAAATGGGTAGTGTTTCCTTATGAAGTGCGAGAAACAATTAGAGACGTGAGCAAAATTTTAAAAGAGCAGAAAAAAACTCCGATGGAAATTAAAGAGCAAATTTTGAAATTTGGTTTTAATGATGAGCAGCTAAGCTATTTTTCTAAAGATTTATAAAATTGCTGGCGTTTTTCAATTAATTTTTCTGCAATTTTTTTTGCCTCTGGGTGCATAAATTTTGGTAACCGTAAATTATAGATACTGTGTTTCATAAAATATTCATTTTCTTTAGCTGAAAAAGTTGGTAGTACACGATCCACATCCAACATGCCTATCGTATCGCACTCCATTGAGAATAGTTCATCCTCATCTTTGAGTTGATCAACATAATCATGAATAGAAACAAGGTGGATTAGGCGCAAAATTTCGCCCTCACTAAAATAACTAGAAAGTCGCTGATATATTAGTCTCTCAATCATCTCTGCACTTTTTTTCATATGTAAGTCTTTTTGTAAGCGGATTTGATCAGTAGTGATTGGTTTTTTTTGTTTGAATAAATTGACATAGCCCCAATCATGGGCATAGGCTGCGGTGATTAATATTTTGGGGTTAAGACTTGAACTATTAATTTTTTTTAGTAGCTGTTTTGTCCAGTACACTACTGCTTCTGTGTGGGGTTTATCCCATCTTAGTCGGCCCTTGTTAGCTAAATCTTTAAGAATAATTTGACGCAAGACTTGCTCAATATGGGGATGAATCATTGATGAATTTTTCATTATTGATAGTATACTGGATAAATTACTAGATCAAAATTTTTATGTCAGATGTAATTAATCAATATATTAATCAGGAAGAGCAACGCCAAATAGAGATGATTGGTTTGATTCCTTCTGAAAATCATATTTCACCAGAGGTATCTCAGGTTCTGTCTTCAGTTTTAAACAGTAAATATTCAGAGGGATATCCTGGGCGACGTTATTATGAAGGTAATCAATTTGTTGATAAAATTGAGTCTGAAGCTCAAGATCGAATCAAAAAACTTTTTGGTGTGCCATATGTTAATGTGCAGCCTTATTCTGGTTCACCAGCTAACAGCGCAATCTATTTTGCGCTTTTAGAACCGGGCGATACCCTAATGGGGTTAAGTTTGGCTGGAGGTGGACATTTGACTCATGGTCATCCTAAAGTAACTTTTTCTGGTAAGTTTTTTAATTCAGTCCAGTATGGTTTAACCGAAAACGCCCGAATAGATTTTGATGAGATGAAAGAGCTAGCTAAAAAACACCAGCCTAAAATTATTATTGCTGGTACTACAGCCTACCCATTTATTTTAGAGTTTGATAAGTTTCGTGAGATAGCTGATGAGGTGGGAGCGTGGCTAATGGCAGATATTTCTCATATTACGGGTTTGATAATAAGTGGGGAGCATCCTTCACCAGTGCCGTATGTTGATGTAATTATGTCCACCACCCATAAAACTTTTCGCGGTCCACGCGGAGCAATGATTATGGTTACTAAAAGAGGATTAGAACGAGACCCAAAACTGGGTCGTAAAATCGATGCGGCTATTATTCCCGGATTACAAGGTGGTCCGCATAATGCCACTACCGCTGGGATTGCGATTGCAGCCGCAGAGGCAATGAAGCCAGAATTTAAACAATATGGCCAACAAATAATTAAAAACGCTCAGATACTGGCAAAATCTCTTCAAGATGAAGGTTTGAAGCTAGTGGGCGATGGAACAGATAATCACTTAATGTTGATTGATTTAACACCCCAAGGATTTGGTCTTGGCACTCAGGTGGCTTTTGCTATGGATGTGGCTGGAATATATGCTAATCGTAACAGTATTCCCCATGAGCCATGTTCGCCTTTTTATCCTTCAGGAGTTAGGCTAGGGACACCGTTGGCAACTACCCGGGGGATGAAAGAGGCAGAGATGAAACAGATCGCTGAGTGGATTGCTCAAATAGTGAAGCATGTAAAGAAATATGAGTTGCCAAAAGAGAGAACAGAGCGAAATAATTTTATTAAAGAATTTAGAAAAAAAATGAAAAATGATGAAAAATTATTAAAAATACGACAAGAAGTGGTTAGGATAGCTAAAGAATTTCCACTTTTTGCGTGGTAGGGAAGAGTGATGTTGAAAATTGGAGCTCATGTTTCAGCAGCTGGGGGAATAGAGAATACCCCGAAGAGAGCCTCTGATCTTGGTTGTAATTACATTCAGTTTTTTTCGGGCAGTCCTCGGGTTTGGAAAAAGCCAAATTTAGCTAGTTATAACATTGACAAATTTTTTTCAGAAAAAAAACAATATGGGATTGAATCAGTTTTTACTCATGCTATCTATTTAGTGAATTTAGCCTCAGATAAACCGGAGTTAGTCGACAAATCTGTGGCTACTCTAAAACACGATCTGGCCTTTGATGCTTTGGTGAAAGGTTCGGGAGTAATTGTCCATTTAGGTAGTCACCAGGGTAGAGGTTGGGATGCAGTTAAGAATCAAGTTGTTACTCTCATTAAAGACATTATTAGTTCTAGTCCTAAGGAGGCCACTTTTTTAATTGAAAACTCTGCTGGCCAAAAAGGCAAGCTTTGCAGTGATTTAAAAGAGATCAGATGGCTGTTAGATAAAGTTAATTCAGATCAGCTAGGGTGGTGTTTTGACACTTGTCATGGGTTTGCGGCCGGATATTCTTTAAATAAGCTAGCTTTAGAAGCTATCACAGATTTAGGTTTGTGGTCTACGCTAAAATGTGTTCACGTTAATGATAGTCGAGATAAATTTGGGTCAGGTAGAGACAGGCACGCTAACTTAGGTGAAGGCCTTATTCCTCGATCGGATTTAAAACATTTTCTCAATTATCCCAAAGTTAAACTTTTACCCCTATTATTAGAAGTACCGGGTTTTGATAAAAAAGGACCTGATGCTAAAAACGTGGAGTTGCTAAAACAACTCCTTGAGGATTAATTAAATTTCTCAGGTACAATATAACCCATGATTATTTTTAATGGCGATCAACTAGCTGCTGAGTATGAGACTCAAATTAAAAAAGAAGTGAATAATTTGCGCGATCATGGAATCAAACCAAAAATTGCAGCGATTTTATTTACAGAAGATATTGGGAGTCAACTTTATACTCAACTCAAAAGTGAAGCAGCGAAACGAGTTGGGATTGATTATGAGGTTGATACTTTTTCTTTAACAGAGGGGACAGATAGGGTTGAACAAAAAATTATTGACCTTAATCAAGATCCATCTATCACGGGTATTATTATCCAAAAACCATGGCGAAACACTTGGGCTAAAGTTAAAGGAATTAGTCAAGATAAGGGAATTAAAGCTGTACGACAGGCTTTTAATAATTGGTGGAAGTTTTTAACTTCAAAAATTGAGTTAGTAAAAGATGTTGATGGCTTGCACCCTGATACTTTAATGACAATAAAAAACAATACGTGGCAACAACAACACCGGGTATTACCAGCTACAGCTAGTGCAGTTTTGACAATTTTAAGTAAAGCTTTTTTAAAACTAAAAATTTCTCAAGACGATCAGCATCAAAAGCAAATTTTAATTTTAGGTAGATCAGATATTGTTGGACAACCAGTTTTTTATGAGCTCAGCAATCAAGGTTTTCAGGTCAAGATGCTAACTCGAGATGATGTTGAACAGCGTTTGAATTCTAGTAAAAAATTTACTGACGCAGATATTATTATTAGTGCAACTGGAGTGAAGCATCTTATCGTTGGAGACATGGTTAAACAAGGAGTGATTATGATTGATGTAGGAGAACCTCAACCAGATATTGATCTTGAATCTATACAAAACAAGGCTGCTTTTATTACTCCAGTTCCCGGTGGGGTAGGGCCAATGACTGTGGTGAGTTTACTCAAGAACTGTGTTACAATTACCGCTCAATAAAAATTAGGGTATTGGTTTATTAAGAGTCCTGGCTATTAAATCAAGACCGATCTCATTAGTTTGAGATAAATAAGGACAAGTATGATTGATGTTTCAAAATTAGAAAACGTTGCTCCCAAATATGATCTGAAGGATTTGTTGGAAGCTGGTTGTCACTTTGGTCATGATGCAAGTAAATGGCACCCAAAAATGGCAGAGTGGATTTATACTCAACAAGATGGAATTCACATTTTTGATCTAGAAAAAACAGCTGCTCAATTGACTTTGGCTTACAATTATTTTTATCATTTAGGCAAAGAAGGAAAAGAAGTCATTTTTGTAGGTACTAAGCGTCAGGCTCGTGAAATTGTTAAAGAAAAAGCTCAAGAAGCAGGGGTACATTGGATTGTTTCTCGTTGGTTGGGTGGATTATTAACTAATTGGCAGCAAGTTAGTAAGTCACTACGAAAAATGATTAAGATAGAAGAAGGTCTGAGTGGCGATAAATATAGTATGTATACCAAATTTGAGCAGACTCAATTGGAAAAAGAGGCTGGTCGTTACGCTAGATTTTTTGATGGTCTGCGTCAGCTTAAAGATATTCCAGATACAATTTTTGTAATTGATCCTAAAAAAGAAAGGATTGTTCTCCAAGAAGCAAAAATGGTGGGTGTACCAGTAGTGGGTTTAGTAGATACTAATACCAATCCTCAATCAGTTGACATTATAATTCCAGCCAATGATGATGGCCGAACTAGTATTGAATTTATTGTCGGTCAGCTAACGCAAGCTTATGCTAAGGGTAGAGCTACCAGAACTGAAGTTAAAAAAGCTGTTCAAAAAACTGGAGTTAAAAAAGTTGATCAAAAAAAGATGAAGAAAGGATAATATGGCTAATATTACTGCTGCAGACGTTAAGAAATTTCGTGAAGAAACAGGCGCTGGAATGATGGATTGTAAAAAGGCTTTAAAAACAGCTGATGGAGATTTTAGTGAAGCCAGAGAAATTTTACGTCAAAAAAATTTAATTAAAGCTGATAAAAAAGCTGACCGAGAGACTAAGGAAGGTTATCTTGCTAGCTATGTACACAATAATAATAAAATAGCTACTTTGGTAGAAATTCTTTGTGAGACTGATTTTGTGGCCCGAAATGAAAATTTACAAAAAATGGCTAAAAATGTGGCGATGCAGATAGTAGCGATGAATCCAGCAAATGTAGCTGAATTACTTGCCCAGGATTATATTCGTGATTCCAAGATTACTGTTGAAGAATTAGTTAAACAAACTAGTGGAATTTTGGGTGAAAAATTGGTGGTGAATAGATTTGTCCGCTACGAGATCGGTTTATAATAGGCGAATGTCGAAATTTTGTTTTAAGTTAGAAAAAACTCAAGGTAAAGCTCGGGCTGGGCAATTTATTACTCCGCACGGAACAGTTAAAACCCCAATATTTATGCCTGTTGGAACCAGAGCTAGTCTAAAGGCATTGGATAGTCTGGATATAAAAAATACCCAAGCACAAATAATTTTAGCTAATACTTATCATTTATACTTGCGTCCAGGAGAGAAACTGATTACCAATAGTGGAGGATTGCATGAATTTATGAATTGGCCTGGGCCAATATTAACAGATTCGGGTGGTTTTCAGGTTTTTTCACTTGGCAAAAATTCAATCATTAAGCATGATGGGGTTGAATTTAAATCTCATCTTGATGGCTCTAAATATTTTTTTACTCCAGAAACATCAATTGAGATTCAGCGCCAACTAGGGGCAGATATAATTATGGCTTTTGATGAATGTACTCCAGATAAAGCTGATCAGAATTATGCTCAAGAGGCCATAGATCGCACTCACCGTTGGGCGAAGCAGTCATTAGTCTACTGGGAGCGGCAAAATAAAGTTAGCGCTCAGGGTCATTATCAAGCCTTGTTCGGGATTATTCAGGGTGGGATGCATCAAGACTTAAGAAAACAAAGTGCTAATTTTATTGCAAACTTAGATTTTGATGGCATTGCAGTTGGTGGTGAGACCGTGGGATATAACATGGCTGGTACCGAACAAGTGATGAAATGGATTGAACCATTATTATTAAAAAATAAACCACGATATGCCATGGGATTAGGTCGCGATCCGCAAAATATAGTGGACGCCGTTCAAATGGGTTTTGATATGTTTGATTGCGTTGGTCCTACACGCCTGGCTAGAAACGGATCTTTATATCATGGTTGCCTAGAGCAGGGGAGAGATGGGTTCAAGTTTGTTTCTAAGTTTAAGCGAGGTCGATTAAACATCGGGCGAGTTGATTTTAAAACTGACAATGAAGTCATTATGAAAGATTGTGATTGTTACACTTGTAGATCTGGCTACACTAGAGCTTATCTCAATCATCTTTATCGGTCTCATGAATTAAGCTACTATCGTTTAGCCAGTATTCACAATGTTCGATTTATGCTCCGGCTGACCGAAGAGATGAGAGCCGGTATACTTAATTCGTGACTAAAAAACGACCTTCTCACCAATCTCACCAATCTAAGGCTAAATTAAGACTCAATTTATTTTTTAAAATTTTTAAATGTTTTCTAATCACCATTGTGACTTTGGCTGGTTTGATAGTAGTTTTACTGGGGTCAATTTGGGTGGCAGGTCCACATTTATTTGCTTTGAATAACCATAAAAATATTTTATTCGTTTCTCCAAAAATAGACTCTCCAAAAAGCAAAATTTACTTAGCATATTTTTTTCCATCTACTAAAGAGATTACTGTGATGCCAATTGAGTCAGATCAAATTTCAGTTTTAGGTGGATATGGTGAGTATGAATTAGAAAGAGTCTATCCACTTTTAGCTATGGAGCAAAAGAAAGATGGTTTCCAATTGGCAGCTATGAGTTGGGGCATGAAAACTTTAGTGGATAATATTTCAAGCATTAGACCAATTGATGAAATAACTAATAAAAAACAACTTCAACGACAATTATGGATTACGACTTTTAATCACCTCATAAATCCTCGAGAATTTATCGAATTGTTAAAAGTTCTTTTTTTCACTCGATCAGTGCCAGCAGAACAGATTGCTTTTAATAATCAAGCAACTTCGGTCAATGAATTAAATATGTTGGATAACGTAGTACTTTATGAAGATTGCAATGTAGCAGTAGTTAATACAACGGATAAAGTTGGTCTGGCTTCTGAAATGTCAGATATTTTAGAGAAGAACGGAGTAGTGGTAGTCAGAGTAACCGATCAAAATAGTCCCTATCAACTTTCAACGTTTTCTTTTTCTTCAACCCATGGTTCTTGTCAATCATTGTCAGAACGATTGCAAGTATTATTTCCTGGTAAAGTTATTCAGCAAAGTCACGATCAGCTTCAGAAAGAATATCGAGCTGATTTAATAATTTTTATTGGGAAAGATTTAGCTAATTTAATTTAAATAATCTCCAGGGGTACTAACATCTTCAAGAGTCTTTTCTGAATCAGTATCAGTATGAACTATTCCAACTGGGATATCTTGTTCTATCATTGATTCATCAACCTCGTTAATGGTGGTAGTAGTGACAATTTGATTATTGGGGAAAGAAGCGATGTTGCGATTCGAATTAGAACGTTTAATTTCTCTAATATGAGCCACACACTGAATTCCATTACAGGATCTAATTCTACAAGAGTATTTATTACCGGATTTGATTAATTTAGCTAATCTAAATGATAAATCTTCGGGTAAGGAACCAATATAAGTTTCATCAACGCAAACAGAAATATACCTATTTTTTGGTTGAAGCAAGCATTTTTGGCCAATAGAAACTTTTTTTAGTACATTTTTATCAGCAAGGCGGTAAAGTTCTATAGATTTAGTTTTGCCAGGTTCTTCAATAAAATATTCGTTAGAAAAAGCAGGCAGAGAAATTTTTTGTTTATTTTTAATTCGCAGAAGATGTTTTTGAGCCAATTTATTAGATCTATCTATATTTAGGACCTGCTTGAATGTTTGTTTAGCTTTTTGAGGTTTTTTAAGTTGGAGATAGGTAGCCCCAAGACGGTTTAAAGTATTAATATCAGACGGTCTAATCTTGAGCAATTCTTGGTTAGCCTGAAAAGCTTTTTTCCAATCTCGATTTTTAGCGGCACTAATAGCTTGTTGTTGAAGTTTAAGAACTTGACTCATGTTTTTAATTTGTAACGATGAAGAATACTGTGATGAGCCGTGATTGTCAACTGACAACAAAAATTTTACAATTTGGTTGATATAAGGAGGCTCAATTTATGTCAGGACATAGTAAGTGGAACAATATTAAGAATCGTAAAGGCGCTCAGGATGAGAAAAAGGGTAAATTATTTGGGCAGTTGTCTCGTCAGATTAGGGCTGCGGTTAAAGAAGGTAAATCGGGAGATCCCGCTCAAAATCCAACTTTAAGAACTATTCTGGAGAAAACTAGGGAAGCTAATATGCCCAAAGAAAATATTTCACGGGCAATTGATAAAGGTTTGGGTAAGGGTGGCGCAGCCTCAATACAAGAAATAGTTTATGAGGGTTTTGGTCCAGGTGGAGTTGGGATATTGGTATCGGCAGCCACTGATAATGTTAACCGTATGAGCTCAGAGCTAAAAAATGCTTTTTCTAAGGCTGGTGGGAGCATGGGAGCCCCAGGAAGCGTGATATATATGTTTAATCGTAGTTTGAGTGGGGAAGAGGGTTATGTGTGTGTAATGCCAATCCCAGTTGAAGATAAAAATATTCAGCAGCAACTTCAAAATTTAATAGATTCAATTTTAGAAATTGAAGATATTGAAGAAGTTTTCTGTGCCGGAGTGTGGGGAAGTATGGAATAGAGTACAATACTTTTAATTATGCGACGGCGCGAAAAATTTGTAATTACTTCAATTTTATTGAGCTTTGGTTTATTGGGAATTCAGTATGTATCTCTAGAAGCTAGGTATTGGGCGGTTGGCTTATTTCTAATAGTTTCATATTTTATGTCGGCGTGGGCTTTAGCTGATGATCTGGAGATTCATGAGTGGCTAACTGTGGTTCCATTTCCAGCTTTATATGCAGTTTCAGTGAGTTTATTCTATTTTTTACTTCCAGAGGGAATTACAAGTCAATTTATTCTTTTAGCTGTCTTTGGAATTGGGATGTATGCCTTATTTTTAACCTCTAATATTTATTCAGTAGCTAAAGGCAGAACTATTCAGTTATTACATGCAGCTTATGCCATTGGTCTGTTGTTTACACTAATGACTTCTTTATTGTTCACTAATACTATTTTTGGTCTCAGATTACCGTTTTACCTTAATGGTTTGTTCTCAGGATTGGTTCATTTTCCGTTGATTTTAATGTCACTATGGTCAATTAGGCTGGAAAACTATATTAGCGGCGAAATTTTGGCATTAAGCGGGGTTCTGACTTTATTTTTGATTGAGTTAACCATAGCTTTATCTTTTTATCCATTCTCAGCCTGGAATATAGCTTTATTTGTTATGGCTTTTATCTATGTTAGCCTAGGTATTCTGCACAGCTTTCTCAAGGAGAGACTATTTGAAAGCACACTGCGTGAGTATAGTCTGGTAGCGACATTTGTGATAATTATGTTTGTGATTCTTTTCCCCTATAAATAAGCTTTAAATTAAGTATTATCTCTATCAAACCATTGCAATAATTATGCAATAAAAATAGGGTAGAGTGAGATGAAAAATTAAGTTATAAGGTTTACTACCAGGCTAAAAGTTTAAAAATTATTTGGTTAAAAATAGAGACATTTTTTTATAAAAAATTATTTTTTTTGATAAAAAATTGATAAATAAAAATGGGGAAGAGCTAATTAAAATTATTGGCAGACCAGAGGAAGGGGCAGAAGGTGATATAGTTTGATAGTGTTGTGAAAATTGTGGAAAACTTAATTATTATAGGATATTTAAGATAAATGATATGGTTTGTTATATCAAAGATGTATAATTTGGTTGAATTAAATAAGATTAAAACTAAACATTAACCCCCAGGGGTACCCCCTCTGGTAGGAGTGGGTATTTACCAGGCTTATCTGGTACCAGGCTGGCCTGGAGCTCACCAGGCTTATCTGGGGAGCAAGGATATTAGCATAATATAAAAACCCGAATGTGTTTTACCAGGCTAGCCTGGAGATAAGTTAGAGGTTTAAAGATGGTAGTTAGTTGTTCAAAGGGAGTGTGATTTATATCAAGAAGGAAGTGATTCCAATGGTTTGGCGGGTGAGATATGGACCGAGCTCTTCTCTTTTTGGGTGATATCTAATATTTAGAGAATGTATTGTGTCGCACAATATAACTTTTGCGACGTAAGACTAGAGTAAGCCGAGAGGGTTATTTCAACTCTCTTTTCTTATCTGGATATTAATATTTATAAATTCGTTTATTTATTAATCTTTTTGTAATTCTACCCCGTTAATTGGTTTAGTGATCAATTGTCTCTTTTTAAAGACCCTCTTTTTATGCTCACCTATTCTCCATTGATATTTTAATTAATTTTGGCAGTTTAATGCGATAATCAAAGGTAATAGATATCATCTTCTTGGGTAAAAAGCCGTTTTTGGGGCATTAGATTGGCTTGTATCTGGGAAGTGAATAAATGTTTAGCCTGGTATATAGGTTTTTATTAAATACTTTGGACATTAATTAGGTTCAATTAGGTAAATAACAAAATGGAGTTACATTCACCTATTTATAAAATCTATACTTTTTAATATTAAATTGGCTTCAAATATTTTTTTGTTTTAGAAATTGGTAATTTTTTAATAAATTTTGAGTTTGATGTTGGATTTAATTACTACATTAAGTAGTAATTTGATAATTAATAAATAATACAAAGCTTTTTAAGCTTTAAATGCCGTTAGCGTCCTCTTTTTATAATTTATTATTTTTATATTATCAATTTATATCAAAATATATCAGCAATTTTAGATTGATATGAGGGGTCTATTTTAGACAGGTCATACTTGGCAAGTATTTGAGAAGCTTGCTAATGTCTGATAGTATTTAAGTGTGAGTACTTCTACCCTACCCCGTGAATCAGCTATAAATTTTTTAGAACACCTTGAGGTTGAGCGAAATCTAAGTCCATTAACAGTCAGAAATTATAGTCATTATTTAAATCGTTTTATAGATTGGTTTCAAGATCAGGGTGGAAAAAAAGATCTTAAAGAACTCGATCAAGAAGTCTTGAGAAAATTTCGAGTATATCTAAATAGATATACTGATCGACACGATGACCCCCTGAGTAAAAAGACTCAATCTTATCATATCATTGCCTTGCGTTCTTGGCTAAAATGGCTGATTAAAAATGATGCTCCAGTACTTCAACCAGAGAAGGTTGATCTTCCCAAAGTTGAATCACGACATATGCAGTTTTTATCAGTAGAGCAGATGGAAAGATTGCTTAATCAACCCAACCCAGGTAATCATGGCGGCTTAAGAGATAAGGTTATTTTAGAAGTTTTATTCTCGACTGGATTGAGAGTTAGTGAATTAGTATCTTTAAATAGAGATCAAGTAGATACAAATCGTCGCGAATTTGGAGTGATAGGTAAAGGTAGGCGTCCTAGAGTAGTGTTTTTAAGTGATCGGGCCGCCATCTGGCTAGAGAGATGGTTGAATAGTCGTGAAGATGACTGGCGACCAATCTTTATTCGTTTTTCTGGAAGCAAACCAGAGCCTTTTGAGAATGGTGAAAAAATGAGACTGACTACCAGAAGTGTCCAACGAATTGTAGATAAATATGCCCGCCAGGCAAAATTGTCAATTAAGATTAGCCCACATGGGATTAGGCATACTTTTGCTACAGATTTATTATCAAATGGAGCTGGCCTTCGAGATGTTCAGGAAATGCTCGGTCATAAAAGCGTTGTCACTACTCAAATTTATACTCATGTTACTCGGCCTAAATTAAGAAAAATGCATCAAGAATATCATTCTGATTTATAGTTTAAGTTAAATTGAGTAGAATTTTTGCTATCGGTCATTGGCAATTACTAATTTATTCTGCTAATAAGAGTGTTTTACAATAAAGACTGTTGAATCAATCTTTATTGCTATTTTTATGAGAGACAACCTTTTTACTTTAAAATGGATAAAAATTGGGTTGACTGTTATTTATCTATTAATTAATAGATAAATATATTTAGATAACTATTGATACGGTAGTTAATATAAAATGACGGTTTTGATATAAAAGAAGAGGTCGTTTTTCTCTACTCTACTGCATTTTTTTAATCCATGCTAAAATGAAAATTCATTCAACTAGGGCCTGTGGCGCAGTTGGTTAGCGCGCCTGTATGGCATACAGGAGGTCAGGGGTTCGAATCCCCTCAGGTCCACTTATTTCTGTTCTTCAATTTCTTCTGTGAGAGTAACAGCCACTACCTTATCACCTTCCTTAAGTCTCATTAAGATGACTCCCTGAGTTGGCCTAGTGAGAGTAGGAATAGATTTTTTAGTAATAGGCATTTTAATAGTTTGACCTTGACTAGTGCCAATGACCAATTTCTTATGGTTTGGACTAATCATTCTTACTGAGGCAATTTCTCCTGTTTTTTTAGTGACATCAGCAACCTTCACTCCCATGCCAGATCGTTTTTGAACTGGGTAAGCACTGAGCTTAGTGCGTTTACCCAAGCCATTCTCAGTTACAACTAAAAGTTGTTTATCAACGACTTTATTATTTACAATTTCTTTTTCATCTGAGAAAACTTCTACTCCGATTACACGATCATCCTTTTTAAGGGTAATTCCCTTCACACCCTTGGTGTCACGATTAGAATTTTTAACTTCTTTTTCCAAAAATCGGATAGATTTTCCATGTTTTGTAGTCATTAGGATATGATCTTGGCCAGTAGCCAACTGTCCTCTGACCACCTGATCATCTTTATTAAGAGTAATAGCGATAATGCCTGACTGACGAATGTTGTTGTATAGTCCAACCGAACTTTTTTTAACCAACCCATTTCTGGTGGCTAAGATAATGAATTTATCTTTATCCTTTTTTAAATCTACAACTAGGACAGATTGGACATTTTCATCAGGTTTAAGATTGATCAAGTTGACCATAGCAGTCCCTTTAGCTTGTCGACTGGACTCAGGAACTTGGAATGATTTAAGTTCAAAAACTCGTCCTTGGTTGGTAAACATAAGTAAATTGTCATGAGTTTGAGTGAAGATGATTGATTTAACCATGTCTTCATCTTTCATACTTAGGCCTTTAGCACCCTTACCGCCTCTAGATTGAGATCTAAGCGAACTAGGATTCATGCGTTTAATATAACCAGATTCAGTGAGGGTAATAACAGTAGCTTCATTAGCCACCAGATCTTCTTCATTAAATTCACCAACTTTGCCTTTTATTAATTTAGTGCGACGTTCGTCACCATAATCAGCAATCAACTGTTCAGTTTCTTCAACTATCACATTTAAAATAGCTTTGGGATCGCTGATTAGAGCTAATAATTTATCAATAGTTTGTTTAATTTTATTATATTCATCTTCGATTTTTTGTCTCTCAAGTGCAGCTAGTCGTTTGAGTTGCATATCTAAAATGGCCAAAGATTGGATTTCAGTCAAATCAAATTTTTCCATCAAAGATTTTTTAGCTGTTTCAGTGTCAGCAGACTTTCGGATAGTTGCAATAACTTCATCTAAATTGTTAAGTGCGATTAACAATCCTTCCAAAATATGGGCTCTATTTTTAGCCTCAGCTAAATCGTATTGACTGCGTCTAACTATCACTAATTGACGATGAATAACAAATTCTCTTAAGATTTGTTTGATATTCATTAGTTGAGGGGTGCCGCTACTAGATAGGGCTACCATGTTGACTGGAAAACTAGTTTGAAGTTGAGAGTATTTAAAGAGTTTATTTAAGACTACTTTAGGTCGAGATTTTTTCTTAAGGTCAATAGTGATTTGCATTCCAGTTCTATCAGAATCATCATTGAGGTCGCGAATGCCTTCAATTCTGCCATTTTTAACTAGATCGGCAATTTTCATTAATAATCTAGCTTTATTAACTTGATATGGAAGTTCAGTAACAATAATTTGGAAACTACCAGGCTTTTTTTCTTCAATACTAGCTTGGGCGCGAATAACTATTTTACCTTTACCAGTTTGATAAGCTTCTTTAATACTATTGAAGTCGTAGATAATTCCTCCGGTGGGAAAGTCTGGACCCTTAATATGTTCCATAATTTGATCAAAGGTAATTTCGGTTTGAAACTCTCCAGCCAATTTACCCGCATTTTCTTTAAGATAAACATCAATCAATCGAGAACTGGTGATTTTATCAGAATCAGCCTTGGTCTGTTTTTTAGCCTGAGAGCTAAGTTTTTCGATACGTTTTACAACTTCTTTATCTATAACTGCCTGTCCATTTTTAATCATGTCGATGATTGTTTGACAAACTTCAGTTAGATTATTGGGAGGAATTTTAGTGGCCATGCCAACAGCAATACCTTCAGCTCCCATCAGTAAGAGATTGGGAAGTTTAGCTGGTAAAACGCAAGGTTCTTGAAGAGAGCCATCGAAGTTGTCTAAAAATTTTTCGGTGTTTTTATTTAAATCTTGAAGTAATTCATTGGAAATTTTGGCCATTCTGGCTTCGGTGTAACGCATAGCTGCAGGGCTATCGCCATCTACTGAGCCAAAGTTTCCTTGGCCATCAACTAATGGATAGCGCATGCTAAAGTTTTGAGCTAATCTAACTAAGGCACCATAGACTGGAGCATCACCATGAGGATGATATTTACCTAGAACATCACCGACGATACGAGCAGATTTTTTATAAGCACTTTTGTGATTGATACCAGTTTTATACATCGAGTACAAAATTCTACGATGAACTGGTTTTAAACCATCTCTTACATCTGGTAATGCTCTGGAAACAATCACGCTCATAGCGTAATCAAGGTAAGATTTTTCCATCTCTTTAGTAATTGAGATGTATTTCATCTTGCCATACTCAGTTTTTTCAATAGTACCGATTTTGGCAGCATCGCCATTGATATGAACTTCGTCCTGTATTATTTCCTTTTGAGGTTGATTGTCTTGATCTGTCATAATTTAGATATCTTTTAATACTGCTTCAATTACTGGAGCGATTTCTTTTTTACGTGACATTTTTGGTCCAATATCCAAAACATAGTCTGTAGCTGTGCCACCGAAAGCCTTTTGTGCAATCATAGCTTCTTTTTCTCCAGCTAATAATAATTTTGTATTTACATTTAGAACATCGGTTACCGCTACAAATAATAGCTCTACACCTTGTTGCTTTTTAACATTGTTCATAGCTGTTAACAGTTGTTCTTTTTTGTCAGCGATTAATGATGCTTGCTCAACTGTTTCTAGCTGGCCAATAAAAGTTTTTTGGTTAAATTCATAGATTTTATAATCATTTTGTACAATCTCTTCATTACTTAGCGTAGCTATATTTGATTTAGCTTTAAATATTTCTAAGGTAAAAGCGTTGACGTCATTAATCTCGGCTATATTTGCTAATTTTTGACTGAATTCAATATCTTGCTTAGTAGTGGTAGCACTCTTCAACCCAACAGTGTCAGAAAGAATAGCAGCTAGCATTAGAGTTGCTAGTTTTTTGTCTGGAACTACATCATATTTATTCATCCAGAAATAAATGATGGAAACGGTTGAGCCCCATGGTTTAAAGTTTAAAAAGATGGGTGTATTGAAGTTTAGATTAGCTTTATGATGATCAACTATCTCGACAATTTGAGCTTCGTTTAAACCCTCAAGTCTTTGTGAAATTTCATTATGATCAACTAATATCACTTGATCGTTAGCATTAATATCATCTGCAGTAATCAGGAGAGGAACTGCGATTTCAAATTTTTCAAATAAATATTTAGTTTCTGGATTTAGAGGATCAACAATAGCTGCTTGAGTTTTTTGATAGCCAAAGCAATTTTTTTGAGAATAAAGATAAGCTAATGCCATTGCAGACACAACAGAATCAACGTCAGGTTTTCTGTGGCCGATGATGTATGTGGTTGGCATATATAACTCCCTTATGACTACTAAATATCTATTTTTGCAAACTGAGCATGTTTTTGAATGAATTTTTTACGTGGCATCACGTCATCTCCCATCAAATTACTAAAAGTTCTATCAGCCAACTCAGCATCTCCAATAGTAATCTTTTTTAAAATTCTAGTTTCTGGATTCATGGTAGTCTCCCAGAGCTGTTCAGCATTCATTTCACCTAAGCCCTTATAACGCTGAGTTTTGATAAGGCCTTTATAATCTTTATTTATTTTTTTTAGTTTTTCTTCTTTAGCATCTTCGGTGTAAACATATTCTTCATTTTTACCATAAGACAGCTTATATAGAGGTGGTACTGCCACATAAAGATAACCTTGTTCAACTATTTTTGGCAAATGACGGAAGAAAAAAGTTAATCCTAAGGTGGTAATATGTTCACCATCAACGTCAGCATCATTCATAAGAATAATGCGATGATAGCGTAAATTAGAAATATCAAAAGTTTCACCAATTCCAGATCCTAAAGCAATAACTAGATTTTTGAGTTCTTCAAAAGCTATTACTTTATCGAGTCTAGCTCTTTCAGTGTTAAGGATTTTACCTCGTAAAGGAAAGATGGCTTGAAATTTACGATCACGACCTTGCTTGGCAGTACCGCCTGCAGAATCGCCCTCGACGATATATATTTCTGCCTCCTCAGCCTTTCTACTCTGACAGTCAGCCAGTTTTCCTGGTAAAGAACTGCCTTCTAAGATACCTTTACGAACTACTGCATCTTTTGCCGCTCTAGCTGCTAGTCTAGCTCTAGAAGCTAACAAGATTTTACTAACAATAATGCGACCAATTTTAGGATTTTCTTCTAGGAAAGTAGTAAACCCTTCTTTAACTACATAATAAACAGCTGGTTGAGCCTCGGCATTATTTAATTTGCCTTTAGTTTGAGATTCAAACTGAAGATCGTTGACTGACATTTTGACAAAAACAACTGCAGTCAAACCCTCCATAGAATCATCAATGTTAAATGCCTCGTTGGCTTTTAGAAGCTCATTTTTTTCCGCATAGTCTCTCAAGACTTTGCTTAGTGCAGTTCTGAAACCATTGACGTGAGTTCCTCCGTCTGGAGTACGAATTACGTTAACATAGCTTTCAACTCGTTCGTTGAAAGTATCATTGTATTGTAGAGCTATCTCAACACCGATTTTTTTATTAGTTTTTTCATCCTTCCACAATTTTTCAGTATGAAAAACTTTATGAAGTGGTTTGCGAGTCATGTTAATGTGTTTAACTAGTGAACGAATCCCACCTTCAAAATAAAAATGTTCATGTTCATCTTCGATTGAGTCAATGTACTCAAAATAAAGACCAGCCATCAAGTAAGCTCTATCTTTTAGAATTTGAGTTAAGATGTTTTGGCTAAATTTGGTAGTAGAAAAAATACTAGTATCAGGAACAAAACAAACTATTGTACCTGTTTGATAGTTAATAAAATCTTTTGATGCTATTGGGAATAGTTCTTTAACTTTTGATTCATTAATTTCTATTACTTTACTTTTTGGTATGCCTTGGGAGTGGGTTTGATAATGATATTTATTATCTCTTTTAGAAATTACCTGCATGGCCGATGAAAGAGCATTAACAGCAGAAGACCCTACCCCATGAAGACCGCCCGATGCTTGATAGACAGTTTCTTCAAATTTACCGCCGGCATGGAGTTTAGTCATTACGACCTCCATAGCAGATAGTCCTGATTCGTGCTTTCCAGTGGGAATACCACGACCATTATCAACAACCACAATCGCTTCATCGCCTAAAGCAGCTTTGGGGCTAAGTTTTTGGAGTACTTCATTTGGGACTATCCTGATGAGTTGAATTTTTTTACCAAATCCCGCAATCGCCTCATCAACAGAGTTGTCTAAAATTTCTTTTGCTAAGTGATGAAGACCTTTGTCATCGGTTGAACCAATATACATTCCCGGTCTTTTTCTAACCGGTTCTAATCCCTGAAGTAACTTGATTTGTTCGGCATTATATTTAGCTGCTACTGACATAGAGGTATTTGTTTTATCACACTGTATCATAAAAAGAAAGAGTTAACTCTTAAGTAAAGCCATTGAGAGGTATCAAAATCGGGTTTTTATAAGTTCGTATTAGAAAAGCTATTTTTGAAGTATATTTTTTATTGTAAAAAAACAACCTTCTAAAGCTAACCTCACGTTTGCATTAGCGTGTAAATAATTAAGTGTGGTGAGAAGCTGATTTTGTAATTTAATCCTTTGTTTAGAATTTATTTGCCGTTGGTGAAAAGTAAATAAAAGTTGTTGAACAAGCTGTAAGGCCTGGGTCCTGTTTTTGTATTCAGTTGCTAACTCAATTAGTTGGTAATAAGAGACATGTGTTGGATCAACGAGCATTTTTTCTAGAGCTAGGGGTAGATCTTTGTCAGTAAAAGATTCATTGGTTGATTGATGAAGATGCAATAGGCAACGTGAGCGAATGGTTGGAAGTAATTTATCATGAGCAGCAGAAACCAATAATAATAAAGTGTTTACTGGCGGTTCTTCTAAAGATTTAAGAAATGCATGTTGAGCTGCCATTGATAGTTGGTCAGCCGATAGCAACACAAATGCGCGCGATTTACCTAGATGAGAGGCATAGGCTAACTCGCTGATTAAATCCCTAATAGTTTCAATTGTGATGGTATTTTGTTCTTGATTAATAAGTCTCAATTGAGGCGAAATAGAAGTTAAATCCCAATTCAATTGTTCCTGAATAAATTTAATGGCTATTTCAACCTGGTCTGAAGCAGCAGAAACATTCAGAATGACTGGAGTGAAAAATTTGTTGGTTGTCTGATCGTTGCTCATTATGTCTGAATCGTATATCGTATAAAGAGGATAGTCTCGATGATTTGAGACTGTTCTTGTATTGTATGACAGAACCTGCCCAAGTACCACCAATTCAACCGGTTTCAGCTAATAGTGGTCAGCCATTGAAACCAGTTCAACATCCAGAAATTCCTTCAAATCAGGTAGTAGCTCAATCAGTTTTACCAACTGCTCCCCCGTCATTTTCACCACCACCCAGCTCTAATTCAGCTCAATCAGCCACAGTTAAAAATCAGAAGTCAAACTCAATTTTAGAGGTTTTAGTTGCTCAACAACACTTAACCCAGGAAGAAGCAAATAATCTTTCAGTTGAACAGCTGACTACTGGCAAAACTGTAGAGGAAATTATTAAAGAAAAAAAGATTGTTTCTGAGGAAGTTTTAACTAGAGCTAAAGCTGATTTTTATAATATTCCATTTATTAAGATTTCGGAAACAGGAGTTTCTCCAGAAGCTTTGAATACTTTACCAGAAAGTGTGGCGCGACGATATCAAATGCTACCGTTTTTAGTTAATGAAGAAGATAAGATTCTTAAGGTAGTAATGCAGAATCCTTTAGATGTGACTGCAGTTGATTTTGCTCAACAAAAGACTGGTTTTAGAGTAGAAGCACATTATGCTATGCCTTCTGAAATTGAACAAAAAATTGCTGAACGATATGCGCAAAGTTTATCTGGAGAGGTTACCAAGGCTTTGGAAGAGTCTAGCGATACAAAAATTGAAGATGAGATCAGTTTATCTAAACTTTCTAAGGGAGTAGTTAGAGAAGCTCCAATTACTAAAATTGTTGAGACTATTTTATCTTTTGCGATGAAGGCTAGGGCCTCTGATGTTCATATTGAGCCAGAGATTGAAAGGACCCGAATTAGATATAGAATTGATGGCATTTTGCAGGAAAAATTGATTCTACCAAAGTCAGTTCATGACGCAGTAGTGTCTAGAATTAAGATTTTATCTCATTTAAAAATTGATGAAAAAAGGATTCCTCAAGACGGAAGGTTTAGTTTTGAGTCAGAAGGAGCTGAGATTGATTTGCGTGTTTCTACTTTGCCTGCAATTCATGGAGAAAAAGTCGTGATGCGTTTGTTAAAAAAAGACATCAAGGTGCCAACTTTATCTGAGTTGGGTTTAACTGGTTTAGCTTTACGTCGAGTCAAGGATGTTATTAAAATTCCCAACGGTATTATTTTAATTACTGGTCCAACCGGATCTGGTAAAACCACTACTCTTTATTCAATTTTAGACATCATTAATTCTCCTAAAGTAAATATTTTAACTCTCGAAGATCCAGTTGAGTATCAAATGAATGGAATAAATCAGGTTCAGATTAATCCTCAAGCAGGTTTAACTTTTGCCAATGGACTAAGATCATTTCTTAGACAAGATCCCGATATTATTATGGTTGGAGAAATTCGTGATAGTGAAACTGTGGGATTGGCCATTCAGGCCTCGCTTACAGGTCATTTAGTTTTTTCTACTCTACACACTAATTCAGCAGCTGGGGCTTTACCTAGATTAATTGACATGGGCGCAGAAACATTTTTATTAGGTTCTAGTATGCAGCTAATTATGGCCCAGCGAGTAGTGCGAAGAATTAACCCAGGCTATATTGAAGAATATCAACCAGAACCAGAAATAGTAAAAAATGTCGTAGAAGTGTTAGGTGGATATTATCAGCAGTGGTGTCAAAGCAATAATAAAGATCCTAATAAAATGGTATTGTATCGACCTAAAGAGAGTCGTCCTCAAGATGAGCCTGGCTACAAGGGGCGAGTTGGTATTTATGAGGTATTACCCATTTCAGACGAGGTGAATCGAATGATTCTAAAAAACGCTTCAACAGCAGAATTAGAGCAAGCTGCTTTAAAAAATGGGATGATATTAATGAAACAAGATGGTTATCTTAAAGCATTGGAAGGAATAACAACTATTGAAGAAGTGATCAGAGTAGCCGAGGTCTAAAATTATGAATATTTATGACATGCT
>CAYREI010000001.1:0-24120 GCA_964423285.1 uncultured Pseudomonadales bacterium | reverse complement strand
AGAATTAATGTTTACCATACTAAAGGTGCTTTGGCTGCTGCTCTAAGATTAATCCCCAACAGAATTAGAAGCATTGACGAATTGCAATTACCAGATATTTTTCATCGATTTTCTTCCTATAAACAAGGTCTAGTATTAATAACTGGACCTACTGGTGAGGGTAAATCGACTACGTTAGCTGCTGTGATTGAAGAGATTAATCAGCAGCGTTCAGACCACATTCTTACTATCGAAGATCCAATAGAGTTTATTTTTGAATCAAAAAAAAGCATTATTTCTCAGCGAGAGATGAATCAAGATACCAAAGATTGGAATTTAGCTTTACGTAGTGCGATGAGAGAAGATCCAGATGTGGTGTTGGTGGGAGAGATCAGAGATTATGAAACGATAGCTTCAGCTGTCACAATAGCTGAGACTGGTCATTTGGTTTTTACGACTCTCCATACTAATACCGCCACTCAGAGCATGGATAGAATGATAGATGTGTTTCCAGCTCATCAGCAAGATCAAATCAGACAGCAATTAGCTAGCTCAATCAAAGCAGTTGTGTCTCAACGCTTGGTACCAACGATAGAAGGGACTCAGGTTGCAGTAGCAGAAATTTTAATTGCCAATTCGGCAGTTAAAAATTTGATTAGAGAATCTAAAACTCATTTACTTGAAAATGTTGTTCAAACTTCTAGCGCAGAAGGTATGATTTTAATGGAAATGTCTTTAATTACTAAAGTGAGACAGGGAATTATCAGTAAAGATAGAGCCAGAGAATTTGCTTTTCGTCCTAATATTTTTGATCAATTAATGGAAGGCAATTAATGTCTTTTTTTAAATATATTGCTAAAAATGAGCATAGTGAAACTGTTAAAGGTAGAGTCGAGGCTAGAAGCAAAGACATTGCTGCCTCAATCTTAGCTAGTCGTAATTTGTTGGTAATTAATATTTTTCCACTTGAGCAAAGTTCGTTCTCTTTCATAAAAGGAATGTTTTCGGGCATTAAAGCCGATGATGTGGTTAATTTGACTCGTCAGCTTTCAACCATGATTACAGCAGGATTACCCCTTAGTACCTCTCTTTCTATATTGGCTGAGCAAAGTCGGGCGGAGATTTCGACGCTAGTTAACGATCTTTTGCGAGACATTGAAGGTGGAATTACTTTTTCTCAAGCTTTAGAAAAAAAACCAAAAGTTTTTTCTAGAGTTTATACTCAATTGATTAAAGCTGGTGAGACGGGTGGCGTTATAGATAAAATTTTATCTCGTTTAGCTGATACTTTAGAAAGTCAAAAAGAATTTAGAGGTAAAACTAAAGGTGCCTTAATTTATCCAGCAATTGTTGTGACTGCTATGGTAGCAGTTGGTTTTGTGATGATGATTGTTGTAATTCCTAAATTGACTGAAATGTATCAAGATTTTGGGAGTGAATTACCATTTGTTACTCAACTTTTAATTGATATATCTGGGATATTTGTTAAGTATTGGTGGGTAATGATTTCTTCCATAGTGGGTGGAGGGTTTTTATTTCAAAGTTGGAAAAAAACAGATTCTGGAAATCGTGCTGTGGATCGCTTTCAATTAAAAATACCTATTTTTGGCGAGCTCAAAGAAAAAGTAATTATTACTGAATTTGCCAGAACCCTATCTTTACTTTTAACTGCTGGAGTTTCATTAATTACTGCTCTTCGAATTGTTTCTGAGGCAATTGAAAGCATTAATTATCGAGATGCTTTAGAAGCCGTAGCAAAAAAAGTAGAAAAAGGTATACCTATGTCCCAAGCCTTAAGTATCAATGAAATTTTTCCACCAATTTTATATCAGATGGTTTCAGTAGGTGAGGAAACTGGCAAGCTTGACGAAATTTTACTTAAGCTTTCAATTTATTTTGAATCTGAAAGTGAGCAGGCTATTAAAAATTTAACCACAGCTCTTGAACCAGCCATTATGATTGTTTTAGGTTTAAGTGTGGGAGTAATGGTGGTAGCAATTATTATGCCGATTTACAGCTTGACTAGCCAATTTTAGGCTGTCACACTAATACTTAATACTTGCATACCAAGTTGAAGCTGGTGTAAAGTTATTAGTAGTACATTTTTGAAATTACTTCTATGAAAAAGCTGTCCAAAATTTTCTCTTTGTCTTCTAAAGCTGGTTTTACCATGATCGAGTTGTTGGTGGTAATTGCGGTGATTGGTGTGTTAGCAGTGGCGGTTCTCTCCTCTATCAATCCAATTGAACAAATTAACAAAGGCAGAGATACACGCACTCGTTCTGATGCAGCTCAACTAATTAATGCTATAGACAGATATTACGCCATTCATGAAAAATATCCTTGGAATGTAACTACTTCTACCTATACTGCCAGCAGTACTTTACCTAATGTTACTTTTTCTATGGGTACTGTGAGTGGATCAGGAGCTAATGCCTTGATTGTTACTGGCTCTGGAGACTGGAATTATGTCGATGTTTTAGTTTCTACAGCTGAAGTAAAAGAAGGTTATACTAATCGCTTAAAAGATGATGACACGCAACTGATTTTCAAAGATGCTGGATATAATCAGACTATGTACGCTTGCTTTTTACCCACCTCTAATGCTTTTGAGCAAGAGGCGATGGAGAATTGTGCCGATGGTATTACTCCAGATGCTGGTGATACAGGTGTTCCAGCAGGCATAGATCCTTGTGAAGATGTAGCGGATATTGATGCTGCTAATATGATTTGTTTACCTTAATCAAGATTTTATTTAGTTTTTCAAAAATGAGTATTATTATTGTGATGACTAGTGTGACTAAACTAATAGGTCCAAATATTTTTAGATATGATGGTGTAATCCAGTTAAGTTCGATATCCCCAGCTGCGTAGACCATCATATTTCCTGGAGTAACCCAAATTGGCTGAGAAGTGAAGCTGGATTCATTAAGGGCTGTAGCCAGCCAATAAGAACTGTGGCTAAATTTAAGATAGACTGGAGCTGAATCTGCTGAATCAACAGAAAAACTAATTTTATTAGGTAAAATTTTAATATTTTTAATTTGAGGTAAATCTAAATTGAGTGAGGGTGGTGGTTCGTGATTTTCTCTTGTAGTTATTTTTTTTTCTGAACTTGACCACCATTCCCATAAATCTAGATTCGGATTTATCTCTACTGTTTCAGATAAAGCTTCAATCAACTTGACATCATTAATCTTTTTAAGATGATAAAAACGTTGACGATGGAGACCTCTTTTTTCATCTAGAATATCTACCATAGCAAAAGTAAAAGCCCCTTCCTCTTCTTTTTGATCACTAGTATAGGTTTGGTAATTAATTCCCAATAGGTTTAAAAGATAATCAACGTTTTCAATTTTATTAGCTAGCTCTTCGATATAAATTTTATAAATCGGCACACTGTAGCTTTTTTGATTAAGTAAATGTTTAGTAACGGCGTAGTTTATGCCGGTATGAGACGATTCAAAAAATAATCCTAGGCTTCCAATGAGATTGGTGTTAGTTGCTAAGAGATGATCGGCGGTTCTGGTAAAGAGATCGATATCAGTTTTAGTGGCGACATCAATAAATTTTCCTTTTACATCGGTTGGAATTTTATCCCAATAAGTTTCAAATCTATATAAGAAAGGACTGAGAGGAATTAATAGGGTTAACAAAATAGTTGCCAGAGCAATTATTTTGGCTATAGGCTGATTAATTTTAGCGATAAGATAATTAGAAATTTTATTTTTGTTAGCTAAGATAACAGTTGGAGTCAAGATAACTAAAAATGAGTAATAGCGATAAAAATGAATACCTCTTAAAAAGTGTTGCTCGATAATTTTAGTTGGCCATAAAGGCATGATAGAAAGTAATCCAACTAAAAGTGTAAAAACTAGAAATTTAGATGGCGTTTTTTTATTTATTAAATGAGTGACAAGGCTGATTGCTAGTAAAATCAAGCAAATTATGCCCAAAACATAGAGACGACCAGTAATATTAAAAGCAGTATGTTGAAATCTTTGATCTAAGAAAGGTAATATCCATGGCAATCCAATTGAAATTGCTAGAAGTAAGCTATAAAACCAGTGTTTAATTTTGATGAATTTATGAGTTGATGAAGAGAAAAATAAATAGATCAATTCAATCAACATGAATAATATAGCTAGGCTTGAAGTTAGGGCATGGGTTAGGAATAAAAGCCCTAGCCACAAGCCTTTGCTATGCCATTTTTTACTAGTTAAAAAATAAATGAATAATGAGATAGCTAGAGTGGCAGTAATAGTTCCAGAAAAAAGTGTTCCTTTAATACTTACTAAGGAATTGACTGGTGAGAGTACATAACAAGCAATGCTCAAAGAAAAGGCTGTTAATTGCTGGTTAGGATCACTCAATCTATTTTTAGAAAATCTCCATAAAGAATGTAGTAATAAAAGAATGCTTAGCACAACAAAAAAACTCACAGCAACAGACATAGATGGAGTTATCATAATGAGGGCTTTTAGTAGCCAATGACTGGCTGGTGGATATAAAAGAGTGGGATATCCGCCCCAATAAAGATTGTTCCATCCTCCCACCCAAGGCCAGGAAATATTAATTGCTTCTTGAACGTGTCCTAAGTAATCCCAAAAGTATAAAAAGGTTGAATGTTTAATAAAAAAATAACTAATTTTGGCTACTAAAGCTGTGCCTACTAGCACAAACCATAATTTGAGTTTTAATCGTTCAAACATCAAGTAATGATTATACTCTACTCCCCTCTTTATCTTTTGGTATGATGAGTCTATGTCTGGTTTTTTAATTCTATTTTTATTTTTTTTATTTGTTCTAGGAGCTGTTGTTGGTAGTTTTTTAAATGTGCTAATTTATAGAACTATTAAAGGTGAATCATGGCTAGTAGGTCGTTCGCGCTGCGATCATTGTCAGCAAAAAATTTTTTGGTATGACAACATCCCAATTCTTTCTTTTTTATTATTACGAGGAAATTCTAGGTGTTGTAAAAAACCAATTCCAATTTCCTATCCCATTGTGGAATTGATGACAGGCTCATTATTTGTGTGGTGGTATTGGATTGGTTTTGTATTTTTCAGACTTACCGTTGCTCCTTTCCAAGTATTGCAACCGCTTTTTTGGTTATTGGTGGGAATTTTATTGTTAACAATTTTTTTCGCCGATTTAATGCACATGATTGTTCCTAATTTAGTTGTCGGAATGCTATTTGGACTTACCTTAGCCTACCGCTTATATTTAACAACCGCTTCAGTTATGCAAGTTAAAGATTTACAATTTGCAGTTTTGGGTATGGTTGTCGCAGTAGTTTTTTTAGGAAGTCTATGGGCATTAACTAAAGGCAAAGGCATGGGCTTTGGTGATGTAAAATTAATAGCTCCCATAGCACTTTTATTAGGTTGGCCAAAGATTTTAGTAGGATTATTTTTTGCATTTATTTTAGGAGGAATAGTGGCAGTGAGTTTATTATTATTAGGCAGAAAGAAGATAGGTCAAGCAATTCCATTTGGTCCATTTATTATTATGGGGGCTATTTTGAGTTTGCTTTGGGGTGAGGCAGTTTTTAATTGGTATATCTATTGGTTATAAATAAGGAAAAATATGAGAATTATTAAATTTATTTTTAAATCGATAATTTTTATGGTAATAGTGGGTGGAGGTGGATTTTTATTAGTTAGAGAAATATTGTTATTTACTGGTATAAGTCAAATAAAAAGTTCTCTATCGATTTTGCGAAGTGCATCAGTTCAAAAAAGTTATTTTGCAAAATGCAAAGAAAAAGGCGCTGTTTTTATTGAAGGAAGTGATCCAGCAGTTATGCAACTAAGATTTATTTCTTCTAACGAATATGTACTAGAAATGCTGTGTAGCGGACTTAGCATTGATCCAATTTTACTTGATCAAAAACAGTTGCCTAGATTTGTAAATAAGATTGCTGGCAATTCTGGAATTATTTGGGGTGATGCTAAGAGTGGAATAACACTGGAGGTTTTTAATCGACAAAAATCAGTTGGGGCGGATGGTCGATTTATAACAACCTTTAATCCCAACAGTGAGTTAGAAATAGGTCCGATTACATCGTGTGCAGGATATGGTTTTTCTTGTTGCAAATTTGAATCTGAGCAAGGAGTCGGACAACAACTCAATAACTCCACAGATTGTCCCAAATCATGTTACAGCAGCTGTGTAAATAGGCCGGTTGTATTAGCTTTTAATACTCAACCAGTTTTAGATTTGCAAAAAAGATTAATAGTAATCCCTTCAGGAGAAAGTATTACTTTTAGTTTTGTGATCAATTCTGGTTCTACCGATCTAGTTAGTGTTAAACTTGATTATGGTGATGGGCAAGAAGATATGTTTTATACCGACAAACAAATGACCACTCATACTTATCAATGTTTTGAGCAAGAATGTCTGCGTCAGGTCAAATTAACAGTAGAAAATGATTTAGGTATTTCAGCCGCAAATTTACCAATTATGGATATGACAGTATTAGTGAAAGGACAATGATGATTAAAAAAAGTTATTCTCAATCAGGATTTTCTCTAATTGAGTTGTTGGTAGTTGCTACTATTATTATTATCTTGATGACGATTGGCATGGTCAGTTACCGTCAGTCTAGTCGTAATGCTCGCAATGCTAAAAGGAAATCTGATTTAGAGTCAGTTCGACAAGCTTTGGTTTTATATAGAAACGATACCGATGGGTATCCCGATCCCATTGCTACCGATGATACCAATGCTGCTTTTGAAGAAATGCTCACCACTATTGTTGATTACATTAGCTTTAGCTCGTTAGTTGATCCCAAATCACCAACTTATGATTACACATATGGTTCTGATGGGGCTGATTTTGAACTATGCGCTACTCTAGAAACTAGTTCTGGTACGGAGTCTTATTGTATTGATAATCCCTAATTATGAAAAAAAAATTATCACTTGTTAATATTTCTTCAGGTTTTTCTTTAATTGAATTAATCATAGTAACCAGCATTCTGCTTTTAGTTGCTGGTGGAGGTATTGCTGCATTTATTAATTTTAATGAAAAACAGCAAGTTTTAAATGGAAGCAAAGAATTACGAACGCATTTAAGAATGGCTCAAACTTTAGCTAGGGTTGGAGAAACACCCAGTGGATGTGAAAAATTGACTGGTTATAAAGTGGCGAGTGTAGACGCTGCTGCTACTAAAGAAATTAAGGTGATAGCAGTTTGTTCTAGCGGTGAGATTGAAAGAAATAGTTTTTTACTTCCAGAAACAACTACTCTAAGCGATGACATTGCAATTACTTTTTTAGGTTTACACGGTGGAGTAATTGGCGCTACTACCATTGAAGTTGTGGGAAAATCAGATAGAACTTATAGCTTTGAAGTTACTCCAGGCGGAGAGATTACCCAAGGAGAATTATTTTAAATATCTATGAAAAGAAAATATCAGGTTGGTTCAACTTTAATTGAAGTGATATTAGTAACAGTAGTGATAGCTACTGTTTTAACTGCATTAGCAGCTAGTGTGAGTATGTCATCTAAGAATACCAATGAAAACAAAAAGCTTAGTGTTGCAACCAGTTTAGTTCAAGAAACACTCGAAATATTTCATAGAGAAAGATATGTTCTTGGTTGGGAAACATTTCAGTCTGCTCTATCAGACGGAACCTATTGTTTTAATATTTTACCTGATAATTCGACTGATTTTATTGCCTCTAGTTTAGGAGAGTGCGAGAGTGAAGACGTAATCGCTGATACAAATTATCAACGAGAAGCTACATTGACTATTCTAGCTGATGAGGTAAAAGTAATATCAGTGGTTACCTGGATGAATGATAATCAAGAAAAACAAGTCGAAGCAGAGCAAACTTTTAAGGAGATTAATTAAATTCAAGTTTTATAAACTACGCAGAGTGGTGCCGGTAGTAAATGTTTCTTCTACAATATCTCTGGTTTGATCTATTCCAGGCGTGCCTTTTCTGAGAGTAAAAGTGATATTGATATAAGGGTGACTTTGGTCATTATCTTGAGTACAGTCAAAAGTTGGCCCATCAGTAACCTCAACTGAATTTGATGTTAGATAAATACCAGAATTAGAGGCAATTTTATTTGTGTCACCATCCTCTTCTATTCCTAGAGAAGTAATCCCGCCATCAATAGAGTTAAATTTAATTTCTGACATATTAGTTTCACATTCCTGATTTAATTCATTTGGTAAAAGCTCAATAGCATTTCTTAGCAGGAACTCCATTTGTTGAAGAGCATATCGGCCCTCTTGTTTGACTAATTGAGCACTATTAATTTTAGAGTTGCTAATCAAAAAGGTCATGAATATAACAGAGGCTGCAAGCATGAGAACAACTATAATTGAAATCACGATTAACAATTCAATTAGGGTAAAACCATGGCGATCTTGAATAAACTTATTTATATAACTCATATAAATAAGTTTAACACGATCCCAGTTGCAGTTAAGTCAGAAATTTTTTATGATGTATGATGGTTGTAAATATGCAATTTAAATTTAATCATGAGTCTGGTCAAGTAGGGGTAATTGTTCTTTTAACTATGACTGGTATGTTAGCCATGGGATTATCATTGGCTTCTAGAACTACCCAAGAAGCTCTGTTATCTGGTAAAGAAGCTGAATCAACTCGAGTTTTTAATGCGGCTGAACAAGGTATTGAAGAAGCTCTTTCTGGAGATCTAGAATTTTTAGGAGATACTTATACAGGTACGGTCGAGTCTGTAACTGGTGTCGGAGTGGATTACACTATTGAGAAAATGAATATGTTGGAAACTAGATTATTCGAAGGTGTTTCGGTTGGAGTTGATGTGACTGGGGCGAGTGATGGAGACAATCTTCAGATTGACTGGTCAAAATTAACAGATTGCGATACACAAACGCCAGCCTCTCTTATAGTTTCTGTTTATTATGATGATTCAGGCACAACCCGCGTCAGACACGAAGCACTTGGTGCCTGTGATAAGGGCGATGGCTTTGATTTGGCTAGCGTGATTGATGAAAATGGTTATAAAAGACGTTTTGATTTACCTCTTCAAACAGATGATTTTTTAGTTAGAGTTAAGGCTGTTTATAATGATGCTCATATTAAAGTTTCTAGTAGTGATTTTACTATGCCAGTTCAATATTACGCGATTAGATCAACGGCAGCCAATGAGGAAAGTAATGAAACTCGAATCGTTGAAGTTAATAGAACTCTTAAGTCAGCCCCGTCAATTTTAGACTATGCAGTTTATAGTGGTGATTCTTTATCAAAATAGTTATAGCCAGAGATCTCCTTCCCCTTTGGACAATTTCCTTTTAAACTATTAGTATGTCTGCCCTATCTTTAGATATTGGTACTTATACTATTAAAGCCATTAGTGGTAAGCCTGGAAAAAAGGTTGAGATTGAACGATTTGTCGAGATTTTTAATCCTTTAGGAATTTCAGTTCCCAGCGATGAAGCTTTAATGCAAAAATTTATTGATTTAATTGAATCAGTTATCGCTGATAATAAATTACCCAGGACTGATGTTAGATTAAGTTTACCGGAAACAGTTATTTCTACCAACATTATTGAATTGCCTACTTTAAGTGATGCTGAATTAGCTTCTGCTATAGGTTGGCAGGCAGAACAACACATTCCTATTCCTCCAGATCAATTATCTTTGCAGTATCAAGTTTTATATCGACCTGCTAAAGATAATCAAAACGGTGAAAAGATGAGAGTGTTGTTAGTAGGGGCACATAAAGATTTAGTAGAAAAATATATCAATGTGTTTTTGACATTGGGAATTGAACCAAAATTATTAGAAACACAAATGTTATCTGTGTTAAGAGCGTTAGATATTGGACAACAAGAGCCCCCTACTCTAGTGATTCAGATGGGGGCCAGTAGTACTCAATTAGCAATGGTCTATGAAGGCGAGCTGAAATTTATAACTTCTCAAGTGACTGGTGGCCATGCTTTGACTCAGGCTTTAGAAAAACAAATTAATTTAGATGCTAAACAAGCTGAGGAATATAAACGTACTTATGGATTGGATGAGTCTCAATTTGAGGGTAAAGTCAAAACAGCTTTACTGCCAGTAGTACAAATTATGATTAATGAAATTAGAAAAGCCATGACATTTTTTTCCAATCAACATCCAGGAGTAAGTGCTCAACGAATTCTTTTGTCTGGTGGTCCAACTCTTTTACCTGGGTTAGTTCAGTATATTACTCAAGAAACTGGTGTTGAAGTGTTAGTGGCAGCGCCTTTTTCTAATGTAATTGGGGAAATCCCTAAAGCCAATCATCCTACCTGGACTGTTTGTATGGGCTTGATGGCGCGTGAGGAGTTTTAGTAATGGCAGATATTAATTTCGTTCGTCAGCGACTTAAAAAATTGACCAAACTTGAAAAAAAAGATAAAGAGACGTTTAGGTTGGTAGCAATTAGCACTTCAGTTTTATTGTTAATATTGGCTGTAATTTTAGGATATAAACTTTATTTAACTTCACAACTAAAAGAGGTTGAAAGCTCTCGGGAGAATTTTCTAAGTCGTATTAAAAAACAAGAAGAAAGAGAAAAATCATTTGTTTTATTTGTGAATAAATTAAGAGTTCTGAGTGGTGTTTTTCAAAAAAGAAAAGATAAACAAGAGGCAATTAGTTATTTTTCTCAAATATTTGGACCTGATGTCATTATTGAAAAAATTGCTTATGATGCCGAGTCTCAACTACTTTCATTTCGTCTCATGGCTGCAGATATTTTTACTTTGGAAAAAGTTTTTGAATTATTGTCCACTCAGCAATCAACTCAAAAATTTTCATCATTAACTAAAAGTAGTCTAAAGAGAACGAGTAGTGGTATTTATCAAATGCAAATTACTGTGGTAATAGGTGAAGAAAAATAATGAAAAAGAAACAAGAAATAAATATTCGATCATTAGTGATTAATCGTCGCTATTTAATATTTTCAGGCATAGGTATTTTAGTGGTATTAATGGTTGTTTTTCTCGGTATTATTCCTCAGGTAAATAATTTGCTGGATATGCGTCGAGAGATTGATTCTGGTCAAGAAAGATTGAGTATTTTGCGTCAAAAAACAATTGATTTAGAGAACATTGAGGCGAGAGAAGCTTACGATTCTTTAGAATCAGTTAATAGACTTCTGCCTTCTAAAAAACCTTTACTAGAATTATTAACTGCGCTTGACTTGGTGTCTGGTAAAAATAATGTAACCTTTGTTGACTTAAGTCTTTCCCCAGGCAAGATAGCTTCTGAAAGCGCTGAGTTTTTAGATGTAGCTAAAACCACTTCCAGAAGAAAAAAAATTCAATCATCAACAGGAGATGGCTATGATTCTTTAGTAGTGGAGTTAGAAATTTTTGGTCTATTTAATAATG
Organism: uncultured Pseudomonadales bacterium; assembly: GCA_964423285.1. GTDB lineage: Bacteria > Patescibacteriota > Microgenomatia > UBA1400 > PJMF01 > JABBGTR01. The sequence continues at coordinate 12,773 of CAYREI010000001.1, read as the reverse complement.
TGCAACAATTCTTTCTTGATATCGAAAAAGTAGCACCATTAACAACCATCACTAGCTTATCACTTGATATTAAGAGTGATAATATTATTAGACCATCCGATGAAGTGCAGGCAGAGGTAGTATTGGGTAGTTATTACTTCACGCAGTCAGTAGCAGCTGGCTTAGGTTCTTCCTTACCAAATATTGGTAATAAGGAACGAGAAATTATTGAGGAAATTAAAAATTACCTTTATCCAACCATCAATGTTCAAAAACAAATAGAAGGTGGTGGGTTAGAAGATCTTTTTGGATTAAGTTTACGTGAGATTGAAGAAAATCAATTGCTAGAGAATTAAACAAGCTATTTTTTTTCTGGTTTAGTTGTGACTTCTTCTTCTTTTTCTTCTTCTGGCTCAGCCAAAGTGATGTATGGACGAATTCCTTCTTTTAAAGCACGAATTTTAGCAATATTTCTGATGGAATTAATAACTGAACCTTTTTTACCGATAACTTTACCCATATCGTCAGGGTGAACATGAATTAAATAAGTGGTCCCACGTTCTTCTTCAGTAATTTCGATTTTAACTTCCTCTGGATTATCAACGAGGTGAATAAGAATGAATTCAAGAAGATTTTTCATGGTTATTTATTTTTTACTTCTTCTTTTTTATCTACTACAGGCTTTTTTTCAACTTTTTTTACCTCAACCTTTTTAGGAGTTTCTTTTTTCTCTTCGGCTTTTTTAACCTCTTTTGTTTTCACTTTCTCTTTTTTATCTGCAACTGGTTTTTCTTTAACTTCTTTTACTTCTTCTTTTTTATCTACTACAGGCTTTTTTTCAGCCTCTTTAACTTGTGTGTCTTTTTTGACTTCTTTAGTTGGCTTTTCTTCTTCTACAGTTTTATTTTCCTTGGCTAATTGTTTTTTAGAAGGTTTCTTTTTTTTAGGTGGAAAAGGATTTCCAGATTTGAATCGCTTGACTAAGCTAGCAACCGTCTCGGTTGGTTGAGCGCCTTTTGAGATCCATTTTTTATATTCTTCTAGATTTATTTCTAAAATTTTTGGCTTTTGAGCAGGTGCATAATGGCCCAGTTTAGCAGTATATTTACCATCTCTTTTAGTACGAGCTTCTTGAATTACTATTCTATAGTGTGGTTGGTTCTTTTTGCCAAATCTAATTAATTTGATTTTTAACATAGGTTGCGATTATAAGGGTTTTATTTTGTTTACTCAAGTGTTAGCCAGTTTTTTTAAAGCTTCCTGTGCAGCTGCTTGTTGAGCCAATTGTTTGCTTTTGCCAGCTCCAGTTCCTACTGATTTGGAGTTAACTAAAACTTCAACTGTAAATTGTTTGTCGTGATCTGGCCCTTTTTCTTTAATAACTTTGTAAAGAGGTGCATCAAAATTTTTAGATTGAACAATTTCTTGCAAAAGGCTTTTGGAGTCTTGATATAATTTTAGTTTTTTAATTTGATCAAATTTATTAAATAAATTTTTTTCTAAGAATTTTTTAGTAGCTTCATATCCCTGATCTAAATAAATAGCACCAATAATTGCCTCAGTAGTATCTGCCAATAAACTGGGATTATTTCTACCTCCAGTAGATTCTTCTCCTTTACTCATATAAAGTTTTTGTCCCAAATTCAATTCTTGAGCCACTTTTGCCAAGGTAGTGGTTTTTACCAAAGAGCTTCTATAAGCAGTCAAAACTCCTTCTGGTTCGTGGGGAAATTTTTTAAATAAAAATCCAGTGGTAGCTAGTTCTAGAACTGCATCGCCCAAAAATTCAAGTCTCTCATTGGACTCTGAGGCTGGCGAGATACTTTCATTAAGTGCACTACGATGAGTAAGAGCAGTTTTTAACAATAATGAATTTTTAAATTTAGGTAACATAAGTTTATTATCTCAGTTTTATTTCTTCTATACCAATATTTGACCTAATACTCCGTTAACAAAACGAGGTGAACTTTCAGTTCCAAACTCTTTAGCTAACTCTACAGCTTCATTAATTGCTACTTTAACTGGTATTTTAGTGTTTTTGGATTCAAAAATTATCAACCGCAAAATAGCTAGATCTACTTGATTAATTTCTGATAATGGTCGTTCTGAGGCACGTTCTTTGATTAGTGGATCAATTTTTTCTAATGAGGCCACAATTTTGTCATAAGTTTGTTGCTCATTATCTGGTAAATCAGCCTTTTGATTAAAACTATAACTAAATAAGGCTTGCATCAGTCTAATTCTTTTTTGGTGACGGGGATCAGGATTTGTTTCTTTAGTTTCTTTTTCAACAATGTAATCCCCATTTGGAAGCTGACTTGTATCCGACATATATCTAGTAGTATATAAAAGTTAAATAAAGTTGCAACTACTCTTTAAGTCCAACTGTTTTGAAAATTTGCGCCACCAAACCTCTTTTATGCAGGGGAATGCTGTGATGTGCTAGATTTTTAATTAAATTTGGCTTATTACCGCGACGACGCTTATTGCGCTCAGTTCTAGTAATTTTATTTTTTGGTACTGCTCCCATAGAAATCAGATTGTAACTCGGGGCAGATAGATTTGCAAGATTAGTTAGGACTGGAGCCTGGATTTTTTACTAAAGGCACAATTAATGGTTGCCAGTCGCTGGTATTTTTTAATTGTTCAAAAATAAGACGTGCTTGAGCAATTAGTTGGACATTAGTCCAATTAGCAAATTTGAGTTGGTCAAAACCGTGTTGCTGAATCCCAAAAAGATCTCCGGCCCCACGATTTTTAAGATCAAATTCAGCCAACTTCATTCCATCATTAACTTCGGTAAAGATTTTAAGCCGTTGACGCACTTCTAAAGAGCGTGAGCTGGGGAATAATAAGCAATAGGCTTGTTGCCCAGCTCGTCCTACTCGACCTCGAAGCTGATGAAGACTAGCCAATCCAAAACGTTCAGTTGACTCAATTATGATAATAGAAGCAGCGGGTAAATCTACACCAACTTCAATAATGGGGGTTGTGACTAAGATGTCAATTTTTTGACTAAAGAGATTTTTAGTAATGAGATCTTTCTTAGCTTGGGGTAAACGTCCGTGTAAAAGTTCAACTTTAAAATCTGTAAACTCCTCAACTAGTTCTTCAAAGGTTTCAGTAGCCGATTTAACATTTGAAAAAGTTTCATGCTCTGAAGAATCTATAAAAGGGCAAATTATTAGGACCTGTCCTCCACTCTTTTTGAGTTGCTGTTTAATCCATTGGTAAGAATCAGCCCGTTTTTTTTCTGAAATTAACCAGGTTTTAATTAATCTTTTCCCTAGAGGCATCTCATCAATCACACTTAATTTTAGGTGAGAAAAGATAGTTAACATTAGGCTTCGAGGGATAGGGGTGGCAGACATAGTTAAAACATGAGGCTTAGAAGTTAATTTAGAAATTTCACTACGCTGTTTTACGCCAAATCGATGTTGTTCGTCATAAATAACTAAAGCTGGTTTGATTTTTTGAAGCTTATTGATTACTGCGTGAGTTCCAATGTATAAAGTTGAAGTATTGTTTAAAACAAATTTAGTTTGGGCAGTTAGTAACTGAATATTAATCTTGGGAAAAAGTTGACTGAGAGTCGCAAAGTGTTGTTTGGCTAAAATTTGGGTAGGGGCTATAAAAGCCACATGATAATTATTTTGCAAAGTATGTAGAGCAGTAATACCAGCCACCACGGTCTTACCAGAGCCAACATCTCCGAGTAATAAACGATTCATTGAAGTGGTCGATTGAATGTCAGTTAAAATTTCTTTTAAACTTTTTTGTTGGGCAGAAGTAAGAGTAAACGGTAATTCTGGAATTAGGTTTTTTTTATCTACCTTAATCAAATGAGCGCAGGCTTTGTCTTTCCATTGCTGCTTAATATTTTGTGAATACTGCATTAGACCCAGTAGCTCTTCAATGGCCAGTCGCTCTCTAGCTTGGATAGTTAATTGTTGATCATCGGGGAAATGTAAGTGTTTAAAAGTTTCGTTCAATGAAAGTAAATTAAATTTTTTTGTTAACTGATCTTGGATAGGATCGAGGTGATCTATTGTTTCTTTTAAATATCGTCGCAAATTACCAGGCTTTATTTGAGGAACGAAGGAATATATTGGTACTAATCGATTGGTGTGAATGGTGTCATTAGAGATTTTTTCAATCTTTGGTTGTGACATTATTCCGCGATCATTAAGTTTTCCACTAAAAAAATATGACTTTCCTTTTTGAAGAGTATCTTTAATGTAAGGACTATTAAACCAAATCAGTTTAAGGCTTCCAGAATTATCTCTAATGGTAGCGCGCTGCATGGATCGCCTGCCCTTGTATTGGTTTGAAACTGAAGTTACTTCTGCTTGGATAGTAACCAGTTCATCTTTAACTAAATTCATGATTAATTTTTGTTTAGAACGATCTTCGTATCGCAGTGGAACCCAAAGAAGAAGATCTTGAATAGTGTGGATATTTTTAGTAGCCAGTTTTTCAACTACTGAAGAACCAATTCCGGTGATGTTAGTTAGTTTGCCGGTAAGTGAATACATTCACTGTATTAAATAAAGTATGCTACTTCCGATAATGCTAAATATCATGGCTAATAAAAAAACGATAGCAAATATTTTTCCAAAGCGTTCACGTTGTTTTCTGGTCATTTTATTTTTCTATTTCTAGTTGATGAAAGTCTCTTTTGCCAGTTTTTAAAATACTGCCTGATTTTGGAGTAATTTTTTGGTTAGGGTCAGTTATTTTTTTGCCATCAATAGAAACTGCCCCCTGTTCTATCCTTCTTTTAACATCACTGCTACTTAATTCTTTCCTAGCTCCTGTAGCAAGGCTAAGAATTGTAGTTGAAGAAGCACTAATTAAATAGGTTGGATTTTTTTCTGGAGCACTTCTTTCTTGAGAAATGGTTTTGAATTTTTGTTCTGCTTTTTTGGCTTCTTTTTCATCGTGATACATTTTTGTGATAGTAAAAGCTAATTTCTTTTTAGATATCATTGGATTTTCGCCTTCTTCTATAGCTTTTCTCATTTTTTCAATTTCTGTTGCTGATTTATCAGTTAAGACAGTAAAGTAGTCAATGATCATGTCGTCAGAGATACGCATTAATTTGCCATACATATCGACTGGATTTTCAGTTAAAGCCACAAAGTTGTCGTATGATTTACTCATTTTTCTACCATCTAAACCATCAATGATGGGTGTGGCTAGAATCCATTTTTCCTTATTGTTGTAGGACTTTTGTAGAGTTCTGCCCATCATCATGTTAAAAATTTGATCAGTCCCCCCTATTTCTAAATCTACATCCATGACTACGCTGTCATAGCCTTGCATTAAAGGATAAATAATTTCATGGGCGTGAATTGGCAAACCGTTTTTGAGTCGATCTTGAAACATGTCTCGCTCCATCAATTGTTGGACGGTAGTTTTAGCCATGATTTTAATTAGATCAACGTAGGTAAGTTTATCTAACCAATCACCATTGCGTCGAATTTCGATTTTGTCAAAATCCAGGATTTTACTGGCTTGTTTTTTCCAGTCTTTAAAATTATTTTCAATTTCTTCATTAGTTAATTCAGGTCTAGTGATGTCTTTACCAGTCGGATCACCAATCTTTACTGTGCCATTACCAATTAAAAGGATTACTTCATGACCTAAATCTGCTAATTGTTGAAGCTTGCGCAGCACCACACTATGGCCCAGGGTCAACAGTGAGCCAGTAGGATCAATACCTAGATAAACACGAATCTTTTTTTGATTCATTAATTTTTCTAAAGATTCTTTAGAAGGGAGTATTTTTGCAACCCCGCGGGTTAAGACTTTATTGGTGGTAAGAATATTGTTTGGCATAAGTTCTTTCTATTGTAATCTACGTTTGGTTTTCTTCAAAATCAAGATCGTTGGTTAACTTTAAACGCGAAGATTTTTTTAGTGCCTGCTTTAAGTCTAATATTAAGTCTGATGCTTGTTCTAATCCCACTGATAATCTAAATAGTTTTTCATTTATTCTTGGATCAGAATTACTAGATAAATCCATCATAATTGAGGGTTGCTGAATTATAGTTTCAGTACCACCAAAACTATGACCAATAATTATTTTTTTAAGAGAAGTTATAAATAAATGAGGACTTATTTTATTATTGACTCTGAAGGAGATTAATGGTCCTAAAGAAGACGAAAAGACTTTTTCTAGACTCTTGTTATTTTTTAGAAATTTTTCAATAACAACTTTATTTTCCATAATTAATTTATGTCGTATCTCCAATGTTTTTAAACCTCTTAAAATTAACCAACTATCAAATGGAGAAAGAATAGCTCCAATTGTGTGCTGAAAAAACTTAAGTTTATCAGAAATTTTTTTATCATTACTAAAAACAGCTCCTCCCATTGCATCGGAATGACCATTGGTAATTTTAGTCAAACTTTCTACTACCATATCTGCTCCTAACTTAAGTGGTTTTTGAGTTAGTGCTGATGCTATGGTGTTATCTACAACGGTCAAAATATTATGTTTTTTAGCTATTGCGCATAGAGTTTCCACATCAAGTTCTTCCAACAATGGATTTGTTGGACTTTCGATAATTAACAGCTTAGTTTTTTCACTAATATTTTTTTTTAGATTTTGCACATTTTTTAAATTTATAAAGCGTGTGTTAATTCCAAAATTATTAAATACTTTTTGTAACAATCTCACCGTACCCTCGTACATTTGCTGGTGACAAATAATTTCATCTCCTTGTTTCAGTAGGATTAATATGTTGTGAATGGCAGCAGATCCTGAGGAGAAAACAACGGCATAAGTAGAATTGTGTAGTTCTGCTAGTTTGTTTTCCAAATGCTGTCTAGTGGGATTACCAATTCGACCATATTGAAAACCATCGTGACTGCTGGGCTCTTGCATGGAAAAGATAGTTGATAGTTCGAGAGATGGAATTATTCCTGATTTACTATTCATGGCTTTCCTCTTTTTTAGTAAGTAGCACAATATGACGATGACATATTAGTTTGGGCTCATGACTATCAATTCCAATACGACTTTGTATGTCAGAAATTTTAAAATCATCTTCTTCCCATGTTTTAATGTGATCATCTAGAGATCTAAACCACTCTCCATGTCCAGACTTATCTTCACCAAATACAACAAAACTGCTTTTATTTGGTTCAATCTCAATAATTTTTCCCTTTAGTGATTCAAGATGCTGCCCGAATTCTTTTTTTAATTGATCAAGATCAAAAATGTGAGTTTGTAGGGCCGATATCACATCTGGGGTTATGATTTTTTGTAATTCGGCATAAGCAATTATTTCTCTGTTGGGTGATTCTAAAAGTTGATCGCTAGTGGTTATGTTGACAATAGCAACTCCATTTTTTGTCAATACTCTTTTTACTTCATTGTTGATTGATCTGCTAATTGTAGGTGGACAACAGTTATCAATATGATCTCTTAGTACTATAGATTGTGATTTATCTAGCAAACTTGTTTGTCTCGCATCTTGATGAAGTGTTTTCACTCTTTCAAAATTATTGCTATCAACTTCTTCAAGTATTTTATTATCAATATCGATAACACTCAGAGTTTTCCAGTCAGAATTAATGCTTGAATTTAAAAAATGTTTAAAATCTGGTACGCCTTCTACTATTGCAAGTCCAAATATAGTGGCATCAATGGGTCCTAGCCCCAGTTGATTTTTAAGAACTGTCACAGATTGTTCCCTCAGGAGTAGCAATCTGAGATTTAATCCAACAGGTGGAGTTCCCTCAATTTCTGATAAGGCTTCTGTAGACATCTGAGATTGCTCCACTATTCTTTGTGTTTTGTTGTAGTTGGAATTTTTTCTTAATCCTTCGCCAAACTTTGCTCCAAGTTTACCCGCTAATTTTTCACTTCCATTGTTATTTAGTATTTCAAATACTTTCTGCAATAATCTGCTTTCCCAAAATGAATCTTGATTTTGGGTACCTTTCTCACCACCCTTACCTACTTTATGTTTTGAAGTTAGTCTTTCAGACATATTTCTCCTTATATATTTTATTTGTTAGGCTTCTTAAAGTTTAATAAAAAACCGCCCCCATACACCCACTATTGTGAGTCTATAAGGGCGATTTTCTCGCGGTACCACCTTACTTATTTAGGCTTTTTCTATTAAAAAACTCCCTTGTCTGGGAGTTCTCGAAACTAAAGGCCTAAACCTTAATTGTTCGAGCACTCTGTTTCTAGTGACATGCTCTAGCGCTGTATACGGGCGCACCCGGAATGGTTTACTTAAATTTGGACCATTCAGCTCAGGAAGGTATTTTGGTTTATTTTGTGCGACTGACTTGCAGCGACCGTCAGTTCTCTGTTGTCACCAAGATAAACCTAATGATTTTCCGTCATGGCTATTGTTAAATTGTTAGAGATTATTATCTTATGTAATACCACATTATGTCAATAAGTAAAATTATAGGTTATTTGTTTCATACCCCTCCCCTCCCTTAAATAAGGACTAGAACGCAAAAACCTCGCTTGGAAGCGAGGTTAACTTTTTTATGTTTTTTGTGATTACAAACAACTACCCACTCCAAGATTTTTTGGACAATCTCCATAATAGTGATAGGGATAGGTATGTATCTTCACGCTAACTATTATACAATAATTTTATGATTCAAGATTACGGCAATCTAAAGTCTGTAATAGACCCAGAAAAGCAGGCACAGTCACGGTTAAATACTCAACCTGATTTTTCTCAAACAAAATTATCTAAATTGTTTTCTACTTGGCGAAACCAGACAAGGCAGCTACTTGCTAGACTACCTCAAACTGTTACCATACGAGATATGGAAATTAATTTAACAGCCATTTGGGAGACAATTATTGCTCCCTTCGCTTGGATATGGCGTAAATTAACTGGTAAGGCCAAGTCTCGTCGATTCTCCTCAGCCCAACAACAAATGCAAAGAGCTAAGCTCATTCGTTTGGGAGCAATTGGTGGTCTAGTCGCAGTAGTTATTGGTGTTTTAGGGTTTTTCGGTCTTTATGCTTGGTACGCCAAGGATTTACCTAAACCCGGTGAAGTAGTGCGTAAAGAAGGCTTTAGTACTCGAATTTTTGATCGCAAGGGAGAGCTTCTTTATGATCTCTATAATACTGAGCGTCGTACTCCAATTAAGATCGAAAAAGTTCCAGATTATTTAAAATACGCTACCATTGCCATTGAAGATCGTGATTTTTATAAACATCAAGGTTTTGATTTTCTAACTATCATTAGAATTCCCTATAATATCGTTTTTCGACGTCGAGTAATAGGTGGCTCCACCCTCACTCAACAATTAGTGAAAAATGCTTTATTAACTAATGAGCGAACCGTAATTCGTAAATTTAAAGAATTAATTTTATCACTCCAAATTGAGCGCAGGTTTAGTAAAGATGAGATTTTAGAAATGTATTTAAACGAAGCTCCGTACGGTGGTACAGCTTGGGGTGTTGGAGCTGCTGCTGATATGTATTTTGAAAAAGATGCCAGCGAATTAACCGTAGTTGAAGCAGCGTTCTTAGCTGGTTTGCCACAGCGCCCTTCTATTTATTCTCCTTTTGCTGGTAAAGAAGACAAGGATGGCAATCCTTATTGGCGAGGTCGAACTGAAGCTGTATTAGATAGAATGAATGAACAGAGTTATTTAACAGAAATTGGCTATCAAGAAGCCTTAGCTGAACTAGATTCGATGGAATTCGAACGTACGGTCAGTAATATTAAAGCACCCCACTTTGTGTTTTATATCCGTAATCAGTTAGAAGAAATGTTTGGTGAGGATGTGGTCGAAAGCGGTGGTCTCCAGGTTACTACCACCTTAGATTTAGAATTGCATGAAGAGGCCGAAGAAATAGTTGAAGAAGAAGTAGCAGATATTGCTTATCTGAACATTACTAATGGTGCAGCCATGGTGATGGATCCCAATACTGGTGAGATTCTAAGCATGGTTGGAAGTGCTGATTATTTTGCTAAAGAAGCCACGGAAGAAGGCGAGATTGTTATTGGTGGTCAGTTTAACGTGGCAGCCGATGGTTTACGTCAACCAGGCTCATCTATTAAGCCAGTAACTTATCTGGCCATGTTCCAACGTGGTTATACTCCGGCTAGCATGTTGATGGATGTTGAAACCGAATTTATGACAGGAGTTGATTCAACAGAAATACCATACCAACCTAAAAATTATGATGGTAAATTTCATGGTCCAATTAGTTTGCGCAGTGCTTTGGGTAGTTCTATCAATGTACCAGCAGTTAAATCGGTGGCTTTAGTGGGTGTAGAAAATTTTCTACAATTGGCTTATGAGCTAGGTTTTAATACTCTTGAACCAACTGAAAAAAACCTTAAAAGGTTCGGTTTGGCAGTCACTTTGGGTGGTGGCGAAGTTCATCTTCTGGATACGGTGACCTCATATAGTACTTTTGCCAATGGTGGAAATAAGGTTCAGCCAATTTCGATTCTTAAAGTTGAAGATATGAATGGGAATATTCTATTCGAGCATAAGCGGGTTGATGGTTCGCAGATTATTACTGCGGCACAAGCTTTCTTAATTAATCATATTTTATCTGATAATAATGCACGCTTATTAGCTTTTGGAGCTAATTCGCTCTTAAATACCGGGCGACCAATCGCAGTCAAAACTGGTACCACTAATGATCAGCGTGATAACTGGACAATTGGTTGGAGCCAAGAAATTATGGTTGGTTCCTGGGTAGGAAATAATGACAACTCTCCTATGAAGCAAGTAGCATCTGGTGTAACTGGTGCCTCACCTATTTGGCGACGTATTATCTTAGCCGCTCTTGAACAAGGCTATGAAGCTCCAGAATGGATTGTTCCTGATGGAGTTGAACAGTCACAAGTGGATAGTATTTCCGGTTATCCAGCACATGATGGATTTCCTGAAAAAACTGAATATATTATCAAGGGGACCCTACCATCTTTGCCAGATCCAATTCATACCAAACTTAAGTTGTGCCGGGGTGAGGATAAATTAGCTAATGAAGCCCGGATTGCAGCCGGAGATTATGATGAGCAAGAGCACATTGTGATCCAATTAGATGATCCAGTCAGTCAAGATGATAAAAATCGTTGGCAAGAGGCAGTTAATGCTTGGATAGAAGCTCAAAACGATTCACGATATAAATATCCAACTGAGTATTGTGGAGAATCCAGTGATGTGTGGGTAGAAATGAAAAAACCTGAAAATGAAAAGAAATATGATTCTGAGGATATTGAGGTTGAGGTGAGAGCAGAAAGCGGTGAGGGTATTGAAAAAATTGAAATTATTGTAAATGGTGAAGTTAGAGAAACAGTTAATGATCGTGAGTACAAAGGCAAACTGCATCTGTCTAAGGGGCGTTATGAAGTTTGGGCCAAAGCTTATTCGCGAGGAGATAAAAATAAAGAAACTAATAAAGTTAAGATTGGTACGGGTGGCGAAGATTGGAAAGAACCCGAGCCAACCCCGACTCCTGTAATAGAAGCTACTGATTCAGCTGATGCTACTCCTTCTGCTTCACCTGCAGGAGAGTAAAAACTACCAGCAATAATCCTGTTTGTTGAGTCAGTAAATAATGATCTAGAGTTGCTATTGGTAAGAGAATTATTAGCGGTAAGACTAATTGATTAATTTTTAATCTTTTGCTTAAGATCCAAATAAGTAAGATTCCCAATACTCCAGTTTCTGCTAGCCACAATAATCCCACATGATGAACAGGCTGAACAAATCTTACTATTTCTTTGGCATCGCTGTACTTCTCTACTCTAGAGGTGAACTGGTTAAATCCACAACCTAATATGGGATTATCTAGAATGATGTTAGTTGCAGCAGTTTGTAAATAGGCTCGGCGTGTGAGTGAGTCATCATTTTTTAAATGATTTGCAGCTAAGCCGATTAATATTGGAGTAAAAATAAAGAAAATTGTTCCACAAAAGATACACATTGTGTCATCTATTTTTTTTCTAGTGATTAAAATTAATCCAATTATTAAAGTTAAAATTGCTGAGATTGATTGGGTGAGAATGATAATAGAAATTGCTAAGAAAACAGTTAAACTAGCTAAAATTTTGAACCATTTTTTTTCTGTAATTAAGACCAGGTTAATTAAAGCCAGACTAAAAATTGCCAATACCCCTCCCAAAATATTGGGGTGTGCTGTGGTGGCATAAGGTAAGATCCTACCAGTTTTCCACCACATATCTTTAGCTAAGCCAATAGAGTTTGATAGATTTGGTTCTCCGAAGAAATTAAAACCAAGTAGAGATTGTTGAGTTAAAAATTGCCATAAAGCTAAACCTGATTGAAATAATGTGGTGAAAATAATAGTGAGATAAACAGCTGATTTTTGGAAAATTTTTTTATGAGTAAATAAAAACCAAGCTAGCATCCCAATTTCAATCAATCTAAATAAATACCATGCTGCGGCCCATGGATATGGGGTAAATATTTGTCTGACGATGATAAGTGAAGCTAAGATGCTAGGTAAATAAAAATATGAAGTCTTAAAGATAATTTTTTTCTTGTTAATGATGATTTTAATTAGCCAAAGCAATAATAAAATCAAAATAAAAATATCACTTAGATATAGTTTTGGAATTAGATAATCAACTAATAAACCATTTACATAAGCACTAGATGTGTTTAGTTTTAAAAATAAATTACTAGGAATTAAAAAAATAATTGAACAAATTAGAAAAGTGTAGATTTTACCTAAAAATTTTTTTTTCAATACACTCGTATTATACTTCACCGACAAGCTTGGCCTGGTATTGTTTTTCAGTTTGTCTGACAAT